>NZ_BAAANN010000022.1:0-158949 GCF_039529815.1 Amycolatopsis minnesotensis | reverse complement strand
GAAGGTCACCTTCAGGGCATCAGCACCACCATGCCGCACGCCGCGAGGGGCGAGATCGCGGCGTCAGATTCCCCGAAGGCGACCTTCACGGACCAAGCCCCCGGGCGGCTCCACGCATCCGCCACCCACCTCACCGGAACCGACGCGCACACATCACTGCGGCCTTCAGAGCAGTTCCGACGCCACCTCCGCCCCGACGATCAGCCTGCGACGAGCGGGATCTTCACGCTGCTTTCCCCGAGCGTCGCGGCCACCTTCGTGCCCGCGGGGTACTGCAGCGTGTAGTCCTGGTCGGTCACCAGCAGCACGACACCGAGCCGGTGCCCCGCCTTGAGCTGGTACTGCCTCGGCTCCATGTTCCAGGTGAAGGTGTACGGCTTGCCGGGGCGGATCGGGTCGGTCCGGCTCGCCGAGTTCCGGTTCCGCACGTCCAGCCAGCCGCGGCTGACCACCTGGTAGTCGCTCTCGGCGGTCTTGTAGACCCGCTTCGGGCGGCATCCCGAGTTCGCGCCGAGCGTGTCACCGAAGCACCACTGGTCGTCCGTCTTCACCAGCTCGGTGACGCGCGTGTCCTTGCCGTAGTCCACCAGCAGCGCGCTCAGGTAGGGCGACTTGCCGTCCACAGAGGCCCGCACGGTCACCTGTGGCGTGCCCGAAACCCTGGCGTTGAACGGAAGCGGATCGGACACGTAGAGCAACCGGTTCGGGTCTACCTTGTCCATTCCGGACACCAGGCTGTCCGCGGTCCGGTTCGGATCGTCCACGAAGGACTGCTTCTTCCCGAACCCCGGTGCCCAGAACGGGGTCAGCACACCGGGTTGCGCGGGCTTGCCGTTCGAACCGAAGCGCAGCGTCACGTCGTGCGCACCGGGTTCCGGCCAGTTCCGGTAGTCCACCCACTTGCCGGGCGCCGCCTCGAAGTGCACCATCGGCGTCTTCATCACGCGGTTGTCGACGTTGTAGAGCCAGTGGTCGAACCACTGGTGGACCTGGTCGAGCCACGCCTGCTCGGCGACGTAGAGCGGGTCGTCGTGCTGGCCCTGGTGCAGCCACAGCTTGCGCGGGGTGTCGTTCTTCCCGAGCGCGGTCCACAGGTCGCTGAAGTTCTGCGGCTTCACGTTCCAGTCGTTGATCCCGGCGACCTGCAGCACGCTGCCCTTGAAGTTCTTCATGTCCTTGGCGAAGTTGCGCTCGTCCCAGAACGCGTTGTAGTCGCCGCTGACCCGGTCCATCGCGGTTTCCATCTCCCGGATGGGTTTTTCGCACACCGCGGCGTTCTTCCTGGTCAGCACCACCTTCGCGTGCAGGTCCGCGTCCTCGCCGACGTACCCGCCGGGAGAGACCACCGCCCCGTTCGCCCGGTAGTAGCTGTACCAGCTCGGGATCCCGGAGATCGACACGATCGTCTTCAGGCCGGGCACACCGGTACTGGCCACCGCGACCGGCAATGTGCCGTCGTAGCTCTTGCCTGCCATCGCGACATTCCCGGTGGACCAGCCCGCCTTGACCTCCTTGCCGTCCGCGGTGAACGCCTTCGCCTTGCCCGTCAGCCATTCGACGACCGTCTTCATGCCGGTCTTCTCTTCGGTGCCGATCGCGCTCGGGCAGCCCTCGGAGTTGCCGGTGCCGAGCGTGTCCGCCGAGATCACCGCGTACCCGCGGGAGACGAAGTAGTTGTCGTAGTAGACCGGGTCGTAGTCGACCGGCGGCTGCGCCCCCGTCGGCGGCGACCACGGCGCGGTGTGCGGGTAGTCGGTCACCTTGGCCGGGTGGTACGGCACGTCGAGCGTGCCACCGTTGTACGGGCTCGGCTCGACGATCGAAGCGACCTTCAGCGAGCCGTTCGTCTCCTTCGGCCGCGTCACGTAGACGGCCAGCTTGTCGTGTTTGCCGTCGCGGTCGCTGTCGACCGGCGTCTCGACGTAAACGAGTTCCCGTACGGCTTTCGCGAAGTCGTAGACGGGTTTCGTCTCGCCGTCGCGGATGGCCACCTCGCTCGCCGCCGCACCGAGCGGGTCGGCCTGCACCGCCGCCACAGTGGACACGAGGGAAACCCCGGCGAGCCCGAAAACCGCCAAGGTACGTCTCAATCGCATGATTCGTCCTTTTCTGCCCCTGATGCCCCCGGTTGCACCAAGGAAACCTTGGCCCGGCCACGGCCGGAGCGCAAGCTACTTCGGTCGCCTGCGCAGGGCTTCGAACCCGGAAGCGGCAAGGAACACGACCCCGGCGAGCACCACGGAGACCGCCACGATCAAGCCGATCGCACCGTCGCGTGGCGGGGCGAACCGCGAGAACGCGCGAGTGGCGTCCAGTTCACCGGCCCTGGTGAGCGGCCACGCCCTCGCCACCACCCTGCCCCGCACGGCCGAGGCGGGCACCGCGCCGGCACCGGGCCCCGCCACCCGCGCCCGCGAATCCGTTGCCACGGTGCGGTGATCGCCGAGCACGAACAGCCGCCCCGGGGTCACCGCGACCGAAAACGGCATCGACGCCGGCGCGTCACCGTCCAAGTACTCTTCGGCGATGGGCTGGCCGTTCACCGCGAGCCGCCCGTCGGTCACGCAGCAGGTCACGGTGTCGCCGCCGAGCCCGATCACCCGCAACGCGACCGGCTCGCCGTGGCCGCCCAGCGCGGCGGGGTCGAGCAGCACCACGTCGCCGCGCCGGAGGTTCCCGATGCCGGTGTCAGCGACCGCGGTGTCCTCGTGGCGCAGGACGGGGGCCATCGAGTCGCCGTTGACGTTCACCACGCGGTAGCCGATGACGAGCGGGACGATCCCCGCGCAGCACAGCGCGACGCCGAGCAGGAACAGCGCGATCGACACCCGCTGCCGGTGCCGGGACAGGCGATGGCGGCTCATGCGACCGGCCCCAGCGCGGGCAGTGCGCGGCCGAACTCGGTGCGCAACACCCGTTTCGCCGCGTAGTAGCCGCCGAGCCCGTGCACGCCGGGCCCCGGCGGGGTGGCCGCGGAGCACAGGTACACACCACTGAGCGGCACCCGGAACGGATCCCAGCGCGCGACCGGCCGTGCCGCGAGCTGCCGCAGGGAAATCGCGCCCGACGCGATGTCACCGCCGACGTAGTTCGGGTTGTAGGCCGCCAGTTCGCTCGCCGGAACCGAGCGGCTGGCCAGCACGGTGTCGGAGAACCCCGGTGCGAAGCGCTCGATCTGACGGGTGATCACCTCGGTCGCGTCCAAACCGGACCCGTTCGGCACGTGGCAGTACGCCCACACGGGCCGTTTCCCCGGCAATCCGCGAGTGGGATCGGCGACCATGGGCTCGGACAGCAGTACGACCGGGTCCTCGGCGTGTTTTCCCCGCACGACGGCGTTTTCGCTCGCGTAGAGCGATTCCCGGTCACCACCGAGGTGCACCGTACCCGCGTCGGCGACCCCGGGGTCGGTCCACGGGATCGGCTCCGACACCAGGAAATCCACCTTGGACACCCCGGGACCGTACCGGTAGGACTCCAGCGCCCGCCGGTAGCCGTCGTCGAGGAAGCGGCCCGCCATGCCGAGCACCCCGCGCGGGCTGACGTCGAGCAGGACGGCGCGAGCTCGCGCCAGTTCCCTGATATCGGTCACCCGGTGTCCGGTGTGGACGGTCCCGCCGTGCGCTGCGAGATCGTCCGCCATCGCGTTCGCGATGCGCTGGCTCCCGCCGAGGGGAACCGGCCAGCCGCCCTTCGCGTGCGCGAGATGTCCGAGCAGCAGCGAAATCCCGCCGCCGGGCAGTGCGGGCAGCCTGCCGATCGCGTGCGCCGCGACCCCGGCGAGCATCGCGGGCGCCTGCCTGCCGCGGAACACCCGCCCGCCCAGCCGGGAGCCGTGCACGAGCGCGCCGAGGCCGAACCTGGCCAGCGCGACCGGATCGGCGGGAAGGCGCCGCTGGTCCGAGATCACCGCGTCGACGATCGCGTCGCTGCTCCTGACCAGCGGTCCCATCAGCGCGCGCCACCGCGCGCCGTCCGCCCCGAGCCGCTCGCAGGTCCGTTCGAGATCGGCGAACGCCAGCCCGGCGGGCGCACCGTCGAGCGGATGCGCGTAGGACACCGCCGGGCGCACCAGTTCGACGCCGCGCGCGCCGAGGTCGAACTCGCGGAAGAACCGGGACGCCGCGGCCATCGGATGCACCGCGGAGCAGACGTCGTGCAGCACGTCCGAATCGAACAGGCGCGCCGACCGGGCCCCGCCGCCGATTTCGCCCGCCGCTTCGAACAGTTCCACCCGCAGCCCAGCCCTCGCGAGCACCACCCCGGCCGCGAGCCCGTTGGGTCCACTCCCGACAATCGCCACGTCCACCGCGACAGGCTACAAGCAGGCCGCGTTCAGTTCAGCAGTTTCGGCGCCCACGCGGTCACCGTCAGCTTCCCGGTGGTGCCGAGATCGGTGTCCACCGGCAGGGTCCGCGCCTCGCCGCCGGGCACCGGTGTCACGGTCACGAACGAACCCGCCGCCGAATCCCCGTCGGTGACGGTGCTCGACCACGACAGCACGGAGAGGAGGTGCTGCCCCGGTTCGAGCGTGTGCGGCGCCGGCCCGGGATCCCGTGCCATGTAGGACACCCCGTGCTCGATGGTGATCGTCATCGGCTTCCTGGCGGCGTCGAGCAGCACGACCGCCGGATACCCCTCGACGCGCAGGCTCTTCGTTCCGCAGTTCACCATGGTCACCACCGAGGCCCGGTGCCCGAGCGCGGCCTCGACCGGTCCCGCGGTGAGCGAGACACCTTCGCGGGTACAAGGGTTTTCGGCCGTCGTGACCGGGGGCGGAGTGGTCGAAGCCGGCGACGGCACGGGCGGAGGAACCTCGTCGGGCCCGCAGGCCGAGACCGGCAGGACGACCGCCACGGCGATGAGTGCGCGAAGCGGTCTCAATTCGTCCCCCAGGTCAGCCGATGATCACCGCAATCGTATGAGCGCGGGTATTCATCGGACCCATACCCCCTTCCCTTGACGAATACGGGCGTATGTGTCAACTTCTGCGCAGTGGTGATCGGATGACTGGACCTTTCGACGCCGTTCGAACAAAGGGGTAGCCGATGGCGCGACGTTCCCGGCTCGCCGCACTGGCCGCCGCGCTCCTATGCCTCGTCCTCGGCGCCGCTCCCGCCGCGGCCGCCGTGCCGGGCAAAGCACTGACCGGCGTACCCGCCGCGCTGCCGCTCAGCGAAAATCCGGCCGTCGCGGCGTGGCAGCGGCTGCGGTTCGGGATGATGCTCCACTGGGGCCTGTACTCCCAGCTCGGCGGCTACTTCGACGGCAAGCGGCAGACGATCGGCTACCCGGAGCAGATCAAGGCCTGGATGCACATCTCCGACGCGGACTACCTCGACGTCGCCAAGGGGTTCAGCGCACCGAAGTTCGACGCCGGCGCGATCTGCGGGCTGGCGAAGGCCGCCGGGGCGAAGTACCTCGTGATCACCTCGAAGCACCACGACGGCTTCGCCATGTGGGACACCAGGACCACCGGCTACAACGTCAAGCGGGCGACCCCCTTCGGCACGGATCCGCTCCGCGCGCTGTCCACCGCGTGCCACCGGGCCGGGATCGGCTTCGGCGTCTACTTCTCGATCATCGACTGGACGAAGATGACGCCGGAGCCGAACGAGAACCTCAACCCGGTGCCGGAGCCGCTGATGCCGTTCCTGCAGGCGCAGCTCAAGGAGCTGATGACCGGCTACGGCAAGATCGACGAGGTCTGGTTCGACATGGGCGCCCCGACCGCGGCGCAGAGTGCCGCACTGGCCGCCACCGTGCACCGGTACCAGCCATCGGCGCTGGTCAACTCGCGGGTGTGGAACAACAAGGGCGATTTCGAGGTCGGCGGGGACAACAAGGTGCCCGACACGCCCTACGCCAGCCCGTGGCAGTCGGTGGAATCGGTGTTCCCGCAGTGCTGGGGCTACTGCACGTGGCCGAGCGCCGACCGCTCACCCGGCGCGCTCGCGGCACAGGTGCGCGCGAAGGCGGTGAACCTGCTGAACATGACCGCGAACGGCGGCCAGTACCTGCTCAACGTGGGCCCCAAGGGCGACGGCTCGATCGACCCGTTCGACGCGAGCGTGCTCCGGGGTGTCGGCGACTGGACTCGCCGCAACCCCGGTGCCGCGCTGGGCGCCAGGCCGACGCGGTTCCCGGCACAGCCGTGGGGGAAGATCACCGCGGACAACTCGAACCTCTACCTCGGCGTCACAAAGTGGCCCACCGGCGGCGAAATCCGCGTTCCCGCACTCGCGAGCGAGGTCACCTCGGTCACCGCCGAGGGCACCGGGCAACCGCTGCGCCATCGCCGGGACGGCGCCGATCTCGTCGTCACGCTTCCGGCCACGCCGCCCGATCCGGTGCTCCCGGTGATCCGCGTGCACACCGCGGGCACACCGCGCACGGTCCCGGCGACCACGGTCACCGGCGACAGCGGGCGATGGCGGATCGGCGCGAACAAGCTGACCCCCGGCCGCAGCACGATGGGCGAAATCCGCCAGACCGGCTACCTCGCGTCGACCGGTTTCCTGCCCTCACTGGTTTCGGCCCGCGTCGACGCCGACGGAATCGACCCGCGGACCACCTACCGGATCACGATGGGCGGGCAGCGTTTCGACGTCAGCGGCCGCAAGCTCCGCACGGGCCCGTTCCTGGTGTTTCCCAAGCAGGTCACTGAGTTCAGCATCGAGCGGGCGCACCCGGACTACGCCGGCCAGCCGCTCGGCCTCACCGTGCGCGGAGTCGACGTCAGCTGAGCAGCCGCCGGATCTCGTCGGCGATCAGGCCCGGCTCGGTCTCCGGCACCATGTGCCCGGACAGCCCGGCATGCACGTGGCGCCCGCGACTGGACCGGCTCGCGCGGTACTCGTGCGAAGCGTCGGCCAGCGCGCGCACCCGTGCGTTCATCCCGGCCGAGGTCTTCCCCGCGGAGATCACGGTGACCGGGATTTCGCCCAGTTCAGGCGTGTTTTCGCGCAGGGACCGGAGATCCTGCTCCACGGACGCCAGCTCCGCGGCGCGCGTGCGCATCGCCGCGACCGTGAACCCCTCCGCCCGCATATCGGCGGCGGCGTCGGCGGGCAACGACGCGAGCAGCCCGCGGAAGGCGACCCCGAGCAGCCCCAACCGAGCGAGCGCCGCACTACCGACCTGGCCGACCTTCTCCGCCCGGCGAATCGACGGCGTGAAGAGGAGATCGCAGCTCTCATCGGTCGGATCGACCAGCACGAGACCGGCGATGCGGCCGGGTTCGGCCGCGGCCGCGACCCGCACGATCGGACCGCCCCAGCTGTGCCCGACTAGTACGAACGGCCCCTGCCCGAGGTGGTCGAGCACCTCGCCGAGGTCCTGTGCGAGCCGGGTGAGCCTGCGCGGCCGCCCATCCGCCGGACTGCGCCCGAGCCCGCTGCGGTCGTACACCACGGACGGCGCCCACGCGGCCAGTTCCCCCTGCACAGTGGCCCAGTACGACCGGCTCGCCGCGAGCCCGCCCTCGAACACGACCGTCGGCACACCCGCCGGCCCGGACCGACGCTGGAAGAACAACTCCCGCCCGTCCCGGACCCTGGCCCACCCCGGCTCCCCCTGACTGTGCCCACCCGTCATGCAAGTTAGGTTACCCTAACTTTGGCGAGGATGATCCGCGCCCCGGAGTCGAAGTACACGCCACTGCCGGTGTCGTGCGCGGCGAGCACCACGCGCGGCCGTCCTGGCCGTCGTAAATGGGCTCATGCAGGTTCAGCGAGTTGCTGATAGGTGTACGTCAGTTCGTACGTACGCACCCATGCCTTGTTTCCATGGCCCACTCGGCACCGGCGGCGTCGCCGATGGCGACCCGCACCCACTAGAAATGGAGCCAGTCGGTGACAAGTCCCCGCGCCACCGACAAGCCAGACCTGGGCAACGACCACTCAAGCCCCGCAAACGACAGGGGGAGCCGCCTCCCAACCAGGAGACGGCTCCCCCTGTCCCGACGATGTGGACCTAACGTGTCAGCCTACGAACCCGTCTGCTGGTCCAAACTCAACGCGCCCAGCGCCCCGCCAAGGTGAGGATTTCGCACCGTGGGGGTGTGGAGGCTCGGCCCCCCACAAGAAATCGGGATACCGGGAGCAGGCAACAGCCCGCGAACACAATTTGGGTGGAGCTGAGGGGAATCGAACCCCTGACCTTCTCGATGCGAACGAGACGCGCTACCAACTGCGCTACAGCCCCTCTTGGTGAAGCTCGTTGAGCATACCAAGCCCAGCCCGGGGGCCGGAGAGAGGGGGTCCTACTCTCCGACCGCCCGGCGGAAGGTCCGGTGCCCTGGCTCGTCGAGCTCCTCGAACGCGGGGTCCTCGTCGTCGACGTCCACGACGACGGCGTGGCGGCGCATGCGGGACATCGGCGAGGGCTTGCGCTCGTTGCCGACGACCTCGCGGCGGGTGGGCGCGATCTCGACCTCGTGTTCGGGTTCGGCGCGCGGCAGGGGCGCGGGTTCCTCGTCGTCGGTGAAGGTGCCGCGCGGTTCGGGGTGGGTGCCGCCGCCGATCCTGGCGAGCCTGCGCTGCCGGATCTCGTTCTCGATGCGCACCTGACGCCGCAGGTAGCCGAGGTAGCCGACGAGCGCGATGTCGGCGGCGCCGTTGACCCACCACAGCACCGGCCACAGGAATCCGGCGAGGGCGGCGGTGACCACGACCGCGACGATGAGCGCGAGCACGACGCGTTGCCGGTAGGCGTACTTGGCCTTGGCCGCGATCTCGGCGGCTTCGGGATCGAAGCCACCGCGGCCCGGCCGGTACCGACGGCGGCCGCCGTCGGCCCGTTCGTAGCGGGACCGCGCGGGGGCTTCGGGCTCCTCGTCGACCTCTTCCTCGTCGTCGACCTCGGCGATCTCCTCCGCGGGCCCTTCGAGTTCCTCGAGGTACTTGAGGTCCTCGTCGACTTCGTCGAGGTCGGCCGAATCGATCTCGTCGGCCCGCCCTGACTTCTCCGACATGGCGAACTCCTCTCCCCCCTCGGCAGCGCGCCTGCCCCCGCTCCGCACGACCCTGGCGGCCATCGCGGAGTCGGTGGTTCGCGCGATCTGCTGCCGTTTGCGCGCGATCATGGGCACGAGGACGACCAGCCAGGCCGCCGCAAGCGCGACGATGATCAACGAACTGGGCATCTCCCGTCACCTCCCCCGATCTCCTGCTGTTCGCCACGCTAGTCACAGGAGTAACAGATCGGACGGAGGCACGCCGCCCGGGATCCTGAAAAGTCGTCACCAAATTAGGTGAATCACACAGGATGTGGTAACGCGATATCAGGCGTAGTCTGCGCGGCCCGCGTGCACCATCGCGGCGACGAGCCCGCTGCCGGTCTCCTCGGCCGTGATCGCGAAGCAGAGGTGGTCCCGCCAATCGCCCGCGACCTCGAGGTATCGCCGGAAGAGCCCCTCTTGGCGGAAACCGGATCGCGCCAGCACGCGGGTGCTCGCTTCGTTCTCCGGCCGCACCGTCGCCTCGATGCGGTGCAGGCCCGCCACGCTGAAGGCGTGATCCACCACTAGAGCGACGGCGGCGCTGGCCACGCCGCCGCGCACGTTCGCCGACGCGACCCAGTACCCGACCCACGCCGACCGCAGGGACGCCCTGATCACGTTGCCGATCGTGATCTGACCGGCGAACGCGCCGTCCACGGTGATCACGAACGGCAGGCACTGGCCGCGCCTGGCCAGCGAGCGCAGGCCCGCCCACTGCGGCGGCCACGCCCAGTACGCGTTCCGCTCGGTCCACGGGCCGGGCGCGGTCGGCTCCCACTGCTCCAGGTGCGCCCGATCGCGCAGCCGGATCCGGCTCCACTCGCGCGCGTCACGCATCCGGATGGGGCGCAGCGCGACGACACCGGCGGGCACGCGGAGCGGGCCGAGCCTCGCCGGCCACCCCGGGTGCCGGGTCTCGACGGTGAAGACGGCGCCCTGCTCGGACTGCGACATCGGCACCGGTACCGCTATCCCCGTTGCGCGAGGAAGGTCACCTTGACCTGCTCGCCCGCCGCGACCTCCGTGAGGTCCTCGTCCACGTTCACCAGGCAGTTCGCTTCGGCGAGCGAGGCGAGCAGGTGCGCGCCGGAGGTGCCGAGCGGCTGCACGAGGTACTCGCCGTTCGCCTCGTCGCGCAGCAGCTGTCCGCGCAGGAAGCCCTTGCGCCCCTTCGTCGACGTGATCGGGGAGAGCAGGCGCGCGCTGACCACCCGGCGGTGCGGGTTCCTGGTGCCGCGCGCCGCCCTGATCAGCGGCCGGATCAGCACCTCGAACACCACGAGCGCGCTCATCGGGTTGCCCGAGATCAGGAACGTCGGCACGGAATCCGGCCCCAGCCTGCCGAAGCCCTGCACCGAACCGGGGTGCATGGCCACCCTGGTCATGTCGATGCGGCCCAGATCGGCGAGCGCGGCGTGCACCTCGTCGCCCGCGGTGCCGCCCGCGCCGCCCGCGACCACGACGATCTCCGACATCAGGAGCCTGCCCTCGACGACGTCGCGCAGGCGCCGCGGATCCGTGTCGACGATGCCGACGCGGTTGACCTCGGCCCCGGCGTCCCGCGCGGCGGCCGAGAGCGCGTAGGAGTTCACGTCGTAGACCTGGCCGACGGAGGGGGTCCGGTCGATGTCGACCAGCTCGTCGCCGACGGACACGATCGAGACCCGCGGCCGCGGGTAGACGAGCACCTTCGACCTGCCGACCGCCGCGAGCAGACCGACCTGCGCCGAGCCGATCGTGTCGCCCTGGCGCACCGCGATGTCGCCGATCTGCACGTCCTCGCCGGTGCGCCGCACGTACCCCGCAGACGGCACCGACCGGCTCACCGTCACCTTCGCCGGGTGCGAGTCGGTGTAGGCGGTCGGCACGACGGCGTCCGCGAGCGTCGGCAGCGGCGCGCCGGTCGCCACGCGCACGGCCTGGCCGGGCTGCAGGCGCCTCGGCTGCCGGGACCCGGCCCCGATCTCCCCGACCACCGGAAGCTGCACCGGCTCCTGGCCCGCGGCGAGCACGTCCACGCTGCGCACGGCGTAGCCGTCGACCGCGGCCTGGTCGAACCCCGGCAGCGCGTGCTCGGCGACGACCTCCTCGGCGCACAGGAGGCCCTGCGCTTCCGAGATCGCGACTCGTACCGGCCTCGGCCGCACGGCCGCGTCCAGTGCGAGCGCGATCTGCGCGTCGACGGACCGGAAGTCCGGCTCGACCGCGGCCACCACGGGAGCGGTGGCCTCGGGGGGCTCGGTCTCGGCTGTGTCGTGGACGGGGTCCGGCAGCTCGGCGGTCGGATCGGTCACCATTCCGCCTCCGCGGGGTTGGACAGGGCGCACATCATCAGTCGGTCTTCTCGATCCGTTCGGTCAGCCACTCGCGCAGGGACGGCCCGTAGTCCGGGTGCTCGAGGGCGAAGTCGACGGCCGCGCGCAGGAATCCGCCGGGGTTTCCCAGGTCGTGGCGCCCGCCGCGGTGGACCACGATGTGCACCGGGTGCCCCTCCTTGATCAGCAGCGCGACGGCGTCGGTGAGCTGCAGCTCGCCGCCGGAACCCGGCGTGATCCGGCGCAGCGCGTCGAAGATCGCCCTGTCCAGCAGGTAGCGGCCGGCGGCGGCGTAGGTCGACGGCGCGTCTTCCGGCGCCGGCTTCTCCACCATGCCGTGCACCTGCTTGACGTCGGGATCACCGGTCTCGGTGACGTCGAACACGCCGTACGGCGAGATCTGCTGCTTCGGGATGTCGAACGCGCACAGCACGCTGCCGCCGCGCTCGGCCCGCACCGCGGACATGCGTTCGAGCACACCCGCCGGGAGCACGAGGTCATCGGGCAGCAGCACGGCGACCGCCTCGTCGGCGTCGGTCAGGTTCGGTTCCGCCTGCGCCACCGCGTGGCCGAGGCCGAGCGCCTCGGACTGGATGGCCACCTCGACGTCCAGCAGCGCGGGCGCGCGGCGGACCTTGTCCAGCAGCTCGGTCTTGCCCTTGCGCTCCAGCGTCGCCTCGAGGTCCGGAGAGGCCGAGAAGTAGTCGACGACGGACTTCTTCTCCGGCGAGGTCACGATCACCAGCCGTTCGGCGCCCGCTTGGGCGGCTTCGGTCGCGACGATTTCGATTCCCGGTGTGTCGACGACCGGCAACAGCTCTTTCGGCACGGCCTTGGTCGTCGGCAGGAAGCGCGTGCCGAGGCCTGCGGCCGGCACGATCGCGGTTCGGAACGTCTGGTTCGTTGCGGCGCCCGTCATGGGCGCAAAGCCTAACCTGGCCCAGTGCACGGTGGTGGCAATGAGTTCCTCGGCAAGGCGGAGTGGCGCGCCCGGTTGCTCGCCGCGCGCGCGGGCGTCTCGACCCGGCAGCGGGTCGACGAGGCGCGCGCGCTGGTGGCGGCGGCCGGAAACCTGCCGTTGTCCGCGACGGTCTGCGCTTACGTCCCGTTCGGGTCGGAGCCCGGCGCGATGGGCCTGCTCGACGCGTTGCGGGCGGCGGGCAGCAGGGTGCTCCTTCCCGTGGTACCACCCGAACGGGGCGCGCTGGACTGGGCCGAATACACCGGAACGGCCTCGCTGGCCGCGGGCAAGCTGCGGGGAGTGCTGGAGCCGACCGGCACCCGCCTCGGCACGCATGCGCTCGGCGACGCCGGGCTGGTGCTGGTGCCCGCGCTCGCGGTCGACCGGTCCGGGGTCCGGCTCGGGCGCGGCGCCGGGTACTACGACCGCTCGCTTCCCCATGCCGCCGACGCCGCGGAACTCGTCGCGCTGGTGCGGGACGACGAACTCGTGGACCGCCTGCCGGGTGAGGCGCACGACATGAAGATGACCGCGGCGCTGACCCCCGGCGGGGGATTCGTGCGGCTCGGTTAGGGCACGACCTGGGCGATGCCGAGCATGTTGCCCTCGCTGTCGCGGAACCACGCGGCGCGCTCGCCGCGGCCCTTGCTGGGGTAGTTGCCCTGGATGTCCATGATCCCGTCGACGGCGCCTTCGTACTGCTCGAACACGACGCCGCGGGCGCGCAACTCGCGCACCGCCGCGTCCACGTCGTCGACGTAGAACCCCATCTGGGTGAAGGAACCGTCCGACGCGCCGGCGGAGGCGAAGAGGCAGAACACGCCCGCGGCGCCCTCGTAGCGAAGGCCGCCGTCCCGTTCCTCGACCGGTTCGAGGCCCAGCTTCTCCGCGTACCAGCGGCGCGCCCGCGCCAGGTCCCGCGTGGGGATGCGCGCTTCGAACCTCGCGTCGGTCAGCATGCCGGCACGATAGCGAGCCGGCGGTCGGCTGGCACCGGGATCGGCGAGCTGGTCCCGAAAGTTAACTCCGTCACGTCCCGGCCGATCACGGCGACGCGCGTGGCCGCGCGGAACAGGCACGGAACAACGGGCCCGGCAAAGGGTCGAAGCGGGTCCGAGATACCACGTTTGACCTGCGTGGGAATACGCAGGTACCGTCTGGCGCTAGCACTCTTGTCGGCCGAGTGCCAAGTCACGAAGGAGCACCAGTGCCCACCTACCAATACGCCTGCAAGGACTGCGGCCACCGCTTCGAGGCGGTTCAGTCGTTTTCCGAGGACAGCTTGACCGTGTGCCCGGAGTGCTCCGGCGTCCTGCGCAAGCTGTTCGGTTCGGTCGGCGTGATCTTCAAGGGCAGTGGCTTCTACCGCAACGACTCGCGCTCGGACTCGAAGTCCGCGAGCACGGCGAACGCCGGTGCGTCGGGCGACTCCAAGGGCACCGACTCCGCCAAGTCCTCCAGTGATTCCGGCGGGTCTTCCGCCAAGTCCTCCTCGGATTCCGCCAGCTCGTCTTCGTCGTCGAGCACGTCGAGCACGTCGAGCACGTCGTCGTCATCTTCCTCCTCGGGTACGACGAAAACGACCGCCGCCGCTTCCTGAGGCCGGAGTTATCCACAAGTACCCGGTTATCCACAGGTAGCCGAGATTCCCCTTCCGGCCCGTGCCCGCACCGGCCTAGCGTCGATCTTCGTGCGGGCCTCCCCGCACCTCGACGGTGACGGAAGCGGGGAACGGACATGGCAGGCGAGAGCACAGCCGAGCGCGCACGAGCACGCTGGCCGGGGTGGCGGACACTGATCGTGCGTGCTCGCGGGCGTCCGCTCCTCCTCGCCCGTCGCGGGCTGGCCGCGGCACTCCTGCTGACCGCGCTGGCCCTGTTCCTCCGCCCGGGGACCGGCGATCCCGGTGTGCTGACCGTGGTGTCGGCGCACGACATCGCCGCGGGCAGCACGATCGACGACGCCGACGTCCGGGTGGTCGCGATGCCTGCCGCGGTCCGCCCGTCCGGCGCGTTCGAGGCCGCGGATCCGGTGCGCGGGCGGCTGCTGTCCGGCGCGGCTCGTGCGGGCGAGCCGATCACGGACGCCAGGCTGCTCGGCCTCCCCGGTACGGGTGATCCTCGGCTTTCCACGGTTCCGGTCCGGCTGGCGGACGCGGGCGTCGCCGCCCTGCTTCGGCCGGGCTCCCGGGTCGACGTGGTCGCCGCCGAGGACGGCGAGCGGGGGCGCCGTGTGCTGGCCAGCATGGCGACGGTGGTGACGGTGGTGACGGTGAGCACCGCCGACGCGGGTGCGCGGCACCCGCCGGGATCCTCGGCGACGGGCCCGCTACTGCTGCTCTCGCTACCGCCGGAGACCGCGACGCAGGTGGCGGGGGCGTCGCTCGGACGACCGGTAACAGTTACTCTCCGCTAGGCCGTGTTTCGTCAGGCGGCGGAGCCGCCCGAGCGTGGGCCGTCAGCTCGCACCGACGCGAGTTCCGCTACCTGCGCCGCCATACAAGCTTCGAAACGCTGCCGAGCCGGCCTTCCCCGAGAGCGAACCAGGAGTGCACACCATGTTGAAGGGCTTCAAAGACTTCCTCATGCGAGGCAATGTCGTCGACCTCGCGGTGGCGGTGGTCATCGGCACCGCGTTCACCGCGATCGTGACCGCCTTCACGAACGGCCTCATCAAGCCGCTCATCAACGCCATCGGCGGCTCCGACGCCGCGGAGGGCCTCGGCTTCTACATCTTCGACACCAACAAGGGCTCGTTCCTCGACTTCGGCGGCGTGATCAACGCGGCGATCAACTTCGTGATCGTCGCCGGGGTGGTCTACTTCCTCATCGTGCTGCCGATGAAGAAGCTCCAGGAACGCCGCAAGCGCGGCAAGGAAGCGGGCCCGTCGGAGCCGACCGACGTCGAGCTGCTCAAGGAGATCCGCGACCTGCTGCGCCAGCAGCAGAACAGCCAGACCACCGAGAAGAAGCAGAGCTAGCTGATCGTTTCGTGCGCGGCGGAGCCGCTTTGAACAGGCTTCACCGATCGTGGTGGGGCGGGCGGTTCTCGTGGTACCAGGAATCGTCGCGGCCCCGCGGGTCCGGATCGCGCTCGTCGCTCGTGGTGTCCGGCAGGACGTCACCGAAGATCTTGTCGAGCGCGCGACGGTCCGGGCGCGGGGTGCCGGTACGCCGCGCGGCGGGCTCGTCGGGCCTGTCATCACCAGCCATGGCGCCCATCGTCCCACCACGGGGTGCGGCGCCGGTCAACCGAGAGGAACTACCGCATGAGCTTGTTCGACAAGGCGAAGGATCTGGCCGCCGAAGCGGCCGGGAAGGCGCTGACGGTCGGCGGGGAGGTCGCGACCAAGGCCGGTGATGTCGCGGCGACCGGCATCACGGTCGCCGCGGCCGGTGCCGACAAGGTGACCGGTGGCCGGTTCACCGACCGGATCACCGGGGTCAGCGAGACCGTCGAGGGGCTGATCCCGCTGCGCGATCGCAAGTCCTGACCGGCCCGCGGGCAGCCGGGCGCGCGGACGGCCGCGCCCGCCCTCGATCGGGCGGGACGCGGCCGGAGGCGGGAGGTTCTAGACGTTGTCCAGCTGGGAGAGTTCGTCGATGACGTGCGGGACCAGCGAGGACAGGGTCGCCATCCCGTCGCGGACCGCCATTCGCGAGCCGGCGAGGTTCACCACGAGCGTGCTGCCCGAGACGCCGACGAGACCGCGCGAGATGCCCGCGTCCACGGCTCCGGCGGCGAGGCCGGACGAGCGCAGCGCCTCGCTGATGCCGGGGATCGGGCGGTCGAGCACGCCCGCGGTGGCATCGGGGGTGACATCGCGCGGCAGCACGCCGGTGCCGCCCACGGTGATCACCAGGTCCACGCCGCCGATCACCGCGGTGTTCAGCGCGTTGCGGATGGCGACGGTCTCGCCGTGCACGACGACGACGCCGTCCACGATGAAGCCCGCCTCTTCGAGCAGCTCGGTGACCAGCGGGCCCGCGGTGTCCTCGTGTTCGCCGTGAGCCGCGCGATCGTCGACGATGACCACGAGGGCGCGGCCGAGCCGTTGTGCACTCCGTTCCATAGCGCCCACCGTAGCCGTTTTCACCGGCGGCGATCATTCGCGGGGACCTCCGGCGGGCGACTTCTTACCGAACACTGACGGGGACAGCGCGTCGGCGGCGCGACACGGCCACCCGGCTTAGCGTGGCGTGGTGCGCGTTCTCGTGACCGGAGGGGCCGGGTTCATCGGCTCCCACATAAGCGACCTCCTGACCGGATCGGGCGACGAAGTGGTGGTGCTGGACGCGCTGCTGCCGACCGCCCACGGCGACGGCGCCCTGCCCGGCTACGTCGAAGCGGGCCGGTTCGTCCGCGGCGACGTCGCCGACGCGGCGCTGCTCCGCGGGCTGTTCGACGAACACGGCTTCGACGCCGTCTGCCACCAGGCCGCCGTGGTCGGGCACGGGCTCGACCCGTCCGACGCGCCCTCCTACGCGCTCAACAACGACTACGGCACCGCCGTGCTGCTCGCCGAGATGTACCGGTCAGGGGTGCCGAAGCTCGTGCTCGCGTCCTCGATGGTCGTCTACGGCGAGGGCCGTTATTCGTGCCCCGGGCACGGGATCGTGCCACCGGCGCCGCGACGTTCGTCCGATGTGGACGCCGGGCGGTTCGACCCGCGCTGCCGCGCCTGCGGTACCGAGCTGACCTCGCTCCTGGTCCCGGAGGACGCACCGCTGGAACCCCGCAGCACCTACGCGGCGACGAAGCTCGCTCAAGAGCACCTCGCGGCCGCGTGGGCCCGCCAGACCGGCGGCACCGTGTGGGCGATGCGCTACCACAACGTCTATGGCCCGCGCATGCCGCAGAACACGCCGTACGCCGGGGTGGCCTCCCTGTTCCGGTCGGCGCTGCTGCGCGGGGAGGCTCCGACCGTGCTCGAAGACGGCAAGCAGCGCCGCGACTTCGTGCACGTGCGCGACGTCGCCGCGGCGAACGTGCTCGCGCTGAAGGCGGCGGGCGAGGCAGGCGACCTGACGCCGGTCAACGTCTGCTCCGGGACCCCGCACACGGTCGGCGAACTCGCCGAGGAGCTCGCGCGCGCCTGCGACGGGCCGCGCCCGGTGATCGCGGGCGGGGCGCGGGCGGCCGACGTCCGGCACGTGGTCGCCGACCCGGCGCGGGCCGAGCGCCTGCTCGGCTTCCGCGCGCGCACCGGGTTCGAAGAGGGCATCGCGGCGTTCGCCACGGACGAGCTCCGCGCGCCCGTGACCGTGTGACCCGGTCAGGGGATCGCGAGCGGCAGCCGCACCTCGAACCGGCAGCCGGGCCCGTGGTTGCGCACCCCGATCCGGCCCGAGTGCGCCTCCACCAGCCCCTTCGCGATCGCCAGGCCGAGCCCGCCGCCCGAGGCGGGGTCCGGGGTGCGGGCCTGGGTACCGCGAAAGGCCACGTCGAAGACCCTGCCGATCTCGTCGTCGGGGATGCCTCCGCAGCCGTCGTCGACGGCGAGCACCGCGTCGGCACCCTCGATGCCGATCTGCACCGCGACCGTGCCGTCGGGCGGGGTGTGCCGGATCGCGTTGGACACCAGGTTGCGCACGATCCGCGCCAGCTCCGGGTCGCTGCCGGAGACCACCGGCCAGGCTTCCGCGTCGGCGAGCACCTTCACCCGTTTGCGCTCGGCGACCGGGGTCTGCGCGGCGAGCGCGTCGCTGACGATGTCGCGCAGCGGCACCGCCGAGAGGGTGAGCCGCAGCGCGCCCGCGGTGATGCGGGACAGCTCGAAGAGGTCTCCGACCATTTCGGACAGTCGCGTGGTCTCGCCGCTGATCCGCTGCGCGTAGTCGGCGACTTCCGCTGGTTCGGCGACGATGCCGTCGGCCAGCGCTTCCGCCATGGCGCGGATTCCGGCGAGCGGGCTGCGGAGGTCGTGGCTGATCCACGCCACCAGCTCGCGCCGCGACGCTTCGGCGGCGCGCTCGCGTTCGCGGGCCTCGCGTTCCCAGACGCTCCGGCGCGCGATCATCCTGCCCAGCAGGACGGCGGCCGGCACGGTCACCACGGCGACGAGCAGGCACACCAGCAGCATCGTGGCGAGCGCCGGGTTGAACATGAACCCGCTGACCCCGAGCACGCCGACGAAGGTGGCCGCCACCGGCACGAGCACCAGCACGGTCATGGTGCTGGCCAGCGAACCGCGCCGGAGCAGGAACAGCGCGAGCCCGCCGAGCACCGCGACGGGCAGCGCGAACAGCAGCGCGAGCGGCAGGATGTGCCACGCGTGCGCGAGCATGTCCAAAAAGGACTCACCGGGTTCGATCACGACGAAAGCCCTGGGTCGTACCGGTAGCCGACACCCCACACGGTGGCCACGCGAACCGGTTTCGCGGGCTCCTCCTCGATCTTCTCCCGCAACCGCCGCACGTGGACGGTGACGGTGGACTGGTCGCCGAAGTCCCAGCCCCAGACCTTCTCCAGCAGATCGGTACGCGAGAACGCGGTGCCGGGATGGCCGAGGAAGAACGCGAGCAGGTCGAACTCGCGCGCGGTCAGCGCCAGCTCCGCACCGTCCAAAGTGGCCGTTCGCGCGCCGAGGCGGAGCCGCAGGTTCCCGTCGGTCAGCTCCTCGGCGGCCGGTTCCGGGATCGGCATGCGGGCGCGCCGCAGCACCGACGCCACGCGCAGCGACAGCTCCTTCGGGCTGAAGGGTTTCGTGACGTAGTCGTCGGCGCCGAGCTGCAGGCCCGCGATCCGGTTCTCCTCCTCGCCGAGCGCGGTCAGCATCACCACCGGGACCCCGCTGACCTGGCGCAGCCGGCGGCAGACTTCGAGACCGTTCAGCCCCGGCATCATCACGTCGAGCACCACGACGTCGGCCGGCCGTTCGGCGAACCGCCGGAGGCCCTCGGTGCCGTCGCCCGCCATCTCGACGGTGAACCCGGACGCTTCGAGATAGCGGCGGACCACATCGCGGACCGTCTCGTCGTCGTCGACCACGAGGACGTGGCCGCCCACTTCACCCACGGGCGTTCTCCTCACCAGCTCGTCAGCACCAGGTGGTTCACCAGCAGCGCCGTCGCGGCCTGCCCGGCGAGCCACCACCGGGCCGAGACTCGGGGCAGCAGCGCCGTCGCGGGCAGTGCCCACACCACGAACGGTAACCAGATCCGCTCGACCTCCGCCTTCGAGAGGCCGGAAAGGTCGGCGAACGCGATGGTGAGCACGGCCGCCACGACGACGAAGGACAGCGCGCCCCACCGCCTCGGCGCGGTCCGGAGTGCCTGCCCGAGCACGCGCCGCACCCCGGCGACGACCGCGGGCCCCGCCGCGAGCGCGACCGCGGCGAGATCACCCCACACCCAGTACCAGTACGGCCGTTCGGTGGCGATGCCCTGGTAGTAGCGCTCGACGACGAGGTGGTAGCCGTCGAACCACCAGAACCCGGCGAGCGCGAACGCGGCGACCACGGCCAGCGCGCCGGCGACCGCGGGGATCAGCAGGACGGGCCGCCGGGCGGCCAGTGGCACCGCGAGCGCGACCAGCCCGAGCAGCACGAGCCCGTAGGACAGGAAGACGCCGAAGCCGAGCACGAGCCCGGCGACCGCGGCCAGCGGCCACGCGCCGCGCCCGCCGCGCGACGCCGCACGCACCGCGAGGGCGAGCAGCGCGATACCGATCGCCGTGACGCCGGCGAACATCCCGTCGGCGGAGACCCCGACCCACACCGCGCCGGGGAACAGGACCGCGAACGGGAGCATCGCGCGCGCCTGGTCACCGCGTCCCAAGGCCGCGAAGGTCACCGGGACCGCGACCGTCACCAAGGCGCCGGCGAGCACGCACGCGATCGCCGCCCACGCGCCGCCGGACAGGCCGAGCCGGTCGAGCCAGACGAACACCAGCGTCGCGGCGGGCGGGTGCCCGGAGACGTGCATCGTCCAGGAATCCGGCTGGAAGTCGAGGATGCGCGCGGAGAAGCCGCGCAGCATCGCCGGGATGTCGGTGATGCCGGGGACCTCGCGCAGGTACTCGTACGGGTGAGTCAGGCGGTCGGTGACCCCGCGCCGCCAGCCGTCGACCATCGCCAGCGAAAAGATCCACGCCACCGACGCGAGGTAGGAAGCACCGGCGAGCGCGGGCCAGCGCAGGCGCGTCGCGAGCGCGGGGCCCCATGCGACGACGCCGATCGCGACCAGCACGGCGAACACCGAACCGGGACCGTAGTGCGGCAGCCATTCGGCGAACAGCGGCGGCGCGCCCGCCAGGATGACCACGCCGGAGCCCGGCCGGTTCAGCCAGGCGCCGACGGCCGTGGCGGCGGCCACGACGAGCAGCATCAGGCCCACCGCCACCAGGTCGGCGCGGACGCGGGTGCGGCGTGGCTCGTCGAGCCGGACGCGGGGAGGAGACTCGACCACAGCCGCACGATAGCCATCTCGCGCCAGGGACGACACCGGAGCGCGGCCATCGTCACCGGTCGGTAAGAACTTTCGGGTGAATGTGGGCATGTCATGCTTTGGTAAGCACCGCAACGGGTTCCGACTGTCCATGTCGGACTTACGGTGACCGATGTGAGCACTGAACCCCTCTCCGTCACCGTTGTCATGCCGTGCCTCGACGAGGCGCGCGCCCTGCCCGGCGTGCTCGCCGCGATCCCGCCCGGATACGAGGTGATCGTGGTGGACAACGGTTCCACCGACGACTCGGCCTCGGTCGCCGCCGGGCTGGGCGCGAAGGTCGTGCACGAACCGCGCCGCGGGTACGGCGCCGCCGTGCACACCGGGCTCGAACACGCCGCGACCGAGGTCGTGTGCTTCATCGACGCCGACGGCTCGCTCGACCCGGCGCAGCTTCCGCTCCTGGTCGCGGCCGTCGAGGACGGCGCCGATCTCGCCGTCGGCAGGCGGGTCCCGGTCTCGCGCGGCGTGTGGCCGTGGCACGCGAGGCTGGGCAACCTGGCGCTCTCGATCCTGTTGCGGCGCAAGGGACTTCCGGTGCACGACATCGCGCCGTCGAGGGCGGTGCGCCGGGCGGACCTGCTCGCGCTCGGGATCGCCGACCGCGCCTTCGGCTATCCGCTGGAACTGCTCATCAAGGCGGCGCGAGCGGGCTGGCTGGTCCGCGAGTTCGACGTGACCTACGGCGAGCGCGCGAAGGGCACCCGGTCGAAGGTGTCCGGGTCCGTCCGCGGCACCGCGCGCGCCATCCGCGACTTCGGGAAGGCGCTGAACCGATGATCGTGCTGCTCGTGGTCGCGAAGGCGCCGGTTCCCGGGTTCGCGAAGACCAGGCTGTGCCCGCCCGCGACACCGGAGCAGGCCGCGGGGATCGCGGCGGCCGCCCTGCTCGACACCCTCGACGCCGTGCTCTCGACCCCGGACGCGGAGGTCGTGGTGGCCATGACCGGAACGCTCGCGGACGCGGCGGCCGCACCCGAAATCGCCGCGGCGCTGCGGGCGACCACGGTGATTCCCCAGCGGGGCCACGGGTTCGCGGCCAGGCTCGCCAACGCGCACGCCGACACCGCGGCGCTGCACGCCGGTCTTCCGGTGCTGCAGATCGGGATGGACACCCCGCAGGTGACGCCGGGCCTGCTCACCTCGTCGGCGGCGGGGCTGGCCGGGGCGGACGCGGTGCTCGGTGCCGCGGAGGACGGCGGCTGGTGGGCGCTCGGCCTGCGCGACCCCCGGCACGCGGCCGCACTGGCCGCGGTGCCGATGTCGACGGCGGAGACCGGTGCGCGCACGCGGGAAGCACTGGTGGCACGCGGGTTGACGGTCGGCTCGCTGCCGACGCTGTCCGATGTGGACACCATGGCGGACGCGCGCAGGGTCGCCGACGGCCGCGACGGCCGGTTCCGCGGCGCGGTCGCGGTGGTCGCGTCATGACGCTGCCGGCACCGGCGGGGAACTTCGACCCCGGACTGCTCGGCAGCCGGTGCTGGCTCGAACTCGCCACCGGGGAACGGGTCGCGCTGCCCGTCGAACGCTGGGGAGCACGCCCGAGCGCGGGCGACGAGCTGCTCCTGTCCCGGTGCGCGGGGCCCACCCTCGACGCGGGCTGCGGGCCGGGCAGGCTCACCGGTGAACTGTGCGAGCGCGGCATGATCGTGCTCGGCGTCGACGTGTCCGAGGTCGCGGTGTCGCTCACCCACCGCCGCGGCGCGCCCGCGCTGCACCGCAGCATCTTCGACCGGATTCCCGGCGAGGGCCGCTGGCGGCACGTGCTGCTCGCCGACGGCAACATCGGGATCGGCGGCGACCCGGCGAACCTGCTCGCGCGCTGCCACCGGCTCCTCGCCCCCGGCGGCACCGCACTCGTCGAACTCGACCCGCCCGGCAAAACCGTCCGCCACGAACACGTCCGCCTCAGCGGAACCGGCACCTGGTTCCCCTGGGCCTGGCTCGGCATGGACGCCCTCCAGCCCATCGCCAGCCAAACCGGCTACACCATCACCTGGACAGCCAGCACCGGAAACCGCTGGTTCGCCGAACTGGAACGCCCATGAAGCTCCCCGTGCCGAAGGAAGAATCGTTCACCTCGGCGGCGCATTCGGAGCGCGTGACGGCGCGGATCGGGCTCGCGCTGGCCGTCACGTTCACGACCTGCTTCGTCACCGGGCTGATCAGCCACCTCATCCAGCACCCGCCCGGCTGGTTCTTCTGGCCGAGCAGCCCGGTGTGGCTGTACCGGGTGACCCAGGGCGCGCACGTGATCTCGGGTATCGCGTCGATCCCGCTGCTGCTGGCGAAGCTGTGGAGCGTCTACCCGAAGCTGTTCGGGCGCCCGCTCGTCAGGTCGCTGCCGCACGCGCTGGAGCGACTGTCCATTTTGGTCCTGTCCGCGTCGGCGTTCTTCGAGCTGCTCACCGGGCTGTTCAACGTGGCGCAGAACTACCCGTGGAACTTCTACTTCCCCGAAGTGCACTACGCGGTGGCGTGGATCGCGATCGGTTCGGTACTGGTGCACATCGCGGTGAAGCTGCCGGTGGTCCGGCGCGCACTGAGCAAAGTGGACACCGAACCCGAGCTGGCGCGCGATGGACTGTCGCGGCGCGGTTTCCTGCGCACCACGTGGCTGACCACCGGGGTCGCCGTCGTCGCCACGGCCGGTGCCACGGTTCCCTTCCTGCGCGGCGTTTCCACGCTGTCCTGGCGGTCGGGCAAGGGACCGCAGCGGGTGCCGGTGAACCGGTCCGCGGCGGGCGCGGCGGTGATCCCCGCCGCGCTGAGCCCGGACTGGCGGCTCGAAGTGGTTTCGGCGAAGGGCACCAAGCGCTTCTCGCTCGCCGAGCTCACCGCGCTCCCCCAGACCACGGCGGAGCTGCCGATCGCCTGCGTCGAAGGCTGGAGCCAGTCGGCGACCTGGACCGGAGTGTCCTTTCCGGACCTGTTGAAGGCCGCGGGCAGCGAGCCCGGGCGGGACGCTTCGATCACGTCCCTGGAGAAGAACGGCATCTACGCCACGAGCGTGCTCCCCGGCGAGCACACCAAGGACGCGCGGACGCTGCTCGCACTCCGCCTCAACGGGGAGGTGCTCGACCTCGACCACGGCTACCCGTGCCGCGTGATCGCGCCGAACCGGCCGGGCGTGCTCCAGACGAAATGGGTGAGCGGGGTGCGCGTGTGAAGATCGCCAGGACGCTGCTCGTACTGCCGGGGCTCGCCGCGCTCGCGTGGGGCCTGGTCCTCTTCGCCCAGTTCGCGTTCCCGCTCGGCCCGCAGGGATTCGTCGCGCTCGGCTGGCTCGCGGGCGGGACGCTCGTGCACGACGCCGTCGTCGCGCCGCTCGCCGGGGTGGCCGGCTTCGCGCTGAGCCGGATCCTGCCCCGGCCGTGGCGCGCACCGGTGCTGGCGGGCGCGGTGCTGAGCGCGGTGCTCGGCCTGATCGCCTTCCCGCTGTTGTGGCGCGCACACGGTGCGCCACCGCTGCCCGGCCTGCACGACGGCGACACGCTCGGCGGGCTCCTGATTTCGCTCGGCGTGGTGTGGCTCGGCGTCGTGCTCGCGGGCCTGGTCCGGACGCTCCGGCGCCGCCCGTGACAAACGGCCCGGTCCGGTCACGACGGATCGAACTGGGAAACCGGCGCCGTTCCGGCGATGCTGGGGTGGTGCACACAGCTACGCGGGAGCCCGCACTCCGTCCACCGGCGAACCAGGTGAGCCGCCGCGCGGTCCGCTACTGGACCGCGCGCGCCGCCCTCGGCTGGCTCGCCCTGACCGCGGGGCAGGTGGTCTGGTTCGTCCTCGACCGGCACGACGCGGGCATCGCGCACATCATCGGCCTCGCGGTGACCGTGCTGCTCGCCGCCGCGCACCTCGCGGTGATGCCGCGCTGGCGCTTCGCGGTGCACCGCTGGGAAACCACCGCCGACGTCGTCTACGCGCAGTCGGGCTGGGTCAACCGGGAGCGGCGGCTCGCCCCGATGTCGCGGATCCAGACCGTGGACACCCAGCAGGGCCTGTTCGAGCGCGCCTTCCGGCTCACCAACGTCACCGTGACCACGGCGTCCGCGCGCGGCCCGATCCGCGTCCACGCGCTCGACGACGCCGTCGCCGAGAACCTCGTCGCCGAGATCACCGCCCGCGCCGGCGCGGCGGAGGACGACGCGACATGACGGACACCTTGGACACCGCGACCGAGGTGGAATGGCGCAAGCTGAGCCCGAAGATGCTCGCCGTGCACCCCGTGCAGGAAGTGGTGCGGCTGCTGCCGGTGCTCGTCGGCGTGCTGTTCCTCGGCCGCGAAGGCCACGGCCCCACCTGGAGCCTGATCGGGCTCGGCCTCGCCGTCGGGTTCGGGCTCATCCGCTGGTTCACCACGACCTACCAGGTCACGCCTCACCACGTGCGGGTGCGACGCGGGCTGGTGCGCAGGCGCGTGCTGTCCGTGCCGAGGGATCGCGTGCGCTCGGTCGACCTCACCTCGCACATCCTGCAGCGCGTGCTCGGGCTGAGCAGGGTCGTCATCGGGACGGGCCGCTCGGACAAGCACGACGAAGGCGTCACGCTCGACGCGCTCTCGGTCGCCGAAGCGGCGCGGTTGCGCGAAGAACTGCTGCACCAACGAACCGTCGCGGCGGAACCGGCCACCACCGACACGGCGGAAACCTCGCTCGCGGTGCTCGACCGGCGCTGGATCAGGTTCGGCCCGTTCACCCTCGGCGGGCTCGCCGCGGTCGGGTTCCTCGCCGGGATCTACGGCAAGGTCTCCAGCGAAGTCGACCTCGACCCGGAGAAGTTCGGGCCGCTGCGCGCGGTCGTCCACGAGTTCAACGCGATACCGCTGCCGCTCGCGATCGCGGCGTCCGCGGTCGTGTTCGCCGTCGTGATCGGGCTCCTGTCGACGATCGGCTACGTGGTGACCTTCTGGAACTACCGGCTCACGAGGCACCGCGAAGGCACCCTGCACGTCTCGCGCGGGCTGATCACCAGCCGGTCCACCACGATCGAAGAACGGCGGCTGCGCGGCGTCGAGGTCAGCGAGTCGCTGCTGCTGCGGATGGTCAGGGGCGGGCGGCTGCTCGCCATCACCACCGGGCTCCGCGTCGGGCACGGCGCCGAACACGGCGGATCGCTGCTGCTGCCACCCGCGCCGCTCGGCGAAGTCCAGCGCGTCGCGCGCGAGGTCTACCCCGACGGGGCCGCGGTGACCTGCGAACTCACCCGCCACACCCCCGCCGCCCGGCGCCGCCGGCACCTGCGCGCGTACACGTTCGCGGCCGTGGTCACCGGCGCGCTGCTCGTGCTGCACGCCTTGTCCGGCTTCCCGGCCTGGGCGTGGCAGGTGTCGCTGCTGCTGTTCCCGATCGGGTTCGCGCTCGCCGAAGACCGCTACCGCAACCTCGGGCACGCGCTGCGCGGCCGCAGCTTCGCCGTCCGGCAGGGCTCGCTCGTGCGACGGCGGCACGTGCTCGACACCGACGGCATCATCGGCGTCACCGTGCACGAGTCGCTCTTCCAGCGCCGGTCCGGCCTCGCGACCCTGACGGTCACCACCGCGGCGGGCAAGCAGCACTGCGACGCCCTCGACGTCGGCGCGCAGGAAGCCGTTGACCTTGCCGACCGTGCGGTGCCAGGACTGCTCACGCCGTTCCTGCGATAGGAAACCGCGCGCGGCCGGAAGAGGGGGAACCGGTCGCGCGCGGTTTCTGCTCACCGGTCCTGGGGCAAGAGAACCGGGGCTGGTCTCGGCCGCGCCCGCGGCCGAGCGTCTACTTGGCTTCCACCGGCTGTCCGCCGAGGGTCACTTCGACCACCCGCGAATCACTGAGCGTCATCTTCACCTTCTCGCCCGGCGCGCTCGTGCGAACCGCCGCGACGAGCGTGTCGGCCTTGTCGACGGCCCTGTCGTCGAGCTTGGTGACGACGTCGCCCTCCTTGAGGCCCGCCTTTTCGGCCGGGCTGCCGGGGGTGATGGCGCCGAGCTTCGCCCCGCCCTGCGGCGCGTTGCCGACCTGCGCGCCGATGAACGTCTGCGTCGCCTTGCCGGTCTTGATGATGTCGTTCGCGGTGCGGCGCGCCTGGTCGATCGGGATGGCGAAGCCGATGCCGACGTTGCCGGGCTCCGAGCGCTGACCGCCGCCACCGGAGGCCTGCGGCGGGCTGTAGATCACCGAGTTGATGCCGATGATCTGGCCGGACATGTTCGCCAGCGGGCCGCCCGAGTTGCCGGGGTTGATCGCGGCGTCGGTCTGCACCGCGTCCAGCACGGTGGACTGCTCGTTCCCGCCCTCGCCGCCCGCGCTGACCGGCCGGTGCAGCGAGCTCACGATCCCGGAGGTCACCGTGCCCGCCAGCTCGAACGGCGAGCCGACGGCGACCACGGTCTGGCCGATCTTGAGATCGTCGGAGCGGCCGAGCTCGACGGCGGGCAGCGCGGCCACGCCGTTCGCCTTGACCACCGCGATGTCGGTCGTCGGATCCCGCCCGATGACCTTGCCCGGGACCTTCTTGCCGTCCTGGAACGACACCTGCAGCGCCCCGCCGTTCGCGGCGGAGTCCACGACGTGGTTGTTGGTGAGGATGTAACCGTCGTCGCTGAGCACGAAGCCGGAGCCCTCGGCCTGCTCGGTCTGAAGCTGGACGACGCTCGGCAGCACCTTCTGCGCCACCGCCTCGACCGAACCCGGCGGCGACGCGGCCGTCTGCTTGGCTGGCGGCTGCTGGTCGAGCGCGGTCACCGACGAACCGCCACCGGCGTTGTTCCCGACCAGGTAGCCGCCGATCCCACCGGCGGCACCGCCGACGACGAGCGCCACCACGGCCGCGCCCGCGACGATCTTGCCCGCTCCGCGTGACGGCGGGCGTTGCTGCTGCTGGGGCTGCTGCATCCCGACGTGCGTGGCGTACGGCGCCGCCGCGTACGGGATGTGCGGCTGGTGTTGGTGCGGCTGGGGCTGCTGCTGCGCCGCCGTGCCGTACAGCACCCCTTCGGTGCCGTGCTGCGGCTGTGCCTGTTGTGCCTGCTGTGCCTGAGCTGACCAGGGACTGGGCGCCTGCTCCGCACCCGCCGGAATACCACTCGGCGGCGTACTGGCAGCGTCACCGCCGCCTGGCTGGGCGCCCGCGTCGTTCTCGGTCATGTCACCACCATGCGCGTTGGTCCTGAGAGCTTCCTGAGCCGAAGCTGTGATCCGCACATGAGTATCCCCGAACTCCGGCTCAGCCAACCCCCCGCAGCCGTTCCGCGATCTGTTCGGGCGTGGCGTCGTTGATCCAGACGGCCATGCCGGACTCGGAGCCGGCCAGGTACTTGAGCTTGTCCTTGGCCCTGAGCACCGAAAACAGCTCGAGGTGCAGCCAGCCGAGATCGCGCCCGGTGCGCACCGGCGCCTGGTGCCAGCCCGCGATGTAGGGCAGCGGGCGGTCGTACAGCGCGTCGCAGGCGCGCAGCACCCGCAGGTACACCTCGGCGAAGTCGTCGCGCTCTTCGCCGGTGAGCGCGGGGATGTCCGGGACCTGCCGGTGCGAGACCACCTGGACGTGCACCGGCCAGCGCGCCGCGGGCGGCACGAACGCCGTCCAGTGCGCACCCTCGGCGATCACGCGGACACCGGAGGCCCGTTCCGCCGCGAGCACGTCGCCCAGCACCGGGCGACCGTGCTCGGCGAGGTAGTCCTTCGCGACCGCGAGCATCCGCTCGGTCTTCGGCGTGACGAACGGGTAGCCGTAGATCTGCCCGTGCGGGTGGCTCAGCGTCACCCCGATCTCCTCGCCCCTGTTCTCGAACGGGAAGACCTGCTCCACACCGTCCACTTCGGACAGTGCGGTGGTGCGGTCGGCCCACGCGTCCACCACGGTCCGCACCCTCGACGCGGGCAGCCCGCTGAACGCCCCGTCGTGCCGGCTGGTGAAGCACACCACCTCGCAGCGCCCGCGGCCAGGAGCCAGCGGCACCAGCGGGTTTCCGTCCACTGTGGACCGTTCACCGACAACCCCTTGGGAGAACGAGGGAAACCGGTTCTCGAACACGACGACGTCGTAGTCCGCCTCGGGGATCTCGCTCGGCTTCCCGTCCTTGCTCGGGCACAGCGGGCAGAGATCGGCAGGCGGCTTGTAGGTTCTGGTCTGCCGGTGCGCCGCCATCGCGACCCATTCGCCGGTCAGCGGGTCGAGCCGGATCTCCGAACTCGCCGCGACCGGCGGCAGGTCCCGCGTGTCGGACGCGGTGCGCTCGGTCTCGCGCTCGTCGAAGTACAGGATCTCGCGGCCGTCCGCGAGCTGGCGGGAGGTCCGCTTCACGCTTCTTCGTCTCCGGTCTCTGCTTCTTCTTTTTCGCCGTCTTCCCGCACCGGGACCGCGATCATCAGCTCGCCGACGTGCTCGGCCAGCGTCTCGCGCGCGTGCTCGCTGAGCCCGTCGTCGCTGACCACCGCGTTCGCCTCGTCCAGGTCGGCGATCGTGGAAATCCCCACGGTGCCCCATTTCGTGTGGTCGGCGAGCACCACGAGCCGCCGCCCCGCCTCGACCAGCGCGCGGTCGGTCTCGCTCTCGGTGAGGTTCGGCGTGGTGAAGCCGGGCCCGTCGGCCATCCCGTGCACACCGAGGAAGACCAGGTCGAGGTGCAGGCTGCGCAGGCTGTGCACGGCGACCGGGCCGACGAGGGCGTCCGACGGGGTGCGCACGCCGCCGGTGAGCACCACGGTGCGGTCCGGCTGGGTCGAGGAGCGCAGCACGTCGGCGACCTGGATCGAGTTCGTCACGATGGTCAGGCCCGGCACGTGGTCGAGCGCGCGCGCCATCGTCCAGGTGGTGGTGCCGGCGGAGATGCCGATCGCGGTGCCGGGGCGCACCAGCCCGGCGGCGAGCGAGGCGATGGCTTCCTTCTGCGCCTGCTGCCGCACCGACTTCGCCTCGAAACCGGGCTCGTCCGTGCTCTTGCCGACCATCGAGGTGGCGCCGCCGTAGACCTTCTCGACGAGCCCGCGGCTGGCGAGCACGTCGAGGTCGCGGCGTACCGTCATGTCCGACACGCCCAGCCTGCGGACGAGGTCGCTGACGCGGACCGCACCCGTCCGCCGCGCCTCTTCGAGGATCACCGCTTGTCGCTGCCGCGCCAGCACCGTTCCGCCTCGTCTCACGATTGCCCGTCAACCACACAAAATCCTACACGATCAAACATGCCGGTAGGTCACGGACGGTCAAGCGGCAGACCCCGGCAACCGGATCGTCATCAAAGCGCCACCTTCGGGCGTGTGCCCCGCGTACACCGTGCCGCCGTGCCGCTCGGCGGCGTGCTTCACGATGGCCAGCCCCAGGCCGGAGCCGGGCAGCGTCCGCGCCTCCGACGAGCGGTAGAAGCGGTCGAACACCTTCCCGAGATCCGCCTCGGCGATACCGGGCCCCGAATCCGCGACCTCGATCACCGCGGTGCCGTCACCGAGCGGATACATCCGCACCTTCACCAGCGATCCGTCCGGTGAGAACTTCACCGCGTTGTCGAGGAGGTTCAGCACCGCGCGTTCGAGTGCGCTGTTGTCGCCGGTGACCACCCACGGCCGCAGCGACACCTCGAAGTCGATCTCGCCCGCCCGGCGCCGCGCGCGGTCGAGCGCGCGCTCGACCACGTCGATCATTTCGACGCGTTCGAACTGCGTCCTCGGCTCGTCCTGGCGCGCCAGCTCGACGAGATCGCCGATCAGCTGCGTCAGCTCGTCGATCTGCGCCTTGATATCGCTCTCGATCTCCGTGCGGTCGCGTTCGGACAGCTTCGGCGCGCCCGCGCGGTCCGCGGACAGCAGCAGTTCGAGGTTCGTCCGCAACGAGGTCAGCGGCGTCCGCAGCTCGTGCCCGGCGTCGGCCACGAGCTGGCGCTGCCGCTCCTGCGAATCCGCGACCGCGCCGAGCATGGTGTTGAAGCTCTGCGTGAGCCGCGCCAGCTCGTCGTCACCGCTGATCGGGATCGGCCGCAGGTCACCGGTCCTGGTGACGCGTTCGGTCGCCGAGGTCAGCCGCTCGACCGGCCGCAGCCCGCCGCGCGCCACCACCATGCCGACCAGCCCGGCGACCACGATCCCGGCGCCGCCGATCAGGAACAGCACGACGGCGAGTTCCTTCAGCGTCTTCTTCGTCGGCGCAAGCGATTGCGCCAGCACCATCGCCTGCCCGTTCCCGGAGGACACCGCGACCACGCGCACGTCACCGCGGGAATCGGTGCGCAGCGTCGGGCCCTGCACAGCACCCGTGGCCACCTGCAGTTCGAGCGTCGTCACCGGCGGCGCCGCCCCCTCGTCCGGGGCGACCATCTGGCCGTTCGCCGACAGCACGCCGATCTGGAGGTCGCTGCTGCTGAGGAAGGCACCGGGGATGCGTTCGAGCCGCACCTGCACCGGCAGCGCGTGCGCCGCGGCGTCCGCGCGCACCTGGAGGTTCTCGTCGAGCTGCTGGTACAGGTTGTCGCTGACGGTCAGGTACGCCCCGAGCGACACGATCGCGACAACGCCCGCCACGCACACCGAAGCCAGCATGCTGACCCGAAATCGCAGCGAAAGCCGCTGCGTGGCGTTTACAGTGCTGTTTAAGGAGGCGTCTCCCTCAGCACGTAGCCCACTCCCCGAACCGTGTGGATCAGCCTCGGCTCGCCGTCGGCTTCGGTCTTTCGACGCAAATAGCCGACGTAGACCTCCAACGCGTTGCCCGAGGTCGGGAAGTCGTATCCCCATACCTCCTCCAAGATCCTCCCCCTGGTCAAAACGTGCTTCGGGTAGGAGAGGAACAGCTCCAGCAGCGCGAACTCGGTGCGCGTCAGGCTGATCTCCCGCTCCCCGCGGCGGACCTCGCGCGTACCAGGGTCGAGCGTGAGGTCGGCGAACGAAAGCGTCTCGGCCTGCTGGCCGGTCTGGGACTCCTGGCTCGCGCGGCGCAGCAGCGCGCGCAACCGCGCCAGCAGCTCTTCGAGCGCGAACGGCTTCGGCAGGTAGTCATCGGCACCGGCGTCGAGCCCGGACACCCGGTCGGAGACCGTGTCCCGCGCGGTGAGCACCAGGATCGGCAGGTCGTCGCCCGTGCTGCGCAACCGTCTCGCCACTTCGAGCCCGTCGAGGCGGGGCATCATCACGTCGAGCACCAGCGCGTCCGGGCGGTTGGCCACAATGGACTCCAGTGCCTGCGCGCCGTCGTTCGCCAGCTCCACCTGGTAGCCGTTGAACTCCAGCGAGCGGCGAAGGGACTCCCGGACCGCCCGGTCGTCGTCGACAACGAGAATGCGCATGGCCCCAGTCTTACCTGTCCTGCTGAGACTGACATAAGAACACGCTGATCGGGCGCCGTGGGTTATCCAGCCGTGTCATCTCTGGCCACGGGCGCGTTCCAGCGGCGCCACAGCGCGAGCACCCTGACCGCCACGACCGCCGTCGCCGCCACCACCGTCACCGGCCCCGGCGGCAGCTTGAGCGCGTGCCCCACACCCACCAGCACCGCCCCGGCGAGCGCCGCCACCGCGTAGATCTCCTTCCGCAGCACCAACGGGATCTCGCGCAGCAACAGGTCACGCACCGCACCGCCGCCGATACCCGTCGTCATCCCGATCAGGCAAGCCGCGTAGACCGGCGTACCCGCGGCGAGCGCCGTCGACGTCCCCGCGGTCGCGAACACCCCGAGCCCGATCGCGTCGGCCAGCAACACGCCCCGGCGAAGGCGCGCCACCTGCGGATGGAACGCGAACACCACCAGCGCCGTCGCCGCGCACACCGCGAGGTACGGCCAGGTGCGCAGCGTCGTCGGCGGGTGGATGCCGAGCAGCACGTCGCGGATGATCCCGCCGCCGAGCGCCGTCGTGAGCCCCACGACGACCACCCCGAACACGTCGAGCCTGCTGCGCACCGCCGCGAGCGCGCCGGATGCCGCGAAGGCCACGAGGCCGAGCACCTCCAGCGCGGTGAGCAGCACGGCTCAGTCGATCAGGCCGCCGCGGTAGGCGAGCAGCGCCGCCTGCACCCGGTTGGCCGCCCCGATCTTCGACAGCACCGCGGAGACGTACCCCTTCACGGTGGCCTCCGACAGGTGCAGGCGCCCGCCGATCTCCGCGTTGGACAGCCCCTGCCCGATGAGCCCGACCACCTCGCGCTCCCGCTCGGACAGCGACGCGAGCAGCTTCCGCGCCGGCTGAGCGGCCCGCTGCTCGTCGCGGTGCGACTGGACCATGCGCGCCGCCACGCCGGGATCGAGCACGGCACCCCCGCGAGAGAGGTCCCGCACCGCCCTGAGCAGCGCTTGCGGCTCCACGTCCTTCAGCAGGAACCCGTTGGCCCCGAGCCGCAGCGCCAGGCTCACGTACTCGTCGATGTCGAAGGTGGTCAGCATCGCCACCGTCGGCGGATCCGGCAGCGCCAAGATCGCCCGCAACGCCCTGATCCCGTCATCGGGCGCGCGCATCTTGATGTCGAGAAGTGCCACGTCAGGATGGGTGCGCCGGGCCAGTTCGACCGCCGATCTCCCGTCGGGCGCCTCGCCAACCACCTCGATGTCCGCCGCGCCCGCCATCATCGCGCGCAGTCCGGATCGGACCAGTTCCTCGTCATCGGCGAACATGAGCTTGATCAACGAAGCCCTCCGGCGGCCGGGTGGAGCGGGGTGTCCCGCGTCGCATTCCTGTGAAGGCTACCTAGAGGTAAACGCAGAGCAGACAGGTGACACCCGTCCGCCGACTCCCGGACTCACCCGAACGGGCTATACCAGGTCCGATCACCCACGCTCTGGGGTCGCCCGCTAAGCTGTGGCCGCCAGCCCTCGTAGCTCAGGGGATAGAGCACCGCTCTCCTAAAGCGGGTGTCGCAGGTTCGAATCCTGCCGGGGGCACAGGTAATGATCGACATGTGCCCTGATCTGCGGAAACGTTGCGTTTCCGCAGCCAGAGAGGTCGAGCCAGTGTGCGAATCTTACTCAGAGTCACGATCCTGGTTCGTGCGAGTCTGATCTTCGGCTCTGGCGCGGAAGTCACCGTCGTTGAGTAGTTCCCCAAGCCAAGCTGCCAGGACCGCGACTGCGTGGGCACGATCCTCTTCGGGCATGGGAACGATCTTCGGCTCAGTGACCGTGATCGGTCGTCTGCGATAGGCACGCCTGGCAAGTGCCGCTGATTTCTCGGTCACGACGTATTGCCTCTTTCCCTGCGGTGTACATCAAGAATGCGACCGTGGAGCAGCGACAGCGAGTTGATCTCCTCACCGAGATGAGCCTCGAACCACAAGACCACCAGGACATCACCCCCAGCCCGCTGGCGGCGCGGTGCGCGCTCAGCGGCAGAAGTGGATGTTCGATTGCGTACGCACCGGAGCGACACGACCGGCCAGCTGCGCCGCTCACGAGGGCGCCCCCTCGGGCGGTTGAACCCGCCGCCAGTGGGCGAGGTTTTTGCGGGTGATGAGGGTGTGCGGGTGGTCGGGGCCCAACTGTTGCATAGCTGTGGTGTGCAGCCGGTGCCAATAGTCCTTGGCCTCCGCAACCAATCCTGCGTTACCGAGGCTGCCCGCCGCACGGACCAATACTTCGTGCCCACCAGGCTTCCATAGGTGCGTGCCCGCAGTCTCAGCCAGAGTGTCGGTGTTGGCGCGCAGGAGTTGCCCAAGCGCGGCGTCACGCTCGATTTCCGGCCAAATGTGCAGAAGCGCATTGGCCGCCGCGCGCGCCGCCGCAGGGAGCCGCTGGGTGGGCAGGGCGTCACGGGTGGCGCGTTGCACTAACGCGTGCACTCGCACTGTCTGAGATGCCGGGGCCAGGGTGATCTGAGGTGCCGGAAGGATTTCGGACAGCGGGTTCGTTTGACTTCCTATGCCACCCTGCTCCGGTCAAGCCACTCGGATTCTACCTCACTGGGGTGCGATAGTCAATTCCAGAGTGGAGTCGGATCTGGTTGTACCGCAGTTCGATGTAGCTAATAACGTCGTTTCGGGCATGCTCGCGCGTTGGATACTCGGTACGGTTGACGCGTTCGTTCTTCAGGGTACCGTTGAATGATTCGGCACAAGCGTTGTCGTAGCACACTCCAGTGCGGACGACAGAACGTCGTGCACCCAGTTCCTCGGCGACGGCAGCGAATTCAATCGAGAGATACTGTGACCCGCGATCACTGTGGAAAATTGTCACGGCATGGCGAAATGGAAGATTACGGGCCGCCATGCGTAGTGCGTCGGAAACCAATTCCGCGCGCATATGCTCGGCCATGGCGTAACCGATGACTTTTTTCGAGTAGCAGTCAAGCACGGTCGCCAGATAGAGCCATCCCTCCCAGGTGCGGATATAGGTGATGTCGCCGACGAGCTTGGTCGCCGTCGCGTCCGCGGTGAAGTCACGGCGCAGCAGGTCTGACAGGCCTCCGGCGTCCGCGGCGATCGTCGTCACCGGCCGCCACGGACGCGGCTGACATGGAACAAGGCCCAGGTCGCGCATGATCCCGCGGACAGTCTCCGGATCGACCCTGGTGCCGCGCCGCACCAGCCAGGCGTGCACACGCCGATACCCGTAGGTTCCGTCGGAGTACTCGAAGGCGAAGCGCACCTCCGCCCGCAGAACTTCCCGACGCCGCGCCGCCATGGACGCTTTCCGGTTCTTCCAGTCGTAGTAGCCGGATCGAGACACACTCAACCATCCGCACATGTCGGCGACACCGTGATTGCCTTCCTCATCGGCGATGAGTTCATATCGGGCGATCACTGATACCTCGCCGCGAAGAAGGCACTCGCTTTTCCCAGGAACTCCATCTGCTCCCGGAGCTTGCGGTTCTCCTTCTCCAAGTCGTGCAGCCGCTTCCGCTCATCAGAGGTCAACTCCGTTGACTCCGCCCGAACCGCACGGTACACCTTGACCCAATTCCGCACAGCCTGTCCGGTGACCCCGCAATCACGTGCAACGTCAGCCACCGGCCGCGACTTCTCCACCACCTCGCGAGCAGCAGCCTCCCGAAACTCCGGGGTGAGCCCGCGTGTCTTCTTCTGTGCCACCAACACTCCGTTCAGTCACCCAAGTCTACTTTGGATCACTGTCCGAAATCTTTGGGGCACCTCACTTGTCGGTTCACAAACCATTCGTCGAGTACTTCCGACGGTGGCCGGTAACCCAAGCCAGAATGCAGACGTCGGCAATCACCCAGTTGCGTACTGTCTCCGCGACCAGGCCGAAATCACGCGCGGCCTCGGCATAGGTGCGCCCGCCTTCCCGCACCGCCTTGACCACTTCGGCCCGCAACTCTGGTGAATACCTAGCCGACTTCTTCGCCACCAACTGTTCCCTCCGAACTCTCCGTCACCCTACTTGGGGACGTGTCCGGAACCTTCGGGGCACCTCAGCTGGAGTACTAGGCCCGCGGCGACGCTTATGTGCCACGGCGCCTGTTCTTGCAGCGGCGACGCCATGCGCGCCACCCACTCCCCGCTGCTGCTGCCGAGGTGAGGCCGCCGACCATGACTGCCGCTACGTGCAACTGCAGCAGAAGCCATAGAAGCAAGGCCAAGACCGCTCCCGTTGCGATGGCGCCGAAGATCAACCACCGCAGCAACCGCAGACAATTGTCTGTGCGCTGCCGGTCGTCAAGGACGTAGCCGATCAACCCATGCGGATGCGCGTCGTTCGAAGAATCGTATCCGGCAACTGCCACATGCACCGACGCGCCGTCGTCGGCGCATGGGAACGACTTCTCCCTCAGCGAGCTGTCCTCAGCGGGGGCCGCCCGTGTGCTCCGGGTGGGCACGCTCATCACGAACGGGCGTTCTGTGTGGGGCCGCCGTCGGTGGGACGTTGGCGATTCACGACGGTGTACACCTGATGCCAGTACATCAAGAGGTCTAGGGCTTCCTTGAGAGGCTCACGACTGCCTTCTGGGTCAGCCCAGCCTCGGTCCTCGACGTAGGGTAGGCCCGAGGATTCATCGTCGGAGTGCCCTTTCATGGATTCCACTACGGAGCTCACGTCGGTGACGAGCTTGCTCAATGTTTCGGAGTCGTGGGCGACCTGCGCCGCGGCCGAGCGGTCCGCGATCATCGGTTTGCTTTGCAGCGCGAGCGTGCGCAGCGCGAAATCGTCCAGTTGTTCGTTCTGTCCCGGTTCGTCTTCGGTGTCTTCGGCAGTCGTGTCCGCTGCAAGACGTCGAATGGGCAGGCCCCGGCGACCGTCGAAGATGGCCTGCGCTAGCTGCTGAAGTCCTGACTGAGTGGATGCCAGCTTCTGCAGTACCTGTCCTGGTTCGACTCCCTGTCCGGCTTCGGCGCCATGGCTGCTGCGTCGCAAGAGCGGCTTCTTACCCACAGGACTGCAGACGAGGTGGTACGCCGCACGCGCGGCGATCTGCCGGGTCGCGGGCCCGGGAGTGGGCTTGAGCCCCGTAGATCTCTGTTGGGCCTCGAACTCAAGTTCAAGCATTGCCTCGTCAAGGAGGATCTCGACAGGTCGCATGTCGACTTCCAGGTCACGCAAGGCGGTCCACCGCAATACGCGCTCCATGGACGAACGCACACCGCTGTCGCTCCCGCCCCCTTGCAGCGAGTGACAGATAACGTGCGCGGCCACCTGTGAGCGTGCATTGGTCCGCACGACTCCAGTCACCCCGCGGGTCCGAAGGGCCTTCCCGATTTGCCGGTCCAGCCTTGTGTCTGGGCTGTGCAACAACGAAGCCATCGCGATCACCGCGATGTCGTCGCCGTGACACTCGCTGTTCGCGACGGCGTCCGCCGGGGCGTCCAGCCATCGCTTTACGTCGGCACTGGGAATTTCTGGTGGGTGGACGAAGAGGTTCTTCTCTTCACACCAGGCTAGGACGGCTTCGGCACGGGTCTGCCAGTCGGTCACGGTGCTGAACGCGGTGGGACGGTCGAGGTGCTGCAGGGACACGACTCGGCGACGGATCTCGTCCAATGGGGTACTGCCGGCTACTGACACGATCATGCGAGTACGCGGCATTACCGCACGCCGCAGCCTCAGTTCCTCGGCCTCACTGATGGGGTTGTCGGAGAGGACCTTCCCCGCGATCGCCAGCAAGGCATTGCGTCTCATCTGCAGCGGGTGTCTCGCCAACTCCCGGCTGTCGGTCGGCACAGTCCGCAGCCATTCCAGGACGTCCGCCGCCGTGATGCCCTCGGCTTCCTGGATAAAGTACGTCCGCCCGTAGCAGTCCGCGGTTTCCCACCCGGCTACGCCCGGAGCGGTGTGTGAGAACTTCAAACTCGCTGGAAACAAGATGCCACCCTGCCGAATGCCACGATTGCGGATGTCGGCCCCGTAGTCGTTCGTCTCCCGAACCTCGTTGTCGGTCTTCGCCAACTCGGAGAAGTAGCAGTCCATCGCGTCGCTGGTGTTGTCGAATCCTTCGAGAACGAACAGCAGCGTCTTGTTGTCAGGAGTTGAGGTGTAGGGCGGAAGATCGAAGTCTCCCTCGTAGCGACGTCCACCCATTCGGAGGTTCTCCGGCGCGCGCACGAGCCCGGCGGTGAGGACGTCGAGATCGAGCACGCTGGCGATCACCTCTGGCGCGATCACCTCCTGACGCAGCCGCTTGAGCTGTGCAATTACCTCTTGCGGGTCTGCGACGATCAAAGCTGTGGTGGCAGCCACCTGCGGCTCCATCCCACAGGCGATGCCGAGGTCGCGGATCGTTTCGCACTGACGGTAGGTCAATCGCGCGATCTGCTGTGCGCGGACGCGCAATTCCGCATCCGCGCCTGACTCGTCAGCCGGTACGGAAGCTGACACCAAGGCACGAGCGGAGGCGGACTGGCCGACGTCGTCGTTCAGCGCAAACAGGGTGTCCGGCTCTTGGAACCGGGGATTGGTCTTGGAGCGCTGCTCCATGGGCTCTCCTTGAAATGCCCGCGAGGGCGTGCGCGGACGTCGGCACGCCACGACGTGCGCGATCAACACGAGGAACGCCCAAGCCCTAGAGGCATGGCCTCAGCATCACTACCTGGACGAACCAAGATCTGCTTGGCACTGACAGGTAGAGCGCACCGCGTACATCCGCAACGTTCGGCAGGTCAGAGAATCCCTGACTGGTCTCGTCCGTAAGTGAGGATTGGTCACCTGCGGGCGCGTCGGGTGTTCGTCGGCGAGCTATCGCCAAGCGGGAGCGTAACACCAGCCGACTCCGATATCGCGACGACATGTTGTGAGCCGTCTACGGGGCCAAGTTCGCCCCAGTGCTTGATTGGATCACCCCGAGTTTATTGAATGCCGGCTGTCCCGGCCGGTCTGCCTACGGTGTCATGAGCTCCTATTGCATGCCAGGCAAAAAGGCGCCTACGAGAAGGGCGAGGGCGGCCGGTTCCGGTGACGTTGAGTTCGTCCCAGTCCCGAAGATCCTGGATATCTCGGGCCTTGCCGTCATCAACGACCGGCTCGCCGCAGCGGACTGCGCGGAGGACGCCCGCCATGTCGACCAGCGGACGGCCGCGATCGGCGCAGGACGTTGTCTTTGAGTCGCCGTTGCCGACCGACAAGTTCGATATCGCGCTGACCACGACACCGCGATCGACCGCGCATTGTGGGACTGTCCGTCTGTCTCGGCGGGGTGAAGCGGGTACACGTTCAGCCAACACTGGTGAACGGGCGTGGCGGGATGGTATGCGCATCTCGAACATGCTCGTGTTGCCTATGGGCGGGCCGAGTCTGGTGGCTGGGGTCGTCGCGGTCGCGCTTGCGATTCGGGCCCTGACGCGGGTCAGCTAAGAGGTCTCCTAGCCACACGAACCCGCCGTTGACCAACCCCCTCTCCGCCGCTCGAAACCTCCCCTGTCAGACTCGGACGGCCGCGTTTCTGGCTCCTCCAGCCCGTGGTGACCGGCCTCAGACCAGGCTGCCCTGCTCCTTCTTCATGATGCCATTGCTGACCGCCCTGAGGAGCACGTCGGCCGCGCCTCCGTCGTCGTCGTTCACGTACACGTGCACCTCGTTGTGCGCGCGGCTCAACGCCAGGTACAGCAACGACAACAGCCGGGTGCGTTCGTTAGTCTTGGTCCTGGTGGCCTCCATGTCCGGGACCCCCACGACCAGGACCTTGTCGAACTGGAGTCCTGCGAGGTACTCGGCGGGGCCGACGATCAGGCCGCGGGTGCGGTACCCGATGCCTTCGATGTCGGTCTTGCCCGAGATCGTCGACACGTTGTACTTCCCCGACTTGGCAATCCTGGCCGCGAGCTCGCTGAACCTGTGCCACTGCCGGGTGTCCACGACAGCTATGGCGATCCGGCCGCTCGAGTAGAGCCGTTGCACTGTCCTGGCGAGGTCGGCGTCTTCTCCGCCTTGTGACGCGGCTACGCTCAGCACGGGCAGCGGACCCGGTTTCTGTACGGATTCCACCGAGGCGAAGTCGATCTGCCACTCATTCCCGAGCTCCAACGTCGGGAACTCGTGGTGGACGTGTTTGATCAGCTCCAGGATCTGGGGCGTGAACCTGTGCACCGTGGTCAGTTCGAGGTTGGTGACGTCGCCGATCCTGTCGTCGAACGCGACCGTGGAGGACCGCGTGCCCTCGGCCGCCACGCCGATGAACGCCTCGGAGGGCGACTGGCGCGGATCGACGGCCATGAACACCCTCGGATAGTTGCTCACATCACGCGAGAGGTAGTGGAGCACCTGACGTTCCAACGGGCTGAACAGATGGAATTCGTCCACGAAGATCAAGTCGTAGCCCTGCGTCCTGCGCGTGCGATTCCACGCGTTGGTTTCGAGGTGGTTCAACAGGTCCGCCAGCACCTGGTCCGAGGTGATCATCGAACGGGCGTCCAAGTTTTGGTGGTACTTCGTGTACAGGGCAAAGACGACCCGCAGGTCGTCCCGGGTCGGCAACGGCAGCATCCACGACGCCCTGGACAGCTGGAAGTACCGGGAATCGGCACCGGCGCCGGGGTAGATCGCGGACGCGCCGATGACGGACCCGAACTCGAGCAGGAGGTCCCAAGCCAGTGCCTTGCGGTCGGCCTCGTCTGGGGAGTCGAGCCGCGCGCGCAACTCTTCGCTGACCCGTCCGCGGTAGGTGATCCAGTCACCTGCGACGAAGTCCTCCAGCACGGCGAGGATCTCGCTGAGCTGCGTCTGCTTGCCACTGAAACTGTCGTCGGCGGCGAGGCTGTAGCCCGACTTGTCGTTGACGTAGTAGGGCGAGATCAGCTTCGCGATCTCCAGGAGCGGGAAGATGTCGACCTCCGGGTAAGGCCCTTTCCCCATGGAGTCGAGGGAGTCTGAGATCTCGGTCGCCAAGGACCAGCTGTGGGTTACCACCAGGACGCGCAGCTCGATGCCCTCATCCCTGGCGTTGACCAGCTCCCGGGTTGCTTTGAGCGTCAGCGCCAGGGTCTTGCCGGAACCAGCCGGCCCGCGCAGGCGAATGGACTTTGACGTCGGCACTTCGACAAAGGAGCGTTGGTCGTCGGTGATCGCCTTCATCCACTGTTCGTACGACCAGCCCTTCGCCGCCGAAGGGTCCAGGTGATCGAGCTGGATCTCGACGTCGGCGGCCTGTGCCGCCCGTGATGCCAGCGCGACTCGCTCGGCACAGGCCGCGACGGCCCCCTCCCAGTCTTTGCTCCACCCGACCGGCAGGGCGGGTTTGACGGACTCGAAGTGCGCCAGAGTGGCCTTCCGGTCCGACGTCGTCATCCCCCACAGGACGATGTCCGGCGGCTCTCCCGGCAGCAGCTCCGCGATCCAGCGCTTCCCCTCGGTGTCACCGCTGGGTACGACGAAGAACGCGATCAGGTTGTTGTGCTTGTACTGGCGCCAGCCGCGCGGCAACGTCAACGGCCCGCTTGCACGGGCGCGCTCGGCGAAGGACGCGACCCGGTTGAGCACCTCTCCACTCAGACCGGCCGGGTGTTCGGGAATGAACCGGTCCTTGGAGTCCGACTCCCGGACCAGTATGATGCGCTGCTCATCAGGCTTGTCCTTCACGTGTAGGAGGACGTCGACGGCCTCTCCGGCGTGCTCGAGCAGCAGCAGGGAGGCGGGGATGGCATCGCGAGCCAGGCCCGCAGCCAGCTCACCGAGTGCGTTGACGGTCGTGACGAGCGGTTTCACAGGTAGTTTTCTCCCATAAACTCGGAATGCAGGGCGCGCATCTCCTCGTAGGCAGGAGGTAGACCGATGGACATGAACACGAGCGCGAACTGCTGGACGAGCGCGTGGGTGTACCGGTCCCGGAGGCGCGCGATACGCCGGTAACTCGTGGCGGTCCTACTCGGCCCGATGGCGATGTCACTCTCCTCGATCTGTTCGAGGTGGCGCAGGTAGGCGAAGTAGCCGAAGGTGTTCTCGGGTGCGATCGAGGACAGGAACAGCGCATCGCCGGGTGGACTCGAGTACGGCGACCTGAGCGCGTCCAGAACCTTATTCACGATGGTCTGGCGTTTCGGGGCGTTGGGCGCGGTTGCTTGCGATTCGATCAAGGCATCGATCGCTTCGTCCAGCGAGAGCGTTTCGTTGCTGACCAAGCGGATGGACTCCAGCGCCGCCTTGGTAGCGCCCGCAGCTTTCCCGTCGAGACCGAGCGCGGAGATGATCTCTGCGGGTTCCGCCTCGCAGGGCCAGAGCTTGAGCCGTTCGTCGGAGATATTCGGTGCTTCCGGAGGGAGGACCTTGCGGAGCTCGGCCACGAATTTCGACTGGGCTCGCTCCCGCAGCACGGGGACCTTCATCTCCAGCAGGTACTCCGGTGCGGTGAGCAACGGAACGCACGTAACCCGGCCCCGGTGTTTACCGCGGGCTAGATCGCAGTCGGCCGTGAGCACCAGCAGATGGCGTTCCCAGAACGACGCTCCGGGGGCGGTCGCTTCCAGGACGTCGCCCTGTCTGAGCGGCTCGGTGATGCTGGTTTCCTGGTACTCCGGAAACAGGCCCGTCAACTGATTCCCTCCAGCGGCCGGAGATGTTCGCCGTCATTTCTGGGCGATCAACCAGTCAACGAGTCTACTGCAGCAATCCTGCGTGTTGTCAGGCGAACGACAACTCGCGGAGAGCGCGCGACACGCGGGAGAGCGACGCGCGGAGCCACCCTCCGACCCCGCACCGCTGTACGGTTAAGCTGTGTGGACCGGCAACCGGCGCATCGGCCCGCTGCCCACGGACGACGCTGTCAACGTCGTGTCATCGACAGACCACGCATTGCTGCGGGCCGTGGACACGACCCTCCGCTACAGATCACCGAGCCCGCCGATATCCCTCGCGTCGAACCTTGGCATGCGCAGGCATTACAGATACCGGTATGCCGCTGACCTGCAGGTTTAGGTTTCGTATACTGGCTTGTTGGGTGCACACGAGTCAGCCATCCAGTTCGGTGTCCACGGTCTGTGCCCGTTGGCTCCCGTCGGTTTGCGTCCGACGCGCGAGTGCGAGCACGGACGCGAGGTGTTCGCGTACCTGTTTCGTGAGGCGGACGAGTCCCAGGTGATCGAGCGTCGCTCGGAAAATGCGGTCGTCATCGGCCCAGCCATCCTCGTCCGCGGCGATCGCCATGACCGCGGCCAGCTCGTCCGGTGGCATCTGATCCAACTGCCGCGGGCCAAGGTCGCGCACTCGTACCAGGGGTTGATCGGGCGTGCGGTAGGTACGCCATTTGACGCCTCCACGCTCCTCAGTGGAAACCAGCGCGCCTCGGCGGACAGCCGAGCTGATGGCCGAATTGAGGGTCTTGGCTATCTGCGGGCCAACCCGTGAACCCCCGGCGGCCTTGACATAGGCGCTGTGCAGCCGGGATCCGACCATGGGGCCCTCGACCAGGACGATCTGTTCGAGCCCGGCGACCAGCTGTGCGCGCGTCGCCTCGTGCACCGGCTCTACCGAGCCAGAGAATTCCACGTACGGGGCGAACGAACCCGCCAATGCCACGGGGTGGGGTACGACCTCGTCATCGGATTCCTCAGTGAGCCGCACCTGCTCGGCGGGCTCGTGCACTTCAAGCCGTTCCGCCGCGGCCGCATTTCCGGCAGGCCGGCCGAGTGGCTCCGAATCCGACTCGGTCGCGGTTTCGATCGTCAACTCGGATGGCTCTGTTTCCGGTGTGACTTCGGCGTGTTGACCGGATGGATGGATTTCCAGCTCGCGAAGCATGTCCCAGAGACCGGCCAGTGCCTCCGCACGATCGACATCGAATGCCGAACCGGGGATGCGGAAGAACTGCCACCCACAACGTTCCAGCTCGCGCTGCCTAGCGAGATCCCCTTCGTAGACTTCAGGACCGTGCCAAGCATCACCGTCACATTCGACGGCGAGCCTGGTGTTTCCTCCCATAACGACGAGATCGATCCGGTAGCCCGCTGCGTCGTATTGCGGGAACACGTTGTACCCGCGGTCCACGATCCGGTTGTAGACGCGCTGCTCGAAGAGCGAGTCGAACGGATCGACCAGCTCGTCCTCCGGCACGATGTCATTGCCGCACTCATTCGATGCCGACCCGCGATTGATGACCCCATAGCAGTAGTCGAGCAACGCGAACCGCATGTCCTCCTTGTTGTGCAACTGTTTCACGTCGACCGAGTGGAACACCCAGACCTGGTCCTTGGCCCGCGACACGGCCACGTTGAAACGCTGCACGTACTGTTCGTGCGTGAGGGGCATCATTCGCTCACCCTCGACTGGTGCGGCGACCATGGACAGGAACATGACGTCGCGTTCCGAACCCTGGAAGTCGGCGGCGTCACCGCAGCGCAGGTCTCGGGCTTTCCACTCCCTACCGGGGATGCGGTTCAACAGCTGATCCTGCACTTGTTTGGCTTGCGCAGGACCGAGCAACGAGATGACACCGAAGGACTTGCCGTCATAGGCTGGATCGGCGATACACTTTTCGACCTGCTCGACGATCGCCTCGACTTCGACCGGGTTCACCTTGTTCGTTCGCCCGCGCACATAACCATCGGCCAGATGCACGGCCCGTATGGGTTCGAGCCGATCGGTACCGTACTGGCGCACGGGCACGAGCCGGATCCCCTCGGGCTCATACGCAATTCGATTGGAGAACCCGATGATCTCGGGAACGCAGCGACGGTGTTCGGTGAGAGTGATCGGCTTGCCGTAGCGCTTCTTGGCTTCGTCGAAGAGGCTTTGTGTGGGCTCCTGCCAAGTGCTTCGGTAAGGGTCGTGGGCGAGGTACTGCCTTGCCAGATCGCGCAGCGGCTGCAGTTCGAGGCCGACCGCGGCTGGCGAGACCTGTTTGTCGTCTCCGATGACCACGATCTTCTTTGCCAGGTACTGCAGGAAGCTGGCTTCGGTGCCCGCTTGAGATGCCTCATCGACAACGACGACATCGAACATGTCGGGCTCGATCCGCAACTGATCGGCGATCCGGTAGATCGGCATGATCCAAGCTGGCACCGACGGCCTGCAGCGATCCATGGCGTTGCGAACTTCGGCCTTGCGGTCCGTGGCGTACTTACCGGTGAGCTTGCCTGCCCGCTTGACCAGTTGAGCGTAGTGGGTGAGGTCTGCGCGAGCTGTGTTGGTGATCCGCGCGGGGGACGCCGCATGATCCCAGGCTCGCAGCGCCGCGATCTTCTCGATCTGCGCCCTGATCTTGTCCTCAGCGCGAGCGACCCCGTCTTGCATGGCGTTGACATCGCCGGCTTCCTGCTCTCGAACCCAGGTCATCGTCGAAGCCCAGGTCCAAGCCTGCTCGAACCGACTGAGCCGCTGCGTCCACACCACATCGCCGGGAGCTTCGGAGATCGCTCGAGCGAGGGCGGGTGCCTGTTCCGCGAGCCGTGTGGCGAGCAGCTCACGACGTGCTGCCATGCCGCGTACGTCCGCTAGCCGGGTCAGTCGCTGGTATGCGACGGCATAGCTGTCGTAGTCGCGGCCGTGCACAGCGGCGTGCAGCTGCCGCACGGTGGACGCGGCCTGCGCCCACCGTGCGGCCGCATCGACGATGTCGGTGAGCTGAAGCAGCGGTTGGACCGCGGCCGTCCAAGCGTCCTGCGCCGCAGCCGCGTCAACCAGCTTGGCGTAGGCACGCACGGCGTGCGGGTCGTGCCAAGCCGGTGCTGGCAGCCCGGCCCGAGCCATAGCGCGTTCTTCGGAGTCCAGCCTGCCACCGAGATTCAAGACCCTGCGCAGCTGTCCCAGCTCGGTCAGGTGCCACTGCAACCGTTCGTGCAGCGTGTCCTCCGCCGGTACCGCCACGTTGTCCGGCCACGCTCGGTCCAAAGCGGCCAATGTCCGTGTCGCATCGCCCCAGGCGAGAACGATCTCCAGCTTGTCCGCCGTAACCGGCGGCAACCCATCGACTCGTACCTGCTCGAAGAGTGGCTGCGCCTGCTTGAGCACCTTGGGCGCGAAGGCGCCTAACTTGGGAGTCCCGTCCGAGGTGGTCTTGATCTGTCCGCCAGCACCGATGTACCTGCGCACCTCACCGGCGAGCGCGAGCAGACGACCGGTCTCGTTCTCCGGCATGGTCACCTCGGTCAACGCGCCGAACTTCTCGACCGCCGGCTGACAGTGCGCGATGATCTCGTCGATTTTGCCGGCACGGTTCTGCCAGACCCCTGCTCGCCCAGAGCGCACGTCGGCGAGCGCATCTTTCATCCATTGTTCAGGACGCCCCGCAAGCGCGTTCGCCTCATCGGCGATGTCGCCAAGGCGGTGACGCAGCTGATCGCGCATGTCCGGATTCAATCGCGCCACAGCACCGAAGGCGGCGTGCGTTTTCAGTTGCTCGTATTCCTTGTTTCGCTCTGCCGCCTGGTATTCGGCGTCGCCCAGCCGCGCAAAGGTTTCCGGCGGCGGTACGGCATCCCGTTCCAACAGCCGCATCCGTGACTCGGGTTCATCCGCGATCAACTCATCGTCGAGAAGGAGACCGCGCCAGTCACCGATCTCAGCGTTCGCCAGTGGGGGCTGTTCGCCCGGGCCTACGGTGGCGTAGTCGAGCAACCATTCGTAAAGCGACGTCTCAGTACCGAGCCTCCGCGCGATCCCGGCAAGGGTTCCGGAGTAGCCAGCATGCTCATGTTCCACGATTTCGTGCTCGCGTGCGGCGATAAGGTGGTTGTACAACCCGGCGCGTTCCCGGCGTAGCCGATCAATGGCATCCAGGCAGTTCTGGATATCGCGGTCGTTTCGCGCGCCATCGTGTTCCGCCGTGGCGGCCGCGATCTGCTGCACTGCGATCTTGAGATCGGCCATGTCTTCTCGAGACGTTCCGACAACGGCAACCGAGAGCGGCTTGATGGCCTCAGGCAGCTTGTCACGAACTTCTCTCAAGGCTCGGTCGGTCTGCGCGGTGACCAGCACTCGCTTGCCCTGCGCCAAGAGGTGCGAGATCAGCGCGGCGGCCGTGTGAGTCTTCCCAGTGCCGGGTGGGCCCTGCACCAAGACTTGCGCCTGCGCGTCGACCCGCTTGATGACTTCCAACTGCTTGTCGTTGACCGGCATCGGCAGGAACAGGTCGTCATCGACGGCGACCACGGCGCCCGCATCGGTGGCGGGCTGCGTCTCCCGGACCTCGTCCGGGTCGATCAGCGGCAATATCCCGTCCGGGACTTCCCCTGTTTCGGTGAGCTGCTCGACGATGGTCCGGAAGATCTCGACAAGGCCGCGCTCGGTTCGCTTGCGCAGGATGATCGCCGGGGCGAACGCACCCACGGCGTTCGTCGCCGGGGCCGGCGCGTCGTCCTGGTCGCGGTATTCGCCCTCAGCGTCCAAGCTGTGCACGAGCCTGCGCGCCAGCCCACCGATTTCCGCACGATTCAAAGGGTGTGTGTCGAGATACCGGGCGTCCGCTTCGACGTTGGCTACGTTCTCCGGGTTGTTCACCAACCGCGGCTCGAGCATGTCCCGCTCCACTCTGAAGGCAACGGGAGATTCGGTTCGGTGTACAGACAGCTGGGCGGTGCTGTCGTCGAACGTTACCGCGACCGGGCAGGTCAGCAGATGCCGTTTCACCACACGATGGTCAGCGGGAGCCCAGGAAAGACACCCCATGGCCACGACGAGTTCGAAGGCTTCCGGGTTACTCGTAGCCTGGACGTAAGTCTCGAAAAGCGTTTGATAGTACTCGCGCGCCGGTCGATTCTTCAGTTCCTGTTCCGCCCATGTCCGCCAAAGCGCGAGCCAGCGTTCGTAGCGGTGGCGAATTTCTGGTCGCTCTTCGATGGTGATCTTGCGAAGTGGCTGTCCCTTGTCACCGACTTCCTCGCCCCGCCGTGGCTGCGCGTCTCCGTTCTCTTCGACAGCAACAAGGATCTCCGAACGCAGTCGCGGGGCCTGCTCCGGGTTGTCCACCTCGTCGTGTAACCACGCCGCGAGCTCATCATCCAGCTCCGGCGGGTCGCCCCGCGGGACCCGATTGACGACCAACAACGGCTCGTCCGGCTGTGGTGCCGACTTGTCGTGCGCGGTCTGCACCGCGTCGTGGTCGGGGCAGTCCGCGAGCCACAGCACAATGCCATCGTTCTGGTACGAGTCGACGGTGCTCGGTGGCGTGGTTTTCAGTTCCTGAGCACGCTTGAGGAACTCGAACAAGTTTCGCGCACGCTCCACCAGCGACTCGGTCATTCGCCCCACCATTGGTTCAGGCCCTCAGCCGAATGGGTGAACTGGGACGGACCCACGTGACCCCTCCTCGTGCCTTCGCGCCGTCCACCATCTCACGCTGGCGCCGGTCACATAGCGCATCGCCACTAGCCAACTCAGCGTAACCAACTGTTATCAAGTTGTGAACACCCGCCGATGGGATGGCAAGCCCGCCGCCCCTCGCGCATGCTGCGGGGTGCGGAAGCCCATTCCCCAATCGTGGTGAACGTCTGCAGTGACCTGGGCGCGCTCCCGAACCGTAAGGACCGCGAAGGACCGATGCGCACCTACTTCGAGCTCGAAGACGCCGAGGCGTTCGAAGCGGCCAAAGACCTGCTGATCCGGCGCTGTGCCGTCTGGGCCGACGACCACGCGGTCGATCGGTTCGCGCTGGACGCGGCGCTGGATTTCCGGCACCAGAGTGTCGACGGGCGGCTGAGCTACTGGACGGCCGGCCTGGTCGAGGAATTCCTGCTCTCGCACGCGCCACGGACGCTGTCGGCCACCGCGCAGGACGCGGCCGACGTGCCGGAAACCCTGCGGCTGCTCCTCCGTTACCTGCACGCGGCCGGATTGGCCGATCCCTCCGCTCGCCGACCTCGGCGCGGCCGTCACAAACGCCGCCGCCGAGTTCCCCGCGGCGATGTCCGACGAACGCAACTTCGGCATAACCAAGTTCTGGGTGATGACCGCGATCCGTCACGGTGTCGATCCCCACGACGGTTCCGCGATGGGCAGGTTCCTCGACGAAGCCCGAGCCGGTCGGATCGAGTACGACGACGCGGTTCTAGACCACATCGCCGCGCGGGACGCCCACGGGGACAGCGGCCTGTCCGAACGCGCGGTCGTCCAGTTGCCAGTGTCGCTTCCAGCGGAGACGGAACTCGCGACGGTGGCCGAGCACGCCCCGGCCGTTGTCCAGCTGAGGGCGCTGGTCGACTGGGTCGGTGACGGCAGGGCGTTGACCGCGACCGGGAACCTCAAGCTCGCCGACGCCCGCGAGCTGGTGACGCTGCTGGGCACCAGCGACATAATCGACCCGCTAATCGGCGACCGCGTGTTCCGCACCAAGAGCAGTACCGAACTGCCTGGCCTCAGCCACCTTGTCGAGCTGGCCAAGGAGATCCGCCTCATCCGGGTGGTCAAGAACAGGCTGGTGCGAGTAGCGAAGGCCGCACCGCTGCTGCGCGACGGCCTGGCACTGTGGACGACCGGGTTCGATGCCCTGCCCGCTCTGGACATCCTGATAGGACCGGCCTTGTGGGTGGCCGAGCACACCCGGATGCTCGACAGCATTCTCGACGACGTGCTGCCCGACATCCTCAACACCGTCTATGGGCTGCCCGAGCCGATACCGGTGATCCGGCTGACCGAAAGCGTCTGGATGGCCTGCACCGAAGCGTTCGGTCTCGACGACCTCGATCCCGCGGACGCGACGCGCTGGCGCAAGGGCGTCGGCGCGGACCTGTGGCGGCTGCTGAGCGTGCTGGCCGAATTCGGCGCAGTCGAGCTGACGGTCGGCCAGCCCGATCCGATGTACCTGGTCGATCTAGACCCCACCTGGGAGCTGGAGCCCGGCGAACCCGCGTCGTTGCCGCCGGAGGCCATGGAGCGGTTACGGGCGGCGCTGGACCCCGGCGTCGGCCCGGTGGATCTGGTCTCGCTCACGCCCTTGACCACCCGGGCGGTGCGCGCCCGCCTGCTCCGTGAGGGACGCTACGCACCGATGGTCGGCGAGTTGTCCGAAGCCGAGGCCGCCCCGCTGCTGGGCATGATCACCGAGCACTACAGCCCGGAGACGGCTGAGGCGGAGATCGCCGGGTGGCTGGCCGCTCACGGCGGCCGGGAACGTGGACTGCGCCAATTGCTGGACGGGGTGCGGAGCTGCCCGTTCCGCACACGCGCCGCAGCGATGCTCGATGTGTTGGCGCAGAACGTACCTGACCAGTCGACGTTCTTGCAGGGGCTACGCGCGGACGAGCCGCTGGGCCCGATCGCCACGCAGATGCTCGTCCAGGAAGGCGAGATCACCCCGGATGAGCTCGGCCCAGAGGAAGGGCTGCGCGCGATGACCGAGCAGTTCATCCACCTACTGGAACTAGGCGGCGCCGATGCTGTGACCGGTGCGCTCGCCGAATTGCCAGCTGGGTGAGGCGCGCGACATGGTGTCGGCACTGCTGCTCTCCGAGCATCCCGACCAAACCGGCCTGGATGAACTACGCGACCTGGTCCAAGCGCGTCGCCCCGGTCGCGCCAGCGCACATCCTCTGGCCGGCGTGTCCCGGCCCAGCCGCCCGGCCCGCAAACGTCGCCGCCGATGAACCGGATGAACCGCGAGGAGTTCTTCGCCAAGCTGACCGGCCTCGACGAGGAACGTCTGAAGAAAGCACTGTGGAACCTGTACTGGCGGGGCAACGCCACCGTGCGCGAGCGAATCGAGACCGAACTCGAACCCGACACACCCAAACGGACCGCTAAGCCAACCGTGACCCCGGACGCCGTGCTGGCAGAGGTGCGCGAGTTCGTGCCGCTGGCCAAGTCGGGCGCGTACCTCGGCGGCGACCGGCGGGTCAGCCCGAAGGAACGAACCCGGTGGCGGTTCACCTTCCAGCGCCTGGTGAGCGGCGCGCAGACAGCGCTGGCCGCCGAGGATCCAGACCCCGGGATCGCCGCGATGGAACTGCTCATCGACCTCGCCTGCGAAACCCGCGACTACGACCACTTCAGGTCGGAGGAGCCGCTGGAGGCAGCCCGCTTCGTCGTGTCGGACGCGCTGGAGCGCCTGTGGGACCGCCTGCGCCAGGCCCATGGCTTCGACCGGTTCGCCGAATCGGCCGCGGCCCACCTGGTCCGCTGGGAGTCCCAATACGGCTGGACACGTGGCGGCTGGAGCTCGATCGCGCAGAAGGAAACCAGCCTCGCCAGCATCCTCGCCCGCAAACTCGAAGCCCCCGACATGTGGATCACCGTCACCGACCACTATCTCGACGCGCTCGATCAGTCCACCGGAACGCAGGATTTCGAACGCGATCGGCGAACACGAAACCTCGCGGAATGGCACGAGCTGTTGCTGGACCGACTGCCCGACTACGACGCCGATGACCGGCTGGACAGGATCGCCGAGCACCATGCACTCGGCGGCCCAGAGCTGAAGTTCTTCCGAGCGCAACTGGCGCAGCAACGGGGCGATCTCGGTCGCGCCCGCGAACTCGTCAGCGAGTGCCTCGCCAAGCTCCCCGGCCACCGCGAGTTCCAGGCGTTCGCCCTCGAAATCGACGCTCCGCTCCCGAAACACGCCCGACAAATGATCGAGTCGGATCGTCGTGCGAACGCCCTGATAGCCGCCACGACAACCCGTTCTGGCCAGTGACAGAGAACGGCTGATCAGCACCCTTGGTTGATGAGCCGCAGGAAGCGATGAGCAAGTGCGGCACCGATGTGAGAATGACGAGCATGTGGTCACCTGGTGAGGAGTCACTGGCCGATGTGCCGGATGCGGAAGCGCTGTGTCGGCTGCTGGTGACGTCGATCAGCGCGCGCCAGCTGACACCGTCCGTCGCGGTCGACACCTTCCGGCGCCTGCACGACGTGGGGCAGCCGGGACGAGTCGACTCGGCGCTGTTGCTGTGCACGGACCACCGGTGGAAACGCACCAGCGGCCGCGTGCTGGCCGACATCGTGGCCACGGGGATCCTCGACGACGCCGAGCAGGATGAGCTCGCCGAGGAACTGCTGTCGTACAAGGCGCGGTACACGCATCCGGCCGAGTGGTTCAACGGCGTCGTCATCGAGCTCGATCTCGGCGCACCACAAGAGCCGCAGCGGACCGATCCGAGCGAACAGGTGACCAGTGAACGCGAGGTGTGGCCGCCACTACGGTCTTGGGCAGCCGAGCGCGTCCTCGTCCGGAACCGGGCCACACCCAAGGACGTGCTGACGCGTGCACGCGGCCTGCCGGCCCGGGATGGCGCGGCGATAGTTGCCGGAGCGGTACACGCCGCGGACGAACTGGATGCGGAGAATGCACGCTTGGTGGTCGACTTCGCGCTGCAGCACAACCAGAACGGGCCACGCAAGGCGGCGTTGGAGCAGCTGATCGCCTGGGGCGAGATCGATCGCGCACAGGCATTGGCCGCGAGCGATCGCGATGCCTCCATCCGTGTGTGGGGCGAGAATCTCCGCACGGAGGCCCCCACCCAAAGCAGCCTGTTCGACTGACGACCCGCTTGGTGTTCGGGGCCTACATCTAGACTGCCCTGCACGATCGGAAGGTGTGGTATGGATCTTGCCGCGAAGTCGGAACTGGTCGAGCAGGTGCGTGCGTTCGTCGACTGGGTGGGCGCGGGCCGCAAGCTCACCCAGACCGGGCGCATCACTATGACTGACGCCCGGGTGCTGGTGCCGTTGCTGGGCACCGGCGACGTGATCGACCCGGCGATCGGCGATCGCGTGTACCGGACCGGTTCGAGCCAGGATCTGCTCCACCTGACGCTTATCGTGGAGTGGGCCAAAGCGGCAAGCCTCGTCCGCAAGACGGGTCAACGGCTGGTGCCGGTGAAGAAGAACGCCGCACTACTCAATGACATGCCGAAACTGTGGCTCGCGCTGTTCACGGTTTTCGAGCAGGCGGGCGACGCGCTTTTGCACTCCGGCTTCGGCGAATCGCTGCTGCGTCAGGAGTTCGCAACCGGTATCCGCGCGGTACTGATCTCGTTGTACCGCGCTGACAGCGCTGTCACCACGGCGAGCTTGTGCACGACGGTCTGGACTGTCACGGCCGCACCATACGACTTGGACCAAGCCACCGAATTCCAGCTCCAGCACCTGCGCGGCGTCAATGATCGCGACACCAAGCGAGCGTTTGAGGCTCTGCGCCAGTTGGGCGCCGTGACAATCGAGAACGACGCGGTAAAATTGACCGAACTCGGCCAATTCGGTATACGCCGCATCCTTGGCGAGCCGGAACCCGGCGATCCCGTCTACCAGGTGAAGATCACCCTGATAGGGCTGGAAGTGTGGCGGCGAGTGCTCGTTCCGGCGAACATTCGGCTCGACCGCCTGCACAGGGTCATCCAGAACACGATGGGCTGGGAGAACGCCCACCTGCATGCCTTCAGCGACGGCCAAACCCACTACGGCGTTCCCGATCCCGAACTGCAGCACCACGACGAACGCGCGACGAATTTGAACGACCTGGTGAAACCGGGCGGCCGCCTCCTTTACACCTACGACTTCGGTGACAGCTGGGACCACGAAATCCGCATCGAGGAAGCGACCGTCGCCGAGTCCGACGTGCATTACCCCCGATGCGTCGAGGGCAAGGGCGCCTGCCCACCGGAAGATTCCGGTGGTTTGCCAGGTTATGAGCAACTGGTCCAGATCCTCACCGATCCCGGCCACGAAGAACACCAGGACATGCTCGACTGGCTAGGCCTCGACAGCCGCGACCAGTTCGACCCGGCGCACTTCGACCTCGGCGAGGTCAACCGACAGCTCACGTAGCTTGCTCACTTCGTGGTCTGGCTGGGTTTGGGCGGCAGCCAGTGGGTGCTGTACGCACGTTCTATTTCCGGCTTACCCGACTTGGAAAACCGGAGTTTCCGACGATCTTTGGTCCAGCTGACATAAACCGTTTCGCTAGGTCGAAGGCCCGCGCTCACAGCCCACTTCCGGAAGACCCGCATCGCCGTACTGATCTTCCCCAGGCTGGCGACCGTCACCTGCTCCAAGTACGGCACCCGGCCGCGCCGCCAATCCTCGGCCTTGTCGGGTTGAAGCCATCCGGTGGCGAGCAACGCGTCGATCGCCGTTGCGTAGCCGTTCTTGTCGACTGCCGCACTGCCAGCGGTGGCGATCTTATGCCACAACTTCGCTTCGTTCTGGGGATTCATCGCGACGCCGTGCCCAGCAGGGCCTCGAACTCGGCTACTCCCTCGGCGCCCAGAACATCGGCATATTCGTCGGGCACGTCCAGAAATAGCTCCACATCAGCATTCCCAACCAACCGCGCCAAGCGCGCGGCCAACTCGAACGGCTCCGGGTCGTGTACCTGGCACAGCCCCAGATGAACCTCGACCAGCGCGGCCCCGATCTCCTGCGGTTCGGTCTCGTAAATCTCCCACGCGTCGCTCAGGTAGCCCGACAACGTGGCCCACACGGCGATCGCCTCCTCCACCACGACCAGCGACTCGTCGGTGGGCGGTCGCACGGCGAGCAACCGCAACTCGGTCACCATCGTTTCGCCAGCCTCGACGAGATCGTTCAGTTGCCACTGGCGGGTGTTCAGCACCTCGGCCGCCGCCACGATCACCCGTCGGGCGGTACCGATCTCAACCTGTCCCGGCGCCGCCAGCCGACCAGCACGAGCCAGCAACAAGGCCGCGAAGTGCCGATCCGCCACAGCGTGCCGAGCAACCAGCCCGATCGACGCGCCGGGCGCAAGCTCCGCGGCGATGTCAGCGAAGCGCTGCTCCTCAGGATCGACATCCTGCACGCAGGCCGAGATCGACGAGAAGGTGAACTCGCTCTCCAACGCCTTCAGCGCGACCGCGACCGCGTGCTCACACACGTCATCCGGCACCTCATCGACGCAATCACACTCGCCGGTCAGTACGCCGTTGACCACCCCGACCCACACCTCGAAGAGCCCGCCATCAGGATCGTCGATGACCGCGCCCGCACCGCCGTCCTCGACGTCAAGGTCCCGAATCCGCCCCCGCGCAAGACACTCCCGCCCTAACTCGGACAGGTCCTGCCCCACGGACGCCAACAACGTCTCAGCATCAAGTCGCATCGCCACGCGGACATCCAACCGTAATCCGCTCCGTCTGTCTTCACTCCAGGGTCTGGAGGCCTATGAGCAGCGCAGACATCAACTCCCGGTCGCCCCGGGGAGAACGGGCGCTTCTCGGCACCGGTCGCCGTCACCGTACTCGTGAACGGTCGTCGACGGCTGCTATCCTCCCGCGCTATGGATTGAGGCGATATGTGAACTGAATACACCGAATCTGTCACAAGTCCCAGAGATGCTGACGGCGCGCAGCGAGCATCGACGACTGCGCCAAACGCAGCTGTACTGGGTGTACCAGAACATAACCTCGCTGACGCTCGCAGCAGCAGCGACCCCGTCCCACGAGCCGGTCCGAACCCGTCGAATGCTGGCCGAATCGGGCCTGAGGCTCTTCGCCACCCCATTGGCAGCCACACAGTCAACCTCACCGCGGCCTCGTAGCAGCTTGTGGGCTGCGGTCGCCGACTCGGGCGCCAAACTGCGGCTGCCCCATCCCGTCGTAGGTTTCTCGTGGTCACGAGGAATCCCTGTCGACCTCAAATCTGAGCACTGGGACCGCTTACCGCCGAAGTCGAGCCGCGTCCCAGGAGGCTACACAGCAGCCTCGGCCCACCTGGGCCCTCGACCGTCACGCAGACGTGTGACGACCTCGGTCACGTCGCCGCCCGGTGGCGATGGTCGCCGTCCGAATACGATCTACAGCGCTGCGAGAGCGCGCCCCCGCAGCGCTCGAGACTCCCTCGTCAGGTCCGCGCCCAGGTCGCGCAGCAACCCGGCGACGTTCGCGGCTAGGGCCTCCATCTCCGCGGCGGTCAGCGGTCGACGTCGGGGCTCAGCACTCACGTCACGGGCATTTCACTGATGTCGCCGTCGGTGGCACTGTCATCAGCATCGAAACTCGCGAATCCGCTAAATGCGGACCGGGCCTCAGAAAGTCGACTCAGTGACAACTCCTGCTCCTCCCGCGCATGCTTCTCCGCAGCGCGGAGCTCCGTCGAAACCCGCCGCTGCATTTCGACCGTCAGATCCATCGGCACGATAATGGAATTGGCGTGATCGACAGTCAGCTCAATGAGGCCGGTCGAACCGGAGAACAGGCGATTAGATTGTACACGCCCAAAACCCACCCGCAGGTAGTCGGCCAGATAATGCGGGTCAATAACATTCGGATCTATACGCAAAATCGTCACGTGACCATCCGCAACGGCGGGATCAGTCGAGTCATAAACGGCGCTCTTTCCTAGAGTGCCGTCACCCGTCGAGGACAGCAAGACATCGCCAACCTCAAGCTTGCACTTGCCAGGCAGGTCGTCGTATACAGCCTTCTCAATCCAGTCTCCAGAGTCAACAACCTCTCCGTAGCTCGTGATCGACGATCCGGCCTTGACGACCTGCGCATAACCGTCTTCTCGATCAACATAAAGTGCCGCAGTAGGGCTCTTGCCACGATCTGTATCAATCTGGTTCAGCTCAAGAAGTGTCTTTCCGCCGCGAGAGCGAATCTCGTCGATCTGCTCCCTCACACGCACGTCCCAATACTTGAAGTCCAGACGCTTCACCCCGTTCGCCCGGATATCCGCGCTGGACACCTTGAAGGCGCGCCAGTGATCGCCGTTAAAGTCTCCGCGATCCACCTTATCCCAGATTTCAGCCATGTCAGAGCGGAGCTGAGCAAAGGCGAAACCGCGGATGGTCTCACCGGAAGGGTGAAAACCCAAATTACTCAGAGCAATGAAGAGGACATCGTAATCGTCGAGTGGATCCTCTTCGGCCTCGTCAAATCTTTCGAGAACGAGAACGCTCGACTTAACCGTGATCTTGTTTGGCTTAAACGTGCTCGCCGGAAGACTCACCACTGCACGAACCCGAGCGTTATCCAAGATGAACTCGCGCGTACCCCTCGCGGTGTCGGTATTCAAAGCACCGTCGTCAATTACCGTACAGACGGTGCCCTGCGGCCTGACGGCTTTCAGCATCCGCTGCAGGAAGAGAAGTTGCCCCTTCTTCGTAGGCACAGGGTACGCCGCCAGATCGTCAGCAGACAGGTCCGACTCACTGGTGCCAAACGGGGGGTTGCTGATGATGAGGTCGTATGCGCCTTCTTCGAGAGACCACAGTTTGGTGCGAACTTCGAGACTGTTCGCAGCCTCAATGTTTGTGTGACCATCCCCGGATATGATCATGTTCATCTTCGCGGACGAGGCAACACCAGGATTGGCGTCAATCCCGAAGAAGGTTTCCGCCATCAGCTTCCGTCGAATCATCGTTGCCGCTGCCGGCGTCAACGTCCGAACTGCCCGTCGACGAGCGATCTCGTCGAGCGCATCCTTTAGGAGGAAAACTAGGAATCCACCCGTACCGCACGCTGGGTCTAGAACTTTCATACTCTGTCCGGCGGCGACGGAGTTGACGATAAGCTGCCTGCCGACGAGTTCTAGCATAAGTTCGACGAGGGGGCGCGGAGTGAAGTATTGCCCCAGCTTCTTACCCTTGAGGGTAGCCCTCACGAAGTACTCGAAAGCAGCACCCTTCGTATCCAAACCACTGTCGGTAAACGACACCTTGGACAACTCGGTCACGAGGTAGTGGTACGTCTTTGCCTGCTTCAGCTTCAGACCCTCGGTGATGACGTCGCCGTAGATCTTCCGATTCTGAGCGATCATGCTGTCGACGAGCGTCTTCACCTCGTCAGCCTTTACTTCCGGCCGATCGGCGAGTTCATGGAACCGAGCGGAGTAGGGCAACTCAATCTGACTCGTCGAGTCGTCCGCCTTCTCTTCTAACAGGCGCAGGAAGAGGAACTTCGAGAAGTCGGCGAAGGCGTTGTCCTCGTTCTTTTCAAGGTTTCGGATCTTGTTGTGACACCGCGCGAATAGCGCGTTCAACTGCTTCAGCGGCAGTCCTGGTCGATACGGAAGCGTCTCGTCTTCCTCATCAAGCGACACTGCGGTCGGGTGCGCCCGCAGCCATTTGATGAGCTTCGGCAGCTGCGACTTGTGCGGAAGCATTGCGCGTCCGCTTCGACGGCCGTTAATGCTGAGGGCAGCCCGGGTCGACGTGTTGATGAGTTCTAGGTCTTGGCCATTCGTCAGCGCCACGAACGGCACCTTCAGAGACAGGCCATAGTTGATCGCCTGAGTCCGGTCAGCCTCAGTCAGCTTGTGCGACCGACGCTTTGCCTCAATCAGGAACTTCGGAGTTCGACCGCCAGCAGTGACACTAATGTCGACAAACCTCTTGGTGGGCGTGCCCTCGGTCGGGACCTCGAACGAGATGTCCTTATCGATGTCGTAACCACGGCGCACGAGGTAGGGCAAAATCCTCTTAACAACGGTTTCCGTTTCAGAGATTGGCCGGGTCGACACGAGATTCCACCCTTCCTTGCTGTGGCGGCAACGGCATGGAAACTCCGCAGCCTACTGAGCAGTGGGCAGTCACCTGCGACTACGGCAGTCGGCGGCGTGTCCCGGTTCATGCTAGGGCATGTCTGATGGACCTTGATCTTCAGGTCCACTGGAGCCCGCTTCTTGGGTAGGGAGTTGGTGTCGGATACGGCATGACCGGCGTTGGAGCCATTGCTACCAGATCGGTCGTCGCACCAGGGCGGGCTGTGGCGTGACCACCGGCAGGTGATCGACGTCATCGCCTACAACTACCAGGCAGGTGTGTCGTGGCGGGACGTGCCTGACCGATTCGGGGCATGGCAGGCGCTGAATGAATGGTCTGTCGCGGTCAAGCGCAGGGACAAAGCACGCGACCGGCGGCTCCCCGACTCGCGAGAGGGACTAGTCGAGTTTGGCGGCTTTGGTGGTGGCGAGGAAGGCGCGCCAGGCGGTGGGGGTGAAGTAGTGCGGGGGGAGGGTGCGGTCCTTCGTGTCGCGGACGTAGCGGCCGCCGTCGGGGGTGGTGGCTACCTCGACGCAGGCGCCGCCGTTGTTGCTGCTGTAGCTGCTCTTGCGCCAGTTCAGCGCAGGGAGGTCCGTCATGACCGCCCCTTCCTCTTCGCCCAGGTCCTACATCTCTTGGGCGATTTTACGCAACAGGGCAACACTGTCGGTTGGTGAGAGCGCGACCTGCTGTGTCCGCGCGAAGACATCGGCGTAGCGGAGGAGGTCTGACGACCGCTCGAAGTACATGCCGCCGCGCTCGTTCTCCACGTGCACCAGGTCGATCTCGTCGACATCGGGGAACTTCAGCATGTAGAAGGGGCCACCCATCGCTGCGTGTGCGCCTGCGCTGAACGGCACGATCTGGATGTTGGCGTGCTGCTTCTCGATGACCGTGATCAGGTACTCCAACTGGTTCCGCATCACGTCTGGACCGCCGACGACGCGGCGGACAGCGCCTTCGTTCACCAACGCGGTGATGTCGTGGTCCTGCAGCCGTAGTTGGCGCGCCTGACGGAGATCGACAACGCGATGACCAGCGGCTTCGGACGCCTCGGGGTTGCCAGCTTGGAAGCCTGCGCGGATGTAGCCGGAGGTCTGGAACAGGCCGGGGACGAACTCGGATTCGTAGATCAGGATCTGGTCGGCATCGGCTTCCAGGCTGGCGTAGATCTCGAACCAGTCGCTGATGACATCGGAATACGACTCCCACCAGCCGCGTTCTCGGGACTCTTCGGCGAGGCGGATCAGGCGGTCGGTGTCGCGTTTGCTGACGCTGTAGATCTCGCAGAGCTTGTAGACGTGCCGCGCCATGATGGCGTTGCGGCCGTTTTCGATCCGGGTCAGTGACGGTTGCGAGATGCCGAGCTTCTTCGCGACTGCGGACACTCGCATGTCGCACGCCTCGCGCAGGCGACGCAGTGTTTTGCCGACGTAGCGGCGTCGCACGCCTGGTCCGGGCGTAGCGGGCACAGTGGCTCCCTTCGTCGTCGAGAGCATAGACGGGTTCACCTGCATCGAAAGAGTGAATCACTCTTGATGACTGGCAACAGCGTATATACGTGTCGTACGTTGATGCGGCCCGGTCCTCAGGTCTGCCCAGGTCCGAGGGCCGGGTCTGACCAAGCGTGGGAGGCGCCGTATGAAGACCGCCGGGAAGTGGATGGCTGAGGAGTTGGGTGTGTCGGATCGGCGGCGGCATTTCGTGCCGCGGGGTGCGCGAGCGTGGTTTGACGCCGAGGGGCATCTGATGGGGTACGTCGCGGGGTGCGGCGCTGCGTGCATCGCGGCGGACGGCAGGTACCTCGCGAGGATGCGCGAGTGTGCCGCGTGCGGGAGGCGCTGATGGATCCGGTCGATCGCGCGCTCGTGGACCGGGTCGAGGCGCTGGCGCGGGGTGTCGACCGCACGGCGCCGATCAGGCTTTCGCACGAGCGCAATCCTGATCAGTTTGCCGAGAACCTCCGCGATCTTGGGCATGAGTTCGTTGATCTTGGCAAGTGCTTGCTCGCCCGTGTCGACGAAATCGACGACAAGTGAATCGGCTCTCGGACGAGGAAGTGCTTGAGCGGACGGGGTTTTTGCTCAGGATGTTCGCTAACGAGCGGCATTCGTTGGGTGAGGCGCTCGACAATCTGCTCGCTGACCTCGACGACCTGGTCACGATCAGCGAGCGGCACGCCTACCAGGACGACGATGACCGGCGCGCCGCGGTCGGCAACGCGCGGTGGATCCGGGACGCGACGTTGCGGCAGCTCACTGAGGCTTACGCGCAGCATCCGGAATGTCCCTGGCGCTGAGGTGTCACAGTCCGGCTCGGGTAAAGCGCTCCTGCAGGCTTGGTTTGCGGCGGTGTGCGTCGCGTAGTTGCTCGTAGCGCTTGGCGAACTTCTGCTGCTCCCCGGTTCGCGCGCTGACGGACTTGAGGTCGGAGAGCAGGGCGACCGCGGCGTCGTAGTTGTCGGGGCGCTTGGTTTCGATGAGGCTATCCACCTGGCGCCACGCGTCGTCACCAGCAGCGGCGACCTCGTCGAGGCGGCGCTCGCGTGCTGCCGCTTGGGCGCGTTTGCGTCGCTCGCGTTCTTCGGCGGCGAGGCGGGCGGCTTGGCGTTGTCGTTCGGCTTGCCGCGTCTCGGCGGCGTCGAGGAGGTCGCCGACGGTACGGGTGCCGGTTTCCGGAGCGTCCGTGTGTTGGCGGCGGAAGAGTTGCTTCACTTCGGCGGCGACGTGCGGATCGCCGGTTACCGTCCGGACCAGGAGGGCGTCTTTGTCCTTCTGCGGCAAGGCTTTCACGAACGCGGCGAGGTCGGCGTCCACCTCATCCGCTTGGCCGCTGGCTTGCGCGGCGACGGCGAGCAGGTTTTCGTCGATTCGGAGGAACTCGGCCAGGGTGCGCAACGGGCCGTTCAGGGTGGCGAGGCCGGGTGGGACCGGTGGCTCCAGCTCGTCCAGATCGAGGTCGGTTTCCGCGGCCAGCAGCCAGACGAGGTACAGCGCGCGGTGGTCGCCGCCGGCGAGGTCGGCGCGGATCGGGATCAGTTCACCGAGGCGGGTTTCGTCGCTTTCGGTCCACTCTCCCTCTTCGATTTCGGAGCGGAGGTCGAGGATCAGGTTGTCGCCGTGTCGTCGTACGGAGACGTCATCGCCGCAGCAGTAGCGTTCGGCGACGGCGAGGTCCAGAAGCCGCTCGGGGATCCTGAGCATGAGCTGGTGGGTTCTCCAGTTCGCGGTGTAGAGGAACGCGTCGAAGTAGCGCTCGACCATGGTCGCCGGGTTACCGCGGAAACTGCCGAAGTGGTATTCGTTGACGAACTTCGTCGCGGTGATGTCCGCACGCGTGGACAGCTCGCGAAGCTCCGCTTGCTGCTGATCGTCGAGGGGTTCGTCCACGGCGAGGAATTCGTAGTACTGGTATTCGCTCACGGTCGCAGATCTTCCAGGAGGGTGGGGATCAGGCGTTCTTCCATGATGGCTCGGCCCGCGGCCAACATGGACGACGCCAGCGCGGGGTCCCAGGGGCTGTCGGTTGGAGGGCCTTTCAACGGTTCCGAGTCGCCGGTTTCCAGGGCGGTTTCGTAGTCCACAGTGGTCATTCGCCACGGGAGGGCCCGGTAACGCGCGATTGCGGAGGTGGTGGTGCGCAGGCCGGTCCAGTCGAAGTCGCCGCGCCAATGAATCTGTCCGCGGTAGGCCGATAGGAGTCGATGAAACGCGGCTGACGGTTGGCCTTCGGTGCAGATCAGGGTGGCGGAGTCCCGGGCCAGTTCGCTTGCTGCGGCACGGAGGACGGCGGGGTTTTCGCAGACGTAGACGGCCCCGCCGGACGGGGCCACGGGGTCGGTGGCTAGCTGGTGCAGGGTGAGGCGGAACGGGATGCCGAAGTCCGCGGCATCGTTCAGCCAGCCTGCCACCACGTGATCATCTTCGGTGCGCACGTTCAGGACCAGGACCTGGCTGGCCAGGTCGTCGACGATCACCCCGGCCGCTTCCCAGCGTTCGCGCTGGGAAGCGCGGGTCACCGGGGCCGGGACGCCGTCGCGTTCGGCGAGGGCGCGCAGGACCAGCGAGGCCAGCGGGGTGCCCGCGAGTGCTTTGGTGTTGCCGGTGGCCCATTCGGCTAGGACGGGTAGCGGCAGGTTCTCGGCGGGGAGGCGGTTCAGGACCTCGCCTGCCCAGCCAAGCACGTCCGCGTCGCCGCGGCGGACGAGGCGGGTCGCGGTGCCGTCGGTGGACAGCGCCGCCCACCATCGTTCGAACCAGTCGGAACCGGCGTGCGCGGGGCAACGGGCGTGGAGATCAGCTAGGGCAAGGGTTTTCGCTTCTTCTTCTGACGCCTGTTCGGCGGGGCGGTTGCGGACCGGGCCGTCACGTTCGGCCAGTACTGCCAGCAGTCCCCGGCCGTGCGCGTCCCTCAATGCGGCGTCCACTTCGGACAGATCCAGGCGCAGGGATGCGACGCTCGACGGGCGGTGGTGGCCGGTGATACCGATGACCACACGGCGTTCCTCGTCGGTCGGCTTCGCCAGGCCGATGGTGCCGGAGACCTCACCGCCGGAACGTTCGATCTTGCGGCGTGCCGCGGCCAGGATGCGCTGCCAGCCGGGGTCATCTCCTACAGCAGTCACAACAGCGTCCCTGATGAACTCGTGGGTCGGCGGCGGGTGCCGGGCGAGCCCAGCTCGGTGGCCAGGTCACCGGACGGCGAATCGGCCAGTATTCCAGTGCCGTCCCAGACCACCAGCAGTGCGCTCACCGTGTGTTCCGCCGCGGAGTGCGAGAGATCGTAGTGCGCGCACGCCGGGACGGTCGCGTAGGTGGCCCAGAGGTCGTAGCCGGTCATGAACAGGTCCAGGTCGAACTGCGCGGTCAGCGCGAGGAGTTCGCTGCGGCCGTTGTCGTCCACCCCGGCGAAGGCTTCATCCAGCGCCAGCAGCCTTGGGCAGTCGGGCGACGCGGAACTCAGCAGCACATGGGCTGCGGCGAACAAAGGCAGGTGCAGGGACACCGACTGTTCGCCGCCGGAAAGCGTGCTGTGCCTTGCTTGTGTGAGACGTTCTTCGGTGCCATCGGGGGCCACCAGGGCGAACGCGAAGACCCGCCACTTCCGGTAGTCGAGGACGTCGGCGAGCAGCTCGACGTAGGAGCGGTTTCCGGGTAGCGCGCGGGCCATCTTGATGCGGGCGGCGAAGTGCTCGCGCATGCGGGCGAGGTCGTCCGGGCCTAGGCGCGACGCGTCGCGTTCGAGCAGACGGCAGATTTCGCGCTGGGCCTCGTCCAGTGAATCCGCCAGCTCCCAGCGGACGCCGATGCCCGTTCCGGACGACATCCGGCGGGCGCGCATTTCGGTGTTCATCTGGCCGATCAGGTCGCGCGCGTCGACGGTGCGGTCGTGGATCTGCTGGGCGAGGCGGCCGAGCAGCGCGTCCTCCAGGATCCGCCGTTCCGAGTCGGTCAGCAGCAGTTCCTGGTCACGGCGGGCGGCGTTGATGCGGCGCGCGAAGTCGCCGATCGACGCGAACCCTTGTTCGTCGGCGACGCGGACGACGATCACGTCACCGTCGCTCTCCCATTCCGGGTGGTAGTCGTGGCCGGCGCGGGCGAGTTCGGTTTGCAGTTCGTCCAGCGCCGAGGAAACCCTTGTCTTGCTTGACTTCAGCGACGACTCGCTCGGCCGCAGGTCGGCACCGACGGCGTGGATCCCTTCGAGGAGGGCGAGCACGCCTTCGGGCAGCACGGACTCGTCGAGCCATGCCTCGTCACTGGCGGGCCAGGCCGGGCCCGGCGGCACCTTCAGCAGGTCCAGCAGCTCGCGCCGGGCGTACGGTTCGAGTCGTCGGGCATCGGTTCTGGTTTCGGCGATCGCGCTCTGGGCCGCGGCCGACGCCGTCTTGACCTCGCCCTCGGCGAGCGCGGCCACCTCGACCGCTTTGGTATGGGCTTTTCTGGCGATGCCCTGTTTCCCGTTCAGCTCACCGACGAGGCGGCGGGTCTTCGTCACCTCGTCCAGCACGGCCTGCACGTCGGCGCCGACGGACTCGTGGAGGGTCCGCAGCACTTCGGCCTGCTCGGCGTGCCTGCTCTCGGCTTCTTCCGCATCGTCGGCGGTGGTCTTCGCGCTCACTTCGGCCTCGGCGAGCAGCCGCCCGGCCACATCGACCTGCCCGGAAACGGTGCGCTCGTCACGACGTGCGGCGGTCAGTTCCGCGGCGGATTCGCGGAACCGGTCGACGGCGGCGGCCACCTGGTCGACGGTCTCAGCGGGCAGCGAACGTTCCGAAGCGACCTTGGCCAGCCTGCGGTCGCAGTCGGCGACGGCGGCGACCGCCTGGTCCAGCTCCAGCCTGGCGTCGTCCAGGGTGCCGCGCCGGACCCGCAGCTCGGCGGCGGCGGCCGTCTGCCGTTCGAGCGCGCGGAGGATGTCGCCCACGGACGGCAGTTCCGCGCGTGCGGTGTCGACCAGCTCCAGCCAAGACCGCACCTCGGCCAGCGCGTTTTCCAGTCCGGCAAGGGTTTCTTCGGTTGTTTCGATCTGCGCGCCGATCTCCGCGAGGCGCGTCTCCCGGCGACGTTGCCGGGCGGTGACGCCGATGTACTCGGCGTCCGGCTTGTGGTGCGCACCGACCTGGATGCCTTGGGCGAAGCCACCTTCCGCGGAAATCGTCGGCGCGGACGGGACCGGATCGATGGTGCCGAGTGCGACCGAACTCAGCACGGCGGTGATCAATTCCGCGCCGACTGCGACGTTTTCTTCCGGCTTGAGGACGTCGGCCAGCGTCGGCCCGGACGGACGTCGCTCGACCGGTAACGGGACCAGCCTGGCGTCGGACTCCAGCGTCGCGGATTCCTCGTCGAGCCAGGCGTCCAGGAGGTTCGCGGCTTCGAGGGCCGCTTCGATCGCGGCCGCGCGCTCGTGCGTGACCTCGTCGGTGAACCGGACGAGTCGCCACAGCGGTGCGCCCGGTCTGTCCACACGGGACGCAGTGCGCGCGGCGAACGGCTCCGGCGCTTCGTCCTTTTCGGACGCGATGTTCTTGTGCTTTTCCCTCAGCACGGCGAGTTCCGCGACGATCTGTTCGCGGTCCGTCGTCAGCCGGTGCAGGTTTTCACGACGTTCCTCGACACGGTCGCGAACCAGTTCGTCGAACCGTGTCGGCAACGCGGGCGCGTCGGGCTCGCCCACCTGGTCCACCGCGGCGGCGAGTTCGTCGTGGACGTCCGGGAGTTCGGTTTCGTGGCGCGACCACCAGACCGCCAGCCGCTCCACGGCCGTCGCACGGGCTCGGGTGACATTCTCGGCGGCCTGGTTCTCGGCCGCGGTGGCTTCGTCGACCTTGACTTCGGCTGCCCCGTAGATGTTCTGAGCCGCGGTGCGCCGGCTCTGGACTTCGCGAAGTTTGCCGAGTGCGTCCCGGACGGCCTGGACATCGTTCTGCCGCTGCTCGACTCGCCCGGCTACGCGCGTCCCGAATTCGGGGTCCGCGACCGCGTCCTCCGGTGTCCAGGCGATCGCGGCGTCTCCGGCGGCTTCGGCCAGGTCCGCGGCGCTTCGGGCGACCGCGGCCTTGGCGTCGGCGAGTCCGCGACGAGCCCTACTCAGGTCCTCCGTCCGCGCCTGCTCGGCTTCGGCCGCGCGCGTGGCCTGGGTACGAGCGGTGCGCGCCGACGCGGCCAACCCCTCGACCAGTTCGCCGAGCTGCTCCAGTTTCGCGCGGTCGTCGGTGTAAGCCTTGCTGCGCTGCAACGATTCCAGGTGCGCCTGCTGTGTCCGCAGGTCGCGCTCGATCCCGTCGAGCACGGTCTGGGCGTCGTGACGTCGCTGCGCTTCGGCCTCTCGCCGCATCTCAGCGGCGGCCAGTTCTTCTCGCGCCTTTTCGACCGCGTCGAGCCGTGTGGTGACGATGTCGGCCGCCGCGCGGGCATGCGTACGCAGGTAAGTCGTGTAGTTGCTGACGAACGCCGACGCCGCTTCGTCGGCCTTGACGAGACCATCCAGGGTGCGCTGCACGCTTTCCATGTCGTCGAACGACCGGGCGGCCTCGGCGATCATCTCCTCGTCCACCGGCCGCAGCCCGTCGGACAACGTGCGGGAAAGGCCCTTGGGGTCGAGGTTCTTGGCAAGCTGCGGGCGCCGTAGCGTCAGCACGAGGGTGAGGAGCTGCTCGTAGCGTTCGGCGCCGAGACCGAACAACCGCGCGTCGATCGCCGCCCGGTGCAGCGGCGGGCTGTCGGTCACCTGGTCCGCGCCGATCTCGGCGACGAGCTGCTTCTTCGTCAACGGGCGATCATCGTTGCCCAGCAAGGAAAAGTCGACGCCGACGCGACCGTCGACGACGAAGTACCACCGGGTCACCCGCTCGTTGTGCTTCTGGGCGCGCAGGCCGACGCCGACCGTCACGGCCTCATCATCGCGGCCGAATTCGAGCCAGACGTAGGAATGCGCGGTGTCCTGCCCTCGGTAGAGGAGGTTGGACTTCATGGTGCGTTCCTCGCCGGCGAACGGGTTCAGCCGTCGCGGGTCGATGCGGCCGTCCAGGACGAACGGGAACAGCACCTCCAGCGCCTTCGTCTTGCCGGAGCCGTTCGGGCCGCGCAGCACCAGCCGCCCGCCAGCGAAGACGAACTCCTCGTCGCGGTAGTCCCACAGGTTGATGACGCCCGCCCTGGTCGGGGAAAACCGGGTCACGGGGCTTCACCCAACATGTCGAAGAGCGACGGCTCCGCCTTCCGCTTCCGCACCTCGACCACGACGTTTCGATAGCGCGCGAGCAGCGGCAACGCCAACACTCCCCCTTCGACCGGTGCCAGTATCCGCAATTCCGTGAGCAGGCCGACGGCCGCTTCCAGCAGGCGCGGCGGATCCGCGCGCCACTGGGCGGCGAACGTGGTGCCGTACCGCTCGACCAGCCTGGACATCGTGGTGGCCAGCCAGCCCGATTCCAGCAGCGGGCAGCTCATTCCTTCCTCATCGGTAGTGCGGGTTACCTCGTCGTCCACGAGTTCGCGGAACACCCCCGCCCGGGGTAACCCGGCGTCGACCTCGGCGGTCAGCTTCTGCCGGGACGGCGGCGCCATCCGCGCCGGTTCGGGCAGGTCGGGTGATTCGAGGCGGTCGGCGATCTCGCCGATGAGCAGCAACGCCGTCTGGGCGACGGTGCCCGACCCGGGAAACCGCCGGTCGGTGAAGCCTCCGGCGTTGTCGAGCAGCGCCACCCCTTCGGCCCGGCGCTCGACGGCGAGCCCGGTGATCCGCTCGACGTCGGCGACCGCGTTGCCGTTGCGCAGCACGTTGGCGACCTCGACGCTCGACTCGGCGAAGTAGACGACCGGCTGTTCGAGCAGCGCGCGCCGGGCACGTTGACCCACTTCGCGGCGGCGGGTGTCGCGACTGCCCGCCGTTGATTGCGTGAGCAGCGCGGTGACGCTCGGGATGTGCTGCAGCACCCGCGCCGGGCGGTAGATCGCGAACACGATGTCACGGTCGATGTCGTAGAGCGCTTCGCCCGCGTGCGGATCGTCGGCCCAGCGGCGCGCGCTGCCGTCCGCGAGCCGCAGCGCGCCGCGGGTCTCCAGCCAGGCGACCGCGTCGACGAAAGCGTTGCGGTCATTCGGTTTCTCCGTGGACAGGCCGAGTCCGTCGATGCGACCGGCGTCCGCGGCCACGGTATCGGCCAGCTCGGACAGGGAAAGTTGGGTTCCGGCACGCCCGAGCGCGGCCATGGTCAGCGCCAGGTAGGCGTAGCGGCGGCGATCGAACGGGCGGTCGGTCGAGGTGCGTGCCGCCTGCACGGCGTCCAGGTGATCGACGACCCGGACGAGCCGGGCGGTGGTCGCGGACAGTTCGAGCCGGTAGCCGAAGTTCTCGTTCAGGTCGGGGGTGAGGTCGTCGGCCCAGCGGCGGATCAGCGGAAGGGCGCGCTCATCGGGATAGGTTTCGGTGATCAGCGGGTTGACCAGCAGCGTCCGCGCGGCGCGCTGGTACGACGCCTGTTCGAATTGGGGAATCACGACGTCACCGTCAGCGTGAGCCGGTCCAGGTGCAGGCGGCCGCGCACGGTGGTGACCGTGGTGGATTCCGGGTTCGGCCGCAGGGTCAGCTTGACGCCGTGGGCCGCTCCGCTCGCGCCGGTGACCCCGGAAACCGGGACGCGCGCGCTCAACGCCAGGTCGAGCAGGCTCAGCAAGAGCTCGGTTTCCGCTTCGCTGAGTGTCCGGCCGTAGACGCCGCCTTCGGTCAGGTCCCGTGCCGCGGCCCGGTTGGCTTCCTGCTCGGCGAGCTGGCGTTCGCGCAGGCGGCGCCGGCCCGCGTCGTTGCGCTCGACCCGTGCCGGCGCGCCTGGTGCGGCGGTCTTCCCGGTCTCCACCAGTGTCCGCGAGATTTCGACCGGGGGCGCCTCCCACCAGGAACGCCGTGGCGGCACGAGTTCCGGGTCGGGATGGGCGACGCCGACATGGCGGGGGCGTCCCAGGTTGAACGTGGCGGCGAACAGAGCGTGCGCGGCTTCGTCGCTCGGCACGCCGGTGAACCAGGTCGCGAGGTGCCGGAGCTGGCTCTCCCTGCTGACGCCGCCGCGGCGGGCTTCGGTGACGCGCCGCAGCAACGCGAGCACTGCGGAGATCGCGCTAGTTGTGCCAGCCTGGAGTCGTTCCGCCTCGCTAACCGCATCTTCGGATCGGAACCAGTGCACGAGGCCGGCCCAGCGATGCCGCCAATCGGCGAGCCGCTCGGCCGGTGCCTGAAAGAGCCGTTCGTCCGCGCTCGCCGCGAGTTCCACCAGCCGCTCGACCCCGCCCGCTTCGACCTCGGCGATCGCGGCGGTGAGTTTCGGGGTGTACCTGGCCAGCTCGGAGCTGAATTCGCGCATGTGGGCGAGCAGGCTGTCCTTGTGCGCGAGGAAGGCTTCGGCGCTCGTTTCGCTCGTCCTGGCGAGGTCACCGAGCAGCAGGTAGAAGCGCGCCGCTCGCTCGGCCATGTCGTTCAACGCGGCGTCCAGCCGGGTGAACTTGCGGTAGACCCCTTCGGCATCGCCTTCGACGTTCGCGGAGGCCAGTGCCTTCAGATCCTCCAGCAGCTCGGGAAAGACCAGCCGGGACAGGGTCGCGTCGTCGAGGCTGGCGCCGAGAACGTCCTCCACAGCCCGGTATGCGCGGTAACCCGCCTGGGTGAACTGGTAGACGTAGTGCCGGTTCCGGTATTCGGCCAGCGTCGCGGCTCGGGCGCCGTCGTAGCTGCGATCCAGGATCTGCCAGGAATACAGCTGTTCCAGTAGCGGCGTGACGTCCTCGATCTCCACGCCGAGTTCCGCGAGGTTGGCCGCGACGTCGCTGGCGTGGAGCAACACGACGTAATTGGCGCGGGCCCGTTCGAAAGCCCGGAGGACTGCCAGGTACTCGGCGCGTTGCGGCGCGGTGGCGAAGCTGAAGAGGCGCAGCCGGTCGTCGACGGTGAAGACGTCGATTCCGAATACCTCGGCCTCCTCTGACATGCCGTTATCGTCTCAGAAGCTCGTCACCAGGTCGGCGGCGGTTCACCGCGGGTCGTCCGGTGGCCAGCGCCAGTCGGGGCGTGTTGTCGCGGGGAAAGGGGGGCGTGTTGTCGCGGGGAAAGGTTCGATGCCCAGGAAGTGGCGGTAGGCCGCGTGTACCCATGCCGCGGTCGTGTCGGGTGGGAAGCAGACGTCGGTCAGTGCTATTTCACCTTTGCCGTGGGTGCCCTGGCATACGGCGAACGGGCCGCGCAGCAGTTCCTCGTAGTGGAGTTCCAGCACGGTGACCGGGTGCCCGAGCACGCTGGCTTCCGCGGGCAACGCGAGTTCCTCGTCCAGCACGGTGACGAACGAACCGAGTTGTTCCTCCTCGTCGTGGGCATCGGCGAGGATCTGCTCGATCACCGCGTCGAAGGGCGAGTCGTCCGCGATCAGGGCCGAGCTGAGACGGCGGTTGATGTCGTCCTGGTCGAACTGGATCGTGCGGTGGTCGGAGTCCTCGACGGGAACGGGTCCCTTGCCCGCTACGCAGGTGGGGTAGGTGAGCGACTCGTCGATGTCGAGCGTTCGTTCCAGTTCGATGTCGTGGCGCCAGCTGTCGCCGAAGTCGTAGGTGTAGTGGATGCGTTTGCGCGCGCGGGTGAACGCTTCGCCGACGGTGATCTCGTACTCGTCGTTCTTGTCGTAGCCAGGGTCTCCGTAGTGCCGGGTTCCCACCGTGAAGCCGTGCAGGTGGTCGTTGTCCCAGCGCAGGGCGGCCTGGATCACCCTGTCCAGCTCGCCGAGGGTGGCCGTCGAGGGGACGAGGACCCGCCGCCAGCAGGCCGGACTCCACTTCACCAAGGTGATCTTGAGCTGGCAGATCCGGTCGGAATCAACATAGGGCCGCGTCTGCACGATGTCGTCACCGCGGCGGGTCACTTCCGACAGTGCCCAACGGCCGGGTTCGGTGAGCTGCCGGGGGCCGGTGGCCACGCCGAACTCCACGAACAGGTCGCGCAGGGTTGAGACCGAATCCTCGTAGTTCGCGGCGGATCGCAGCCGGGAAATGGCCGGGTCGTACCTCGAGAGCAACTCGTGCCCGGCGTGGTGATGGACTTCGTCGAACGTCTTCGCCCTGCCAGAGGCAAGTGCGTTGAGCAAGGCGCGGCCCAGACGGAGCGCCGCGAAGCCCTCTTCGTCTTCGAAGTTCGCAGCGAGCGCGGCGGCGAACGCGGTGAGCCACAGATCCAGGGTGATCTCGGTCGGCGGACCGGCCTTCGCGACACTCGCTTCGAGCGAGATCAGGTCCGTCGCGACGGCGGCCGACCACAGTCGACGCCAGCGAGGGACGTCCGCGGCTGAGCGGAACTTCGCCGGGATCGGCACCCCGGTGGCCGCGCTCGCGATCCGGAGGTCGGCCGGGCGCAGCACGCCTTTGCCGGTCACCGGCTTGCCGTCTCCCACCCACGCCCGGATCCGGAGGATCTGGTCGAAGGCCACGCAATCCCGGGCAAGCTTCGTCACAGCGGTGGTCACGGCCACACGGTACGAGGGTCGTGCACCTGGCTCGACGACGGGCCGTTGGCGGGGCTCGCGTGTGTTCGGCGAGGTGGTCGAAGGTGCCGAGCCGGTGGAGCACGTAGAGATTGCGTTCGTGCTGAATCTGCCGGCCGAGGAGGTGCCCTGGGCCTCGACGCCGCACGCGACGGCTTGGCTGGTCGAGTTGCTGCGGCTGGCGGCTGAGGATCTTCAGGCTTCGCTCGCGCAGCTGCGAGAGGTGCGCGACGGGTACTGGGATCGCGGGTGGCGGCGGGAGCACCGCGGGCTCGGGCGGTATCCGGAGAACTACCTGTGGGATGCGGTCGAGGGGTACCTCGACCTGCTCGATGCGACGGCGGGCGAGCCCGGGACTCGGTAGCTCCCCCGTCACCAGGCCCCGGCTACGTGCTGGTGAAGCGCTCCGACCACCGGCTTTTGCGCGATCGCAGAGGGTGGCCGTATCTCCTCGGACGCGCGGTCGGTGGTCAGGTTGCGTCGGGTGGCGAAGTTTGCCCGCGCAGTCAGGGGCGGGCAGAAGTTCGTGCAACTTTGGGCTTTGGCGGCGATTTGCAGCAACTCCGAACGGGTCGGGGCGTCTTTCCCAGCAGAGATTCACCACAGACTCGATTGGGGTTAAGAAAATGGGTTCCACCACGATGAAGTCGATGAGGGTCGCGCTGGTCGGCGGGGCGGTCGCGGCGGCAGCATTGCTTTCCGCGTGCAGTGGAAATGGTGCGGCCGGAAATGGTTCCGCCGCTCCCGCTCCGATCAAGAACATCGCGGACACGGCGGCATTCCACGGCACCGCGAAGGGGAACAACTCCGCGGCCAAGGGCGGTTCTTCCGGCGGGGTTTCCGGAGTGCCGACCGGCGACGTCAACTGCAGCGAACTCGGCGGCAAGGTCGGCCTTCCCGGAGGCCCGCAGGTGGACCTGGTCGCGATCGCGTCCCCCGACGGCACGACGGGGTGCACCGAGGCGTTCAACGTCATCAGCGAGTACTACGAGAAGGTGCCGACGGAGGGCGAAGGTCCCGGCCAGAAGGTCATCGACATCACGGGTGGCTGGGACTGCGCCAAGGCGGAGGAGCCCGCGGGCAGCCAGGGTGCCGTGTACTGCGGCAAGGGCGCCACCGGTCTCCGCGTCGAGACCAAGCCGAGCGAGAACTCCACGCCGGCGAGCCCGCCCAAGCTCCGGTTCCCGAACACCACCCAGACCGTGCAGTTCACCGGTTTCGACAACGCCACGAACATGGCCCAGTTCAAGCTGATGAAGTGGAAGTCGGGCGGCCCTGACGATGGCCAGTACGTGGAGGTCCCCGGCGACACCAAGACCTACCGGCTGCCGCTGCACGAGCACGGCCAGGTGTACAGCGCGGCCACCATCTGCTCGGGCGGCGACGTCACCATCGACGACAAGGGCTTCGGCAGCAAGCCGTGCACCCCGCTGGAGCTGCTGGAAGCGCTGAACGGTGGCACCCCGCCGCTCGCCCAGATCCACGTCGACAACGACGACCGCATCGCCACGGTCAAGGAGATCTACCACCCGTGACGGGTGACCCCCAGGGGGTTTGAAAACAGGGTGGACCGAATGCGGCGGCCGGGAACTTCTCCCGGCCGCCGCATTCGTTCGCTCAGCTTGCCGGTCGAGGCGTGGGACCACCCGTGGTCGATGATTCCTCTTGCCGCGGAAGGAGTTCTCGGCCTGGTCGCGCGGTCGGATGGGGTGTTCGAGCTGACGACTTGCCCGGACCGCCTCCGCACAGCCGCACCACGTGAACGACAAGCTCAGTGGTCGTACGCGAGGTCGTCGAGTGCTTGGTAGGCCGGGCGCAGCAGGTCGGGGAGGGTGTGGCCGCGCAGGGTGAAGGTGGTCGCGGGGAGTTGGTCCAGCAGGGATGCGGGGTCGCTGGCCGGTGCGGTGGCACTGGGGAGATCGGCTTGCAGGGCATAGAAAGCGGCTGGGGTGGTCGGCAGCGCGGGGCCCACCGGGGAGGTGCCGGCTCGGGCGGTTCGCAGGTTGGCGAGTAGTTCGTCCCGGGTGCGGCCGCGCCAGGTGAGGATGGTGAAGGGGTCCTCGTCGAAGGCTTCGGCCAGCAGGTAGAAGGCGGCGGCCAGGTGTTTGCACGGGACCTGGAAATCCGGGCAGGAGCAGTCCATGGACAGGTCCCGCGCGCCGGTCGGGAAGAGCGGGAGGCCGAGGTCGGCGAAGACGGCTTCGATGTCTTCCGGCATTTCGCCTGCGAGGAGTTTGGCTGCGTACCAGGCGTTTTCGGCGAGCGTTCGTTCTACTTTGGACCAGTCTCGTTTGTCGAAGGCGGTGATGCCGATGCGGACCCGGTACGGGGTCGCGCTGCTGCCCTGGACCCTGGCGGTCGCGGAACCCGCGGTCACCTCCAGGGAGATCACCTGGCCCCGGCGGGCGTAGTTGCGGCCTCGTTCGAGCCTGCCGCCCATGCCCATTTCTTCGAGCACCCCGACGAAGCGTCCTGACCACCAGGTTCGCGCGATCGCACCCCGCTTGCTCCGGGCTTGCAGGCCACCGGCCACCGCACGCGGACGCGCCTTCGGGAACCACCTGTCAGTCATCGACAGCTCCTTCGGTGAGGGCGAAGACGGCGCGCAGGTCTGTTGTGGACAGTTCGGTCAGCCAGCTTTCGCCATCGGAGACGACCAGGTCCGCGAGGGCCTTCTTCTCCTCGATCAGGTCGTCGATCTTTTCTTCGAGGGTGCCGGTGCAGACGAACTTGTGGACGCCGACGGTGCGTTGCTGGCCGATGCGGAAGGCCCGGTCGGTGGCCTGGTTTTCCACGGCGGGGTTCCACCAGCGGTCGAGGTGGATGACGTGGTTCGCGGCGGTGAGGTTCAGGCCGGTGCCGCCCGCCTTCAGGGACAGCAGGAAGATCGGCGGGCCGTCGTCGGCGGAGAAGGCGGTGACCAGGTCGTCGCGGCGCTTCTTGGTGGTGCCGCCGTGCAGGTAGGCGATATCGGTGCCGAAGCGCGCGGACAGGTGCGGCAGCAGCAGTTCGGCGAACTCGGTGAACTGGGTGAAGCAGAGCACCTTGCCGCCCTCGGCGATGATCTCGTCGAGGATCTCTTCCAGCCGGATCACCTTCCCCGAGCGCGTGCCGATGGACGAGCGGTCGTGCAGCAACTGGGCGGGGTGGTTGCAGACCTGTTTCAGCTTGGTCATCGCGGCGAGCACGTTGCCCCTGCGCTCGATCCCTTCGGAGTTCTCGATCTTGTCCATCATGTCGTCCACGACGGACTGGTAGAGCGACGCCTGCTCGGTGGTGAGGCGGCAGTACTGCTTCACCTCGATCTTCTCCGGCAGGTCGTCGATGATCGCGGGATCGGTCTTCAGCCGCCGCAGCAGGTACGGCTTGATGATCTTCCGCAGGCGTTCGACCGGCTCGGTACGGCCGTGCCGCTCGACCGGGATGGCGTAGCGCGTGCGGAACAGCTCGGGTGAGCCGAGCATCCCGGGGTTGGCGAAGTCCATCACCGACCACAGCTCGGCCAGCCGGTTCTCCATCGGCGTGCCGGTCAGCGCGACGCGGTGCCGCGCTCGCAGCCGCCGCACCGCCTTCGACGAGCGCGAGGCGCTGTTCTTGATCGCCTGCGCCTCGTCGAGCACCACGCGCCGCCATTCGCGTTCGGCCAGCTCGTCGATGTCGCGGGTGGCCGTCGCGTAGGTGGTGACCACGAGGTCCGTGGCGTCCAGCCGGTCCGCCAGTTCGGTGCCGTGCGGGCGCGAACCTCCGTGGTGGGCGTAGACCCGCAGATCCGGGGCGAACTTCGCGGCTTCCCGCTGCCAGTTCCCCACCAGCGACATCGGGCAGATCAGCAGCGTGGGCCCGGCGTCGGGCTCCTCCGCGCGGTGCGCCGCCTCCAGCGCCAGAAGCTGGACGGTCTTGCCGAGCCCCATGTCGTCCGCGAGGCAGGCGCCCAGCCCGAGCGACGACAGGAAGGCCAGCCAGGACAGCCCGCGCTCCTGGTACGGCCGCAACGTGGCCGTGAACCCGGCCGGTGCCGGCACCGGGCTGAGCGACTTTTCCGCGGTGCCGTCGAGGAGGTCGCCGAGCCAGCCGTCCGCGTGCACGCCCGCCACCGGCAGCGGGATGTCGAGGTCCTCGGGATGGCTCGCGGCCAGTGCGAGTACCTCGGCCGCGGTCATCTTCGGTTCCGGCTTTCGCTTCAGGAACTCCAGACCGCGCCGGAGCTGCTCGGGGTCGACGGTCACCCACTGGCCGCGCAGCCGGATCAGCGGGGCCTTGGTGTCCGCGAGCGAGGCGATCTCCTCGTCGGTGAGGGCCTCGTCATCGCCGACGGCGAGCTGCCAGCGGAACTCCACGAGCTGCTTCTCGCCGAACTTGCCGGCCTTCCGCACCACACCGTCCACGGGAGTGTGCGCGGACGCGGTGAGCGCCAGTTCGCGGCGGCGGTTCCACCAGGTCGGCAGCAGGACACCGAAACCCGCCTCGTCCAGCCGGGGCGCGGCGACCGAAAGGAAGTGGTAGGCGCCGTCGGCGTCCAGGTCGAGGGCGCACGGGCGCGCACGGCGGAGACCCGGTGCGAGCTGCGGGTACACCCGGCTCGCCCGGCCCAGCTCGGCGAGCAGCAGTTCCTGCGGGCGAGCGAGCCACCGGCCGAGTGCGCCCTCGTCGGCCCAGGCGCGCTCGGCCGGGACCACCAGGCTCGGGTCCTCGGCGGACTGCAACAGGAATTCCAGCCGCCACCCTGGCGGGGTTTCCTCCTCGGCGGGGACTTCGGTGAGCCGGAACGTGGCGCGCGCCGGACCGGTCCGCTCCGCGCCGATCTCGTCCCACGGCCGCAGTGCCTCGGCGAGCGGGCCGAGGTCGTCGGCGTCGAACCGGCCGTCCGGGGCGGACAACGCGGCCAGCCACGCCTCGGCCGCGGGCGGCCGGGCCGGCCGGCGGCCGCGGCGCGACGGGACCAGATCCGGTACGGGACCTTCGCGGACCGCGGCGTCGGCCAACGCGTGCAGCACCGCGCCGACCAGCTCGTGCGGCTCGGCGCTGGAGGCCGCGCGGCACACCGGGGGCATCGCGGCGGCGAACTCCTGCGCGGCGAGGACATCACGCCCCCGCAGCACCGGCCGCCACTGCGCGACCGCACCGAGATCGTCGTGTTCGAGCGCGGGCAGCACTCGCCCACGGCCGGCGAGCCCACGCGCGAAAGCCGCGAGTTCCGCGAAATAGCCCCAGGACGCGCTGTGGCGCATGACGGTGCGCTCGGTCAGCGCGGCCAGCGCCGCCGCGGCGTCCAGCGTGACGACGGGCACGATCCACGGCGACAACGCGGGCTCCGACCGCGCGGGCGGACGGGGCGTGATCCGGATCAGTTCCGGCGAATCGAGCGGGGAGGTCCGCGACGACGGCAGCAGGAGGGTGACCTCGTCCGCCTTTCCCGAGACCAGCCCGGCGAGTTCGCCCGCGGGAACGGCGAACGGATGCGGCCGCGCCGAGCGCGTGGCCCGGCTCCGGCTCGTCACCGGGTACCCGGAATCCTCGGCCCACAGGCACAAACCGCCGTCGACCACCCAGAACGCGTGCAGGACCAGCACGTGGCGCCACCTCCCCTCTCGATCGTCTTCGAGAGTAGACGGCCGCGCTGACGGTTCACGCACGACGGATCGTGCGCGAACCGAAACCGGGTGTGCGGCTACGCCGGACCGGACGTGCTCGGCATCCAGCCGGGCAGGACACCGTGACGGTCGCGCGGTTCAGCCCAGTGCGCGCGTCCACTGGGTGACGACCTGCTCGTAGTCGTGGGCGTTCGGGGCGTAGTTGATCGAGTGGCCGTAATCCCGCAGCACGTAGGCCTCCAGCCGCGCGGCGTCCGAGAAGAACGGCGCTTCCGAAGCCCGCAACGCCGCCGACGACGTGCAGTCGCTGCCAAGGGGCTGCCCGCAGAAATGGGTGTCGCCCGCGCCGACGACGGTCAGCACCGGGACGTCGATGCGCTGGGTGAACGGGATCACCACGTTGGTCAGCGCGAGCGTGTCGACGGCCTCGGTCGCCGCGAAAACGTCCTTTGTGGACTCATCGGCCTCGATCGCGCCGGGCACCAGCGGGCCGGGTTTGTGGAATGCCTCGTACCGGGTGCCCGGCCGGGTGGTGAGATAGCCGACGTCGAGGCCGCGCGAGCCGAGCTTCGGGTCGAGCGGGGCCGGGATCATGTTGGCCAGCACGGGAAGCACGGTGATGAAGTTCATCCGGTGCGTCATGTCGGTGACGAGCACGCCGTCGACGTCGTGGTACAGGCCCGCTTCGATCATGGCCATCGCGGAGCCGATCGAATGCCCGCCGACGATCACCCTGTCGAACCGCGGGCGCACCGTCTTGATCACCTGGTGCACGGCGTCGGCCTGCGCGGTGGCGGTGACCAGCGCGGACAGCGGCTTGGAACTGCGCCCGGTGCCGAGCCGGTCGACGGCGAGGGTGGCGATCCCGGCGTCGTTCATCGCCTTGCGGTACGAACGGGTTTCGGGCGCGTAGGCGATGTCCCAGTACGAGCTGTTGTACGTGCCGCCGGGGATCAGCACCTGCACCGTTTTCGCACCGGGCGGCGCGCACAGCTTCCCGTACATCGTCTGCGGCAGGCCGAGCAGCGACACCGGGACCCGGAGGTCTTCGCAGGCGACGGCCGCCGATGCGGGCGCGGGCACGAAAAACCCGCCGAGGAAGAGCAGGACGACCGCGGAGAAGCGGCGGAACGAGCGCACGGATACTACCTTTCGGTTACGGTCATCGGCATTTCGGACGGGTAGGCGGCCGAGGTGAACTTCACCCGCACGGGCCGTTCCGGCACGGGAACGAGCCGCCAGTCCGCGAGCACGGTGGCCACGGTGATGACGATTTCGGTCTGGGCGAACACATTTCCCATGCACTGGCGGGTGCCCGCGCCGAACGGGATGAAGGCGCCCTTCGGCACTTCACCCACGCGGTCCGGCGCCCAGCGGTCCGGGTCGAAGCGGTGCGGGTCCGGATAGGACCCCTGGTCGAAGTGCAGCGCGTGCGGGCTGATGATCACCTCGGCGGCCGCCGGGATCCGGACGCCGCCGAGCTCGACCTCCTCGGTGGCCCGCCGCATCAGGATCCAGATCGGGTACATCCGCAGGACCTCGTTGACCACCTGGTGGGTGTAGGTCAGCTTCGGGACGTCTTCGAAGGTGAGCGGCCCGCCCGCGAGCACCTCGTCGATCTCGTCGCGCAGCCGACGCTCCACCTCGGGATCGCGCGCGATCTCGTGGAAGATCCACGCCAGCGCGAGCGCGGTGGTCTCGATACCGGCGGTGAGGAGCGTGAGCACCTCGTCGTAGGTCTGCTGGTCGGTCATCCGCTCGCCGGTTTCCTCGTCCCGCGCCAGCAGGAGCATGGAAAGGAGATCGCCGTGGTCGGAGCCGTCGGCGCGCCAGCTCGCGATCACCTCGAGCACGATGGCGCGCATGCGTTCGATGGCTTCGTCGAACTGCCGGTTTCCCGGCACGGGCAGCTTTTCCAGGAAGGACGGGGACAACGCGCGGATCATGCCCTGCTTGATCACCAGGAAGATGGACCGGCGCACCTCGGCGATCGCGCGCTGGCCCAGTTCGGCGGAGAACAGGGCCTCGCCGACGATCGTGACCGCGAGCCCCTGCATGTCCGCGGTGAGATCGCGGACCTCTCCCCGCCGCCAGGTCCCGGTCAGCTCGCGCGCCGCCCGCACCATCGTCTCCGCGTACCGCGCGATCCGCTCGCGGTGGAACGCGGGCTGGATGAGCCTGCGCTGCCGGTGGTGAAACGCGCCGTTCGAGAGGAGGAGCCCGTTTCCCAGATACGGTTGGAACTTGTCGAACATCGCGCCCTTGCGAAAACTGGACCCGTTCGTCACGAGCACGCGATAGGTCAGCTCCGGGCTGGTGACGAAATACGCCGGCATCGGGCCGAGAAAGACCTTCACGATTTCACCGCTGTCCCGCAGCGACGCGGTGAATTCGAAACGGCGCCGCAGCAGGACGGGCGTGTGCCCGAGGACGGGCCAGCGGCCTCGGGCCACGGGAACAGACATGCGTCGCTCCTCGCCTACGCCGAATGGGGAGGGCCCACAGTAGAGGCGACCCGAACGAGATCGGCAGAGCCCGTTCGGGTGCGGGCGCGCCTCGATCGGGTGGACATCGGCGTCATGCCGATGGACGCAGTGTTCGCACGCCCCGCTCGCTAGTATCGGCCGTCGCGAAGCGAAGGGGTTGACCGTGGCAAGTGAGGACTGGGTCCCGCCGACCGTCGACACGTCGGTGCCGAGCATGGCCCGCACGTACGACTTCATGCTGGGCGGCGGGCACAACTTCGCCGTCGACCGCGCCGTCGGCGACCAGATCAGCCGCGCCATGCCCGGTCTCCCCCAGGCCGCGCGGGTGAACCGGACCTTCCTCGGCCGCGTCGTGCGGTTCATGACCGACCAGGGAATCCGCCAGTTCCTCGACATCGGCTCCGGCATTCCGACGGTTTCCAACGTGCACGAGGTCGCGCAGGAAATCGATCCCGCCTGCCGGGTGGTCTACGTCGATCGCGACCCGGTCGCGGTCGCGCACAGCGAACTGATGCTCACCGGCAACAGCCGCGCCGCGATCATCCAGGCCGACATGCGCGATCCGGAAGCCATCCTCGCGCACCCGGACACGCGGCGGCTGCTGGACTTCGGCCAGCCGGTCGGCCTGCTGATGCTGCTGATGCTGCACTGGATCCCGGACGACTCGGACCCGCTCGCGCTGATGGCGCGCTACCGCGACGCGCTGCCCGATGGCAGCTACCTGGCGATCACCCACGTCACCGGGGACCACCAGGGCGACAACCTCACCGAGGCGACCGAGGCGATCAAGCGCAGCAGGAGCCCGGACCAGGTGACGCTGCGGACGCACGCGCAGATCACCGGCCTGTTCACCGGTTTCGACCTGGTCGAGCCCGGTCTTGTCGGCTGCGGGGAATGGCGTCCGCGCGGGCCCGCGGACATCTCCGACGAGCCGGAGATGAACATGCTCGTCTATGCCGGTGTCGGCGTTAAGCAACCTCGAAATGACCAGGAGTAACGGAGAACGTCAATTCACTATCGTGTGGTGCCTTTTCACACTTATGGCCGAACGGTGGTACGCAGTGGAGTAGATAAACTTCCGCGCACTCGAAAACCACCTCAGGGCGTGACCTGAATGCCGAATCCCCAACGGAAATCCCCCGCACCGTCTCCGGACGGCGTCCGTGAGCAGGAGTTGCTCGCGAGGAAGTGGGCATATCTGCTCAGCGGGGTCGTCGTCGTGTCCATGGGCAAGGACGAACTGGACCGGGAACTCCGGTACCAGCTCGCAACGCTCTGCTCGGCCGTGGTCGCGGAGCCGGTCGACGCGGACGCGGCACGCGGGGTCGGGGAACGGCTGGTGGCACTCGGCTACGTCGGCGACCCCGGCCTGCGCTGCACGATGGACGTGCTGGGCAAGGGAATGCTGGGCCTGAGCGCGTGCCAGCCCCTGTCGCGGTTCGCCGAGCGGATCACGGCGGTGCTGGGCGCGCTCGCGAGCGGCTTCGTGGCGGCGACCCGCTCGGTCGTGCTGGAGCAGCAGGAAATCATGCAGCTCTCCCTGCTCAAAGCCGTCCGGGACGCGAAGTGGCACCTCAAGGAAAGCGAGGCCCGGTTCGAAGAGGTGGCCACGTCGTCGACGAGCGGCATCATGGTCATCGAGCTGGACGGGAAGCTGTCGAAGGCCAACGCCGCGCTCGGCGAGATACTCGGCGTCTCCCCCGCGAAGCTGACCGGGACGACGGTGTACGACCTGGTCCGCCCGGAATCGGTGGAGGCCCTGCGCGAGGGCATGGCCGCGCTGCTGACCGGCGAGCGGGAGCGGTTCCGCCAGTCGCAGCAGCTTCGCCGCGCCGACGGTGACACGGCGCGGATCTCGCTGACCGTGTCCCTGCTGCGCGACGCCGAAGATCAGCCGAGGCACTTCGTCGGCGTCGTCGAGGACGGCACGGAGCTGATGCTGCTGCAGGGCGAGTTGCACCGGCAGTCGCTGCACGACGTGCTGACCGGCCTGCCGAACCGGCAGTACTTCGGCACGCACCTGGAAAGCGTGCTGCGGCGCGCCGACCCCGCGCTCGGGATCACGGTGCTGCACCTCGACCTGGACGCGTTCGCGAAGGTGTGCGACAGCCTCGGCCGCCGTGCGGGCGAACAGCTGCTCGTGCAGACCTCCCGGCGGCTGAAAGCCGTGTTCGCGCAGGAAAAGGCGATGATCGCGCGCTTCGACGGCGACGAGTTCGGGATCGTGGTGGAGAACTCCGCCCGCACACCGGACGTCTCGGCACTGGTCGCGAACATCAACGCCGAGCTGTTCGAACCGTCCTATGTGGAGGGAGAAGGGCTGGCGCTGCCCGCGAGCATCGGCGTGGTGCACCGGCCGCCGCACGACAGCGATCCCGCGGAGCTGCTGCGCGCGGCGGATTCGGCGCTGCGGCGGGCGAAGACGGGCCGTCGCGGGCAGTGGGAGCTGTTCCACCCCGACCAGGACGCGGTGGACCGGCGGGCGCAGCTACTCGCGGTCGGGATGCCGGGCGCGTGGGAGCACGGCGAAATCACCGTGCGGTACCGGCCGGTGAAGCGCCTGGCCGACGGCGAAGTCGCTGGCGTCGAGGCGGTGCTGCACTGGGACCGCCCCGGCCACGGCACGGTGCCGCACCACCGGTGCGTCGAGCTGGCCGACCAGACCGGGCTGATGCTGCCGCTCGGCGAATGGGTGCTGCGGACCGCGTGCGGGCAGCTCCGGTGGTGGCGCCAGCAGCTCGGCTTCTCCGGGTCGCTCATGATCGGGCTTTCGGTGAACCAGGCCGGTGACGCGGACCTGGTGCGCCGGGTGCTCGGCGCACTGGCCGAAACCGGCGCCGAACCGGGCTGGCTGACGATCGGGATCCCGGCCGCGGCGCTGACCGCGGCCGAAGCGCAGGACAACCTCACCGTGCTCGCCGACCGCGGAATCACCATGATGCTCGACGACATCGGGCCCGGCGCGGAGGATCTGGCCCTGCTCGCGGAGCTGCCGGTGCACGCGGTCCGCATCACCCGCCGCCATGTCGACGGGCGGGCACGGCTCGCGGCGGCCGCACTCGTCCCGCTGATCCGCGAATCGTCCGCGTCCGTGCACATCGACGGGGTCGGCACCCCGGAGCAGGCGGCCTGGTGGCACGCCACCGGCGCGGGCACCGCGACCGGCGAGCACGTCGGAACCCCGCGCCCCGCCGCGGAGATCGCCACCGTGCTCGGGGCCGGGAACGAGCGGTGACCGGGCGCCTGAGCAGCGCGGGATGGGCAACAACCTGCTGCGTGCGGCGCTGCCGTTGTGGTAATCAGGACTCATGACGAACCCGTTCGAGGACCCCGACGGCCGCTACTACGTGCTCGTCAACGACGAGGGCCAGCACTCGCTGTGGCCGACCTTCGTCGACGTGCCAGCGGGCTGGACGATCGCGCACGGCGAGGACAGCCGCGACGCCTGCCTGGAGTACGTCGAGCAGAACTGGACCGACATGCGGCCCAAGAGCCTGATCAAGGCCATGGAAGGCAGCTGACTTCGGGTAACGCGACACACGGATCGGCGCCGGGCGCAGTCACGCGCCCGGCGCCGATCCGCCCCCGCTCCCCGAAACCGGTCAGCGGCCCCCGAACCCGGGTATTCCGCCGAACGGGTTGCCCTGCTGGTCCTGCGGCTGCTGCGGCACCGTGGTCTGCTCGGTGTCGGTCGCGCTGCCCAGCGTCACCGTGACGTCCTGCTGCGAGCCGTCGGCGTGCTGCACCGCGACCGGCACCTGCTGCCCCGGCGTGTGCTTGAGCACCTCGGCCATCAGGTCCGCGTAGGAGTTGATCGGCGTCTTGTCGATCGCGGTGATCGTGTCGCCCTGCTTGATCCCCGCCTGCGCGGCGGGCCCGCCGTCCTGCACCCCGGCGAGCTGGGTGCCGCCGTTGGCCGAACCCGGCTGCGACTGCACGCTGCCGCTCACCCCCAGCACCGGCTTGGCCGCCTTGCCGTTCTGCATCAGCTCGTTCGCGATCTGCTTCGCCTTGTCGATCGGGATGGAGAACCCGAGGCCGTACGCCTGCAGCCCGCCGTTGCCGCTCTGCCCCGGCTCGACCGCGGAGTTCACCGCGACGACCTGGCCGTCCATGTTGACCAGCGGTCCGCCCGAGTTGCCGGGGTTGATCGGGGCGTCGGTCTGCAGTCCGTTGTAGACGACCGTGCCGCCGCCGTCCTCGCCGCCTGCCTTCACCGTCCTGCTCAGCGCGCTGATGATGCCCGCGGTCACCGTGTTGGAAAGCTGTTCGGGGCTGCCGACCGCGGCGACCGGCTGGCCCACCTTCAGCGAGTTGGACTGGCCGAGCACGGCCGGGGTGAGACCGCTGGCGTTGTCGAGCTTGATGACCGCGAGGTCGTAGGACGGCGCGGTGCCCTTGACCGTGGCGCTCAGCTTCTTGCCGTCGGCCGTGGTGACCTGGATCTTCCCGCCGTTCGCGGCGCCGGAGACGACGTGGTTGTTGGTCAGCACGTACCCGTCCTGGGTCAGGATGATCCCGGTGCCGGTGACCGTGCCCTGCTGCGACGGGATCTTGATGTCGACCGTGAACTTCGTCGCGACCTCGGCCGCGTACGCCACCGAGCCCGCCTGGGAGGAGACCTGGCTCGCCGACGGCGGCTGTGAAGAGAGCACCGGCGGGTTGTCGCCGCTCGCGAGCAGCGCGCTGCCCCCGATCCCGACACCGCCGCCGATCAGGCCCGCGATGATCGCCGTCACCACGATCGGGGTGGACACCTTCCGCTTCGGCCGTGCCCGCGTCGCCACCGGCCCGGCCGCGCCGTAGGGCTGCTGCTCCGGCGCGCCGTAGGGCGGTGTCGCCGCGCCCTGCTGGTGCCACCACGTCTGCGTGGGGGACGGCTGCGGCTGCGGTTGCTGGGGCTCGACGGGCGGCTGGGCCTGCGGCTGGTGCGCCTGCTCGGGCTGTGCCTGTCCGGGCTGCGACTGCGGCGGCTGCGGCTCGTCCTGCGGTGGCAAGTTCTCGGTCATGCTCCCCAAGATCGGGCCTGAACCTGAGAATCCGCGCAGAAGGGCCTTAGAACCGTCAATGAACCTCGGGCGCGGCCGGGCACGTGAACCGTTGCGGGAGCACTCCGCGACCACCGGAAACGGGAGAAGCCATGTTCACCTACCACGGCCGCTGGCGTCTGCGCGTCATCGGCAACGACGCGGCGTACCCGCAGCGGGTGGTGCTCGGCGGTTCCGTCGCGCGCGTCATCCCCGGTGAGATCGGGCAGGACGAGGTGCTCGGCGGAAGCGAGTGGACGCTGCGGATGGAGCACCACGACGGCAGCCGCTGGAAACGCAGCGTCCGGGTGTCGCGGCAGCACACGACCGGCGACGGGAACCGGCCGAGGCACGTCATCTTCGGCAAGGACACGTTCGACTTCGACACCGACCCCAACGACCTGGTCCTCTGCCTCGACGAGATCGCCACCGAACCGTTCGCGGCCGAGGGTCTGCCCGTGCCCAGCGAAGACCTGCTCGGGGTCCGGATCCGGAACACCGGTTTCGAGGCGTTCGGGTACGACGCCGTCGTCGACATCTCCTCCGCGGGCCGGGCGCGGCTGGCCGAGTACGGGGTGCTGGTGCACGACGAGTGGCCGCCTGCCGTGCTCCGGTCCACGGGGCAGGAGATCCTCGACGGTGCCGTCTCGGTGCCGCCGCTCGAGGTCGGCGAGGCCGCGGCCGTCTACTTCCCCGTCGACGCCACGCGAGCGAAGCAGGGCTTCCCCGCCGTCGAGTTCGAACTGCGGCGCGAATCGGACGGCCGCGTGCTCACCAGCCGGTGCACCGCGACGATCACGGTGCACGAGGCGCCCGCGCACCGGCCGGACCCCGCACCAACGCCGGCCCTGCCCCCGCTCACCAGCCAAGTTCACGGGTACCGCGGGGAGACAGCCAGCGAGTAAGGGCGTTATGCCGTGCCGATGGCGAAGACGTGCAGATCCTTGTCGACCGGCAGCGTCACCGCCGCGACCCGCTTTCCGGCGGGGACGTCGAACGGTGCCGTCGCGTAGACGTACGCGGGGCCGCCCGGCCCGCGGAACTGGTTGCGGTGGTCCGTGCGCGCGACGACGGTGTTGCCGAACACGGGCGAATCGCCACCACCGGGGAGAACCCAGTCGCCGAAGGACAAATCGGCCCGCGCGGTGCTCCCGTCGGTGAACGCGACGGTCGCCGCCCCTCGGTGGTCTCCGCGGGTCGCGGCGCCGACGAAGAGGAGCCGCCTGCCCGCGCCGACAGTCACGACCTGCCCGTTCGCGACCACGTTGTCCTTGCGGCCGGGCGGGACGGCCGCCCAGGTCACCGCGGTCCCCGAGACGGACAGCGTGGCGCCGGCCGTCAGCCCGGCGGCCGCGAGCGCCTGCCGGGAGTAGCTGTTGCCGTCGCCGTCGAAATCGGCCTGAGCCGCGTCCGTGTCGTCCGAGACGCCCACGTTCCCGTACGCGGCGGGAAGACTTCCCTTCGGCGCGACCAGCACGATGACCGAAGCACGCACCGGGTCCCCGCCGCCCCGCACCGTCATCGGGATCTCGTGGTACCCGGGTGCGGCCGTCGGCGCCGCGGTGACCACGAACTTCGCGCTCCCCACGCCGGTGCGCCGGTCCAGCGGCACCACCGGGAGCCCGCGCACGCCGAGGCCCGGCGGCGGGGCCGTGGTGACGAACAGCGCCGGATCCGCGCCACCGAGCCGCTGACCGTCCACAGTGAACTCACCCGAGCCGCCGGGTTCGACGGTGACCTGGTTCGGTGTCGCCGACGCGAGGAACGGGCGCTCACCGTCCCGATAGGACGGTGGCGAAGCGTGCACCGCCCAGTGCGTGTCCGGGGTGGAGGCCAGGGAGAAGTCGAGCCGCCCGCCGGTGCGCACGATGTCCTGCGGGAGGAACGTGCGCTCCCAGCCGCGACCGTTCAGGGCGAGCCCGTGCACGTACGGGGTTCCCGCCGACGCCCGCGGCGCGCGGATGTCGAGGTCGTTGCCCGGCAGGTCCAGCACCGCCCGCTCGAACAACGGGCTGTGCACGGCGAGATCGGCGGTGCCCGGCGTCGACGGGTAGATCCCGAGCGCGGCCCACACGTACCACGACGACTGCGCGCCGAGGTCGTCGTTGCCCGGCTCGCCGTCCGGGGTCGCGTTGAACAGCGTCGTCGCGATCTCGCGGACCGTCGACTGCGTCTTCCACGGCTGGCCGAGGTGGTTGTACAGCCACGGCACGCCGAAGTCGGGTTCGTTGCCGGCCCACATGTACGGCTCGTTCGGGCCGACGTTGAGCTTGGTGAAGAACTTGTCGAGGCGTTCGGTGGCCGCCGCCCTCCCGCCCATCGCGGTGATCAGGCCGGCCGGGTTCTGCGGGACGAGCCAGGTGTACTGCGCGGCGTTGCCCTCGTCGAACCCGTCCTGGCCGAACTTGCCCGGCGGCGGGGGCCGGTAGGCGGGGCCGTCGGGGAAGCGGCCGTGCTCGTCGCGCGGCTGGAGGTAGCCGGTCGAGGCGTTGAGGAGGTTCTGCCAGTTCTGGCCGCGGCGGGTGAACTCCCGCGCGGTGCCACCCTCGCCCGCGGCCTTCGCGAGCTGGGCGATGGCGAAGTCGTCGATCGCCCATTCCAGCGTGGTGGACGCGCCGACGCGGGCGTGATCGCCCGCCGATTCGCTGTTGTTCGGCAGGTAGCCGCGCGCGACGTAGTTTTCGATCCCGCGCCGCTCCTGGTACGCGCCGGGTGTGTGGTCGACCGTGGTCGCGCCCTTGACCAGGTACTTCAGCGCGGTCGGGAGGTCGAACTGGCGCGCGCCGAAGGCGTGGAGGTTCGCGATGAGCGGCACGGAGTTGTCGCCGGTCATCTGGCCGGTGTAGTCGTTGGCCATCGGCCACCTCGGCCACCACCCGCCCTGCACGGCGTCGTTGACCAGCGATTGCGCCATGTCGCTCGCCTGCGCGGGGAACAGTATCGCGTGCAGCGGCGCGAGCGAGCGGTAGGTGTCCCAGTCCGAGAAGTTCGCGTACTGGGTGCGGCCGGGCGGCAGGGTGCGGATCCTGTCGTCGAAGCCGGGGTAGCGGCCATCGGCGTCGTTGAACGTGTTGGGGTGCATCAGCGAGTGGTACAGCGCGGTGTAGAAGGTCTTGAGCCGCGCGGTGTCGCGCCCGGCGACCTTGACCTTGCCCAGTGCGCCGGACCAGCGGGCGCGGGTGTCCGCGCGCACCGCGCTCGCGTCCCAGCCCGGCACCTCGGCCGCCATGTTCGCCTTCGCACCCGCTACGTCCACATAGGACATCGAGACCTTGGCGCGCACCACGTCGCCGCCGAAGGTCAGGTACGCGCCGGCCCTCTTGGAGTCCACAGTGGAGGATCCGGGGGTGACCTTGGCGCCGTCCCAGGTCCCGTGCGCGGTGAACGGCTGGTCGAAGGCGATCGCGTAGTAGACGGTGTACTTGTTCGGCTTTCCGCAAAAGTTCCCGGTGGTCGCGGACCCGGTGACCGCGCGGTCCCCGCTGATCGCGAGATCGGCGTGCGAGTTGCCCGCCAGGCTCGCGCCGCCCTTGACCAGCACCTGCCGCGCGCCACCGGCGGGGAAGGTGAACGTGGCGAGGCCGGTGCGGGTGGTCGCGGTCAGCTCGGCGCGCACCTTCGAATCGGCGAGCGTCACCGCGTAGTAGCCGGGTTCGGCCCGCTCGCCGTCGTGGGAGAAGTGCTCCACCCTGTCCCACGGCGCGGCACCGACGTCACCGGTCACCGGCAGGATCGGGACGTCGCCGAACGCGGAGCAGCCGACCGAGGCGTGGTCGAGGCTGAACCCGCGGATCTGGTCGCTGTGGTACTGGTAGCCCGCGTAGGAACCCTTGGTGTCCGGGGAGAACTGCATCATCCCGAACGGCACCGCGGCACCCGGGAAGTTGTTGATCTCGCCGACCGAGCTGCCGCCGGTACCGGTCCCGATGAACGGGTCCACGTACGCGGCCGGGTCCGCCACCAGCGGCGCCTCTCCTGGCGCCGCCGAAACGGGGAGCACCCCGGTTGTCGTCAGCACCGCCGACGCGAACAGGGCCACGAGGCCGGTCTTCCTGCGAACCCCCATGAACGCCTCCCGGATCGGATCGCACCGGAGGGTGACGATTCGCGACGGGCCGAGCGCTGGTCAAGGCTTTGACAAAGATCTGACCACCCGCGTGCGTGAATCCCCCTCTTCGGACGAAAGCCCGCGCGGGCCGCGGGCTACGATCGTGTTCGTGAGCAACACCGAAACAGCTCCTGACGAGCTGCTCTGCGGCGAGCCACCGGGGCGGGCCGTCTCGGTGCTCGAACCGCGCGAGGTCCCGCTCGGCGGCCCGCGCGCGATGACCGTCCGGCGCACCCTCCCGCAACGGCGGCGCTCGCTCATCGGCGCCTGGTGCTTCGCCGACCACTACGGCCCCGCCGACGTGACCGAGACCGGCGGCATGCACGTCGCGCCGCACCCGCACACCGGCCTGCAGACCGCGAGCTGGCTGTTCAGCGGCGAGATCGAACACCGCGACAGCCTCGGCACGCACGCGATGGTGCGGCCTGGCGAGCTGAACCTGATGACCGGCGGGCACGGCATCTGCCACTCCGAGGTGTCGACCCCGGAGACCACGGTCCTGCACGGCGTCCAGCTCTGGATCGCGCTGCCGGACGAGCACCGGCACGCGCCGCGCGCGTTCCGGCACTACGCCCCACCGGAGCGCGACCTCGGCGACGCGTCGGCGCGCGTGTTCCTCGGCAGCCTCGCGGAGGAAACTTCGCCCGTCGAGACCTTCACGCCGCTGCTCGGCGCCGAGCTGACCTTGAACCCCGGCGCCCGGCTCTCGCTCGCCGTCGACCCGTCGTTCGAACACGGTGTGCTCGTCGACTTCGGGGCGGTTTCCTTGCACGGCACCGATCTCGCCGCCGCGGAACTCGGCTACGCGGGGCCGGGGCGCGACAGGCTCGAACTGGCGAACGGCGAACGGGCCGCCCGCGTGCTGCTGCTCGGCGGGCCGCCGTTCGGCGAGGAGATCGTGATGTGGTGGAACTTCCTCGGTCGCTCCCACGACGAGATCGCCGCGTACCGCGAGGCGTGGCAGGCCGAATCGGACCAGTTCGGCCGGGTCGAAGGCTTCGACGGCACGCCGCGGCGACTGCCCGCTCCGGCGCTGCCGAACTCAAGGCTCGTCCCCCGACGCAACCCGAACTGAGGAGCACGATGTCCACTGTGGACCACAATGCCGGGGAAAACCGCTACGAGATCTCCGTGGACGGCGAGCTGGCCGGGTTCACCGCCTATCGCGACCACGGTGCCCAGCGGGTGTTCCACCACACCGAGATCGGCGACGCGTTCGGCGGGCGCGGGCTGAGCACGGAACTGGTCGCGCGGGCGCTGGCCGACACCCGCGACGCGGGGAAGCGGATCGTCGGCGTCTGCCCGTTCGTCGCCGCCTACCTGCGCAAGCACCCCGAGCTCGCCGAGTACAGCGATCCCGCGACGGCGGACGTGCTGCAGTGGCTGGACACCGAACTCGACTAACCCGCACTGTCCAAAGCGGACAGTGAGCATTCGATCATCAGGCGCGCGGCCTCGCGGGCGCCCGCCGCGTCCCCGGCGCGGATCGCGGTGAAGATCGCGTCGTGCGACGTGTGCCCGCAGCTCGGGATCGCGGGATCCGCGTGCACGTGGTGCAGGCTTTCGCGCAACCGCACCACGAAGTAGCGGTAGAGCTCCAGCAGCAGCGGGTTCTTCGCCGCCACCACGATCGCTACGTGGAAGTCCGCGTCGACATCCGCGAACGCGCTCGGGTCGCCCCGGTCGTCTTCGGCGATGTTGCGCAGCCGCAGCAGTTCACCGAGCCGGGTCAGGTCCTCGTCGGTCCGCCGTGCCGCGGCCAGCCCGGCCGCCTGCACGTCGTAGGCCATCTGGACCTCGAAGATCTCCCGGACCGCGGCGGTGTCGAACCCTTCGAGCACGGCCTCCGGGTTCGCGTTGCTCCGCACGAACGTGCCGGCACCCTGCCGGGGTTCGAGCATGCCCATCCTGGTCAGGCCGCGGATCGCCTCGCGCACCACCGGGCGCGAGACCGCCAGCTCTTCGGCGAGCGCGAGCTCACCGGGAATGCGCGCGCCCACCGCCCACCGCCCGGTGCACAGCTCGTCGACGAGCTGTTTCGTCACCATGTCCAGCGCGCTCGACTGGGTCACGGCCCGCAGCGCCATCACGTGATCCTTTCCACCTTGCGCAGCCTAGCGCAGGTGTCGCATGGTGGTAAGATGTCAGACATCTTACCTTCTGTCGGAACCTGGCGTGAGCTGCTCGGACGGCGCTACCTCGGCGCGATGGTCGTGCTCGCGGGTGGCGTGGCGCTGTACGCGACGAACGTGTACCTGACGACGAGCCTGCTCCCCTCCGCCATCGCCGAGATCGGCGGCGAACGGTTCTACGCCTGGAACACCACGGTCTTCCTGCTCACCTCGGTGGCGTCCTCGGTGCTGGTCAGCCGCCTGCTGAGCGCCACGACCAGCCGCGGCGCCTATCTCGTCGCGCTCGGCGCGTTCACCGCGGGCACCGTGGTCTGCGCGCTGGCGCCGCACATGGCGGTGCTGCTGGTGGGGCGCGCGGTGCAGGGCGCGGGCGGCGGACTGGTCGCCGGGCTCGGCTACGCGGTGATCCGCTCCGCGCTGCCGTCCCGGCTCTGGGCGCGCGGGACCGCGCTCATCTCGGCGATGTGGGGCGTCGGCACGTTCGCCGGGCCGGTGCTCGGCGGCTGGTTCGCGAACATCGGCGCGTGGCGCTGGGCGTTCGCCGCGCTCGCCGCCGCGAGCCTGCTCCTCGGCGCGCTCGTCCCGAAGGTGCTCGCCGCGACCCGACCGGAAACCCGGCGCGAGGCGTTCCCGTTCGCCTCGCTCGCGCTGCTCTCCGGCGCGGCACTGGTCGTCAGCGTCGCGAGCCTCGCGAGCAGTCCGCTCGTCGGCGGGCTCGGCGTCGTCGCCGGCATGGGACTGGTCGCGGGATTCGCCGTCCACGAACGGCGGACCCCGGCCCGGATCTTGCCCGGCGCGACCTACGCACGAGGGTCGGCGCTGCCCTGGCTCTACGCGACGATCGCACCGCTCGCCATCGGCTCCACCACGGAGACCTTCGTGCCGCTCTTCGGGCAACGGCTCGCCGGACTCGGCCCCCTCGTCGCGGGCTTCCTCGGCGCCGCGCTGGCGCTGGGCTGGACGCTCGGCGAAATCCCGAGCGCCGCCGCCACGCGCCCGGCGACGGTCCGCCGGGTCCTCGTCGCCGGACCCGTGGTGCTGACCGCGGGGCTCGCGCTCACCGCGGCACTGCAGGAGGGCAGCGCCTGGCTGTGGGCGGTCGCGCTGCTCATCGCGGGCAGCGGCATCGGGATGGCGTGGCCCCATCTGGCGACCTCGGCGATGCGCAGCGTGGGTTCAGGCGCTGCTTCGGGTTCGGACTCGGGTTCTGCTTCGGGTTCGGAGGGGGACAAGGCGTCGGCGGCGATCAACACCGTCCAGCTCGTGGCCAACGCGTTCGGCGCCTCGCTCACCGGCCTGCTGGTCAACCTGGGCGGCGAAGACACCCTCCGCTCCGCGCGCTACCTCTTCTGGGGCTTCGCCGCCCTCGCGATCCTCGCCGTCGCCACCTCCCGCCGCGGCGCCCACCGCTCCCACCCGGACGACGTTTAGCCCGCTAAACGCACTCCGGAGCCCTACCCGGCCGAAGCGGTCCCCGACGACGTTTAGCCCGCTAAACGCACTTCAGGGGCCTACCCGGCGGAGGCGGGGCCGGGGCGCGTTTAGCCCGCTGAACGCAGCTCAGGAACCCGCCAGGCCGGAGAGGTGCGAGCCGAGGCCGTCGATCATGCGGTCGAGGTCCTCCCGGTCGCGCGCGGGCCAGCCGGCCAGCGCCTCGGCGAACCAGCCCCGGATGACGGCGACGTACCGGTTCGCGATCTTCCGGCCGTCCTCGGTGAGCGTGATCAGCCGCGCCCTGGCGTCGGCGGCGTTGAGGGTGACCAGGATGGTCAGCGCGGGCCCTCGGCCCGGCCGGTCGGTTCGGCCACCAGCGAAGCCGGTATCGCCGTCCTCGCGCAGGCGACCGGATCGGCGAGCCGGCGTCGCTCGTGCACGACCACGCCGGAAACTGGCAGTGGACTCTCCGTTGGGAGTCACTCCGAATTTCTGCCCCGGATCACCACCCTGGCCGCTTCCTCGGACTTCTCGACGACGAGGTCCTTGCTGTACCCGTGCGTCTCGAGGACGCCGTCGAGGTAGAACGTGGCGTAGCCGTGCGCCTGCGCGAGGAGCTGCTCCATCAGCGCGAGCCCCGCCTGCGCGTCCGATGCGGCGGCGAACGAGAGCGTGAGTAGCTCGTCCATCAGCGCTCGCGTGTGCCCGTGCAGCTCGGCGTACTTCGGGCCGAGCAGGCCGTCGGCGTAGATCACGTGCAGCCCGGCGCGCCGTTCGATCATGTACCGGGTGTACGCGCCGAGGGCGGCGGCGAGCTTGCCGACCGGGTCGTCCCGCTCGGCCGCCGCCGTGCGGATCCGCTCCGCGAGCTGATCGGCGACCGCCATCGCGACGGCCGCGAGCAACGCGTCCCGGTCGGCGAAGTGGCGGTACGGCGCCGCTTGACTCACCCCGGCGCGCCGGGCGATTTCGGCGACCGAAAACGCCCCGACGCCCTGTTCGGCGATCAGCGTGAGCGAGGTCTCCACGAGCGTCGCGCGCAGGTCGCCGTGGTGATAGCCACGTGGCATCTCCCGGATCACATCCCTTCGGCTTGCCGCAATGTTATACCCCTCTTACAGTCGATTACGTATTCACGTCTGACCATGTATGCGCCCGGGCTTCCGGGACTCGATGGAGGGTTTCATGTCAACGACTCACGCGATCGCGGCACCGGGACCGGGCAAGCCGCTCGAACCGACCACGATCGAACGCCGTGAGCTCCGCCCCGAGGACGTGCGGATCGACATCAGGTACGCGGGTATCTGCCACAGTGACATCCACCAGGCGAAGCAGGAGTGGGGCAAGGCCATCTTCCCGATGGTCCCCGGTCACGAGATCGCGGGCGTGGTGTCCGCGGTCGGCTCCGCGGTGACGAAGTACCAGGTCGGCGACCGCGTCGGCGTCGGCTGCATGGTCGACTCGTGTGGCGAGTGCGAATACTGCGTCGCCGGTAGCGAGCAGTTCTGCGTCAAGGGCAACATCCAGACCTACAACGGTGTCGGCTTCGACGGCGAGAACACCTACGGCGGGTACAGCCGCCAGATCGTGGTGAAGGACTCGTTCGTCTGCCGCATCCCCGAAGGGATCGAGCTCGACGTCGCCGCGCCGCTGCTGTGCGCCGGTATCACCACCTACTCGCCGCTGCACCAGTGGAAGGCGGGCCCCGGCAAGAAGGTCGCCGTGGTCGGCCTCGGCGGGCTCGGGCACGTGGCGGTCAAGATCGCGGCCGCGATGGGCGCGGAGGTCACCGTGCTGAGCCAGAGCCTGAAGAAGCAGGAAGACGGCCTCAAGCTCGGCGCGCAGCACTACTACGCCACGAGTGACGAGTCGACCTTCAAGGCGCTCCGGGGCTCGTTCGACATCATCCTGAACACCGTCTCCGCCGAGCTGCCCATCGACTCCTACCTCTCGATGCTGCGGGTCGGCGGCGCCATGGTGAACGTCGGCGCGCCGAGCAAGTCGTTGTCCTACAACGCCTTCTCGCTGCTCGGCGGGAACAGGGTGCTCGCGGGTTCGATGATCGGCGGCATCCCGGAGACGCAGGAGATGCTGGACTTCTGCGCCGAGCACGGCATCGGCGCCGAGATCGAGGTGATCGACGCGGAGCAGGTCAACACCGCCTACGAGCGCGTCGAGAACAGCGACGTCCGGTACCGCTTCGTCATCGACGCGGCGACCATCGGCAAGGAGTGAGCACGGCGGTGGGCACCGGCTCGTACCAGCCGGTGCCCACCGTCCACATCAGACTGATCAGTACTCGCGCCACAGTTCGTAGCTGTGGATCGCGGGAACGTCGCGGCAGTCGTACGGGCGGTCCCTGTTCTCCTGGTCGTTCTTGGCCCGTGCCACCGATTCGCATCCCAGCTTCACGAACGGCTTGTCGTTGTCGTTGTTGTACGCGAACGACTGGACGTAGACCCAGGTCCCCTGTGCGGTGACCTCGTCACCGGTGCTGGCGACCGCCGAAGCGGGTGCGAGCAGCGCGGCACCGGCCAGCGGGAGCGCGATACCGAGAGTGGCCACAAACTTGCGATTCACCGAAAAATCCCCTTGGTCAGTCGGCCGATGGGCTTCTACCGCTGTGGATATTGGCAGAAATTCCCTGCCGGAACGGCGGCGAAGGTACTTTCGGCCGCCGCTTCTGTCCGAACGGCCGCTCAGCTACCGGTGACCTGGCGGATCCAGGCGAGCTGCCGGAAAACATCGCCACCGCCCGCGATGCTGGCGCGGTCGGAGTTGGCGAACACGCCCACCAGGGTGTCCTCGTCACCGCTACCGGTGGCCATGATCGGCCCGCCGGAATCGCCGCCGGCGGGAACCCCGGAGACGCTCACCGCGCAGAAATCCGTGCCATCGGGTTCGGTGAAGCCCTCGCACCGCTGGTCGTCGCCGGGGAGGACGCGCAGTTCGGACTGCTTCAGCACATCGGACTGGCAGGCGTTCTCGTCACCGGTGCAGGTGGCTCCCCAACCGAGCTGACGGACGTCCTGCCCGACGCGCACCGGCTCGGCGGCAGGCAGCTTCGCCGGCGTGATGTCCATCGGCGGGACCTTGATCAGCATCATGTCGGCGACCCCGCTCCCCTTGCGGCTTCCTTTGACCGGGTGCACCGGCTTTCCGGTCCGCTGGTCGAGGCTGCCGACGTGGAACTCGATTCGCTCGTCCGCGATTTCCTCGGCCGTCTCGAAGAAGCAGTGCGACGCGCTGATGATCCATTCGCGGGTGATCGCGGTTCCCGTGCACTCCGGCTTGCCGTCGACCAGCATCCGCACGGCCCACGGCCCGTGGGTGCTGACGGTGCCGCCGATCACCGCGGAGGCCGACGTCGCCGGAACGACCGCGGCCAGCGTCAGCAGGGGCAGCAGAACAGCCAAACGACGAAGCATCACTGAAGTCCTTTCCTCGGCCACCCTGATCTTGCTACCAGTGCTGATCGTGATCGCGCAGCGCGAACGGGGAATCATTGCCCGATCGGCCACCCGTCGGAGTTCGGGTACCGTCGGCGCCATGCCCGACGAGCTGGATCAGCGGCTCGCGCGGATCGCCCGCACCCCGTTCCGCGCGAAATTCCACCTGCGCGCGCACGAACGCGTTTCGGTCGAGGAACGCGGTATGGGCATCATGCGCACGCACGCACGTGATCTCGTCTTCAAGCGGCTCGCGCCCGCGTCGCCGTACCGGGACGGCAAGCAGACGCCCTATCGGGGGCATCCCGTCTTCATCGCGCAGCACGCCACGGGCACCTGCTGCCGTTCGTGCCTGCAACGCTGTCACGACATCCCGAAAGGCCACGAGCTCACGAGGGACGAGCAGGCCTACGTCGTCGAGGTGATCTGCCGGTGGATCGGCACCGAGTGCGGACACCCCTAAGGGGCGGATCACGGGGCTTCCCCGATGTGAGGCCGCCCCTCACCTGCGAGGGTGACCCCCGTCACCGAGCTGGGAGGACGGGGATCATGGTGCGAAGAAGCTTCTTGGCCGCGCCCGCGCTTCTGCTGGCAGGCGTGCTGGCGATGAAGTTCGGCTGGAAGGGCAACGACGATCTGGGCTGGGGGCTCGCACTTCCACTGTGGACGGTCGCGCACCTGCTTTACGCAGTGGGCTACCTCGCCTTCGGCCTGGTGCTGTGCTCACTGTGGTCGCGGGCGCGCAAGGCGGCCTCCGGGCCGCTCGACCGGTCGGGCGTCGGCATCGTCTCGGTGGTCGGCGGGGCCGGGCTGGTCGCGATGCTCGGGCAGATGGTGATCGACCTGGTCGTCGGGTTCCGCGCACCGGACCGCGCGGGCATGTCCGCGATCTCGAAGTCCATTCACGACATCCCCGGCTTCGGCCTGTTCTACGGGTTCGTTCCGGCCTTGTCCTTCGTCGCGGCGACGCTGCTGATCGCGTTCCTCGCGGTGCACCGCCGGATCCCGGTCTGGCCGGCGGCGGTGTTCGCGGTCGGCAGCTTCTGCATCGGCACCGGTGCCACGGCGTTGATGGTCGGCGGGGGTCTGGCACTGTGCGCGGCGCTTCCGGCACTGGCGCCGCACGTGGAGAGCGTCAACCGCGCGACGGCCGCGGTGTAGGCGAATTCGGCTGGCCTGCGCCTGGGTGCGCCGGAGAATGCCAGCTGCCACAGCGGGAACTTCCTCCTGCTGAACGCGTTTCGAGTGTCAACGCGGTGCGGGGGGTATTGGCGGAGGGGGCTTGCTGGGGCCGAGACTCAGGTTCAGATTTTCGGGGGCTGATGTTTTTGCCCGCATGTGTTTGGTCCGCGGTTTCGTTGTGGGCACAGCTCAGGCTCGACGCGCTGGTCGAACGATGCCTCGATGGTGACTGCGGGGGTAAGCCGAAGGCGCAGATCTGCTGGAACCGGATCGCCTCCGAACCGCTCACCGGGCTACCGGTCGACACGGGCCGCCGGACCCGCACCGAAAGCCCGCCGGACCGCTCTGCTCAACCGTCCCCCGACGTGAACGCCGCTTCGTGCACGAGGATGGCCAGCTGCACCCGGTTGGCGAGGTCCAGTTTGGTCATCGACCTGCTCACGTGCGCCTTCACCGTCGCTTCGCTCACCTGCAGCTCGTTCGCGATATCCGCATTGGACAGTCCATTTCCGACCTCCGCGACGACGGCGCGCTCCCGCTCGGTCAATGCGCTCAGGCGGTCTCGGGCGGTGCGTTCCCTGGCGGGGTCGCGTCCGGTGTAGGCCGCGATCAGCCTGGTCGTGACGGTGGGGGCCAGTATCGCGCCGCCGTCGGCGACGGTGCGGATCGCGGCGGCCAGGTCGCGCGGGGGTGTGTCCTTGAGCAGGAAACCGGCCGCGCCGAGGCGCAGCGCGCGGTGCACGTACTGGTCCAGATCGAAGGTGGTGAGCATGACGAACCTCGGTGCTTCCGGCCACGGCGCGACCTCCTCCAAGGCGGTCAGGCCGTCCGTTCTCGGCATGCGCACGTCCAGGAGCACCACGTCCGGCCGGAGCTCCCGGACCGCGGCGGGCACCTCGTCGCCGTCGGTGGCCTCGCCAGCGACTTCGATGCCGTCGGCGGGTTCCAGGATCATCCGGAGGCCGGCGCGGACGAGCGCCTCGTCGTCGACGATCAGGACCCTGATCACGGTTCTTCCCCTTCCGGTGCCGGGATTCGCGCCGACAGCGCGAAACCACCGTCCAGGCGCGGGCCGGACGACAGGTCCCCGCCGAGCGTCTCGATCCGTTCCGCGACCCCGACCAGGCCCAGGCCGCTACCGGGCAGTCCGGCGACCGGTGACGACGGCGCCGCGTTGCGGACCGACACCTCCAGCGCCGACGGCAGGAATCGAATCCGCACTTCGGTTTCGGCGAGCCCGGCGTGCTTGTGGACGTTCGTCAGTCCTTCTTGGACCAGCCGGTACGCGGCGTGCTCGACCGCGGGCGGCAGCTCCCGCACCGCACCGTCCTTCGTCAGGTGAACCGGCAGGCCCGCGGCCTTCGAGCGCGCGACCAGACCGTCCACAGCGGACAGGGTGGCCTGCTCCGTGCTCTCCGTGCTGGTGGTGAGGATGCCGAGCACGTGCCGAAGCTGCGCCAGCGCGTCCCGTCCGGTGGTGCGGATGAGGGCGGCTTCGGCGGAGATGCGTTCGTCCGCGGCGTTCACCTCGATCGCACCGGCGTGCAGCACCATCAGGGAAACGCGGTGCGCCACCACGTCGTGCATGTCGCGGGCGATGCCGGCGCGCTCGGCCGCGCGCGCTTCCGCCGCCTTCGACTCCTGCTCGCGCCGCAGCCGCTCGGCCCGTTCGACATGGCCGGCGAGCACCTCGCGGCGGAACCGGGTCCACCTGCCCAGCGCCACCGGCAGCACCACGAACAGGCCACTTTCACCCGCCCATCCCGCCAGCGCCGCCCCGAAATCCTGACCGTTGCCGGGTAACGCCACCGCGAGCGCGGCCCCGGCGGCGGTGACGTACCCGGCCAGCGCGGCGGGCCGGTAGACGAGCGCGGTGAAGTACGACGCCACGAACACCGCGGGCCAGGAAAGCACGGTGAAGAAGGCGAGCAGCGCCACGCCGTAGAACAGCCACTGGCGTCGCGGCAGCAACACGATCACCGCCAGCAACGCCACCACGCACAGCGAAGCGCGCGCGAACCACGGCAGCCAGTCCGGGGCCAGCGCGCGCTCGACGAACCCCGACGGCCCGCGGTTGCCGCGCGGGAGGAAACCGCCCGCGAGCACCACGGCACCGAGCAGGACCTTGTCCAGCCTGCGCACCGAGTCCGACACCGCCCCAGCGTAGGGCGCCGACCGGCGGCGGAGCATCACCCTCCCGGCGGGTCCGGCCCCCTACGAAAGTGACATCGCGGGTTCCGGTTCGCCGGACGTGGCGGCCACGGTCGTACGGCCACGCTGACCGCCATGACCGAAAAGTACGCCATCGAGGCCACCGGCCTGACCAAGATCTACGGCTCGGGAGACGCCGAGGTGATCGCGCTCGACCACGTCGACCTCGCCGTGGCGCGCGGCAGGTTCACCGCGATCATGGGCCCGTCCGGATCGGGCAAGTCGACGTTCATGCACTGCGCGGCCGGGCTCGACCGCCCCACCTCCGGCGAGGTGCGGCTCGGCGGCACGCCGCTGTCCGGCCTGCGCGACAACGACCTCACCGACCTCCGCCGCGAGCGCGTCGGGTTCGTGTTCCAGTCGTTCAACCTGCTGCCGACGCTCACCGCGCTGGAGAACATCACGCTCCCCCTCGACCTCGCGGGGCGACGGCCCGATCGCGAACTGCTGGACCGGCTCGTCGGCACGCTCGGCATCGAAGGCAGGCTCGGGCACCGGCCGAACCAGCTTTCCGGCGGCCAGCAGCAGCGCGTCGCCTGCGCCCGCGCGCTGGTGACCGGACCCGACGTGGTCTTCGCCGACGAGCCGACCGGGGCGCTCGACTCCGAAATGTCCGCACAGCTACTGGGTTTCCTGCGCGAGAGCGTCACCGAACTCGGCCAGACCATCGTTGTGGTCACCCATGATCCCGGCGTCGCCGAGTACACCGACGAGATCGTGCGGCTCGCCGACGGCCGCGTCACCGGGAAGGCGGCCCTCTGATGCTGAAGGCACTTCTCCGGGACCTCGCAGTCCACAAAGGACGTGCGGTGCTGACGTTGCTGGCCATCGCGCTCGGCGTCGCGGCGACGGTGGCGAGCATGGTCGTCTCCGATTCCGTCGCGGCGACGCTTTCCGAGCGGCCGACCAGATCCGATGCCGGGGTCGTCGTCGCGGGCCGGGGCGCACCCGTTGACGAGCAGGCGCGCACCGGGCTCGGGGCACTGCCCGGCGTGACGGCGGCGACCGGCGTGCGGGCGGGACGGGCCGGGCTGATCGGCACCGACGGCAAGCTGGTGACCGCGCCGGACAAGGCGGGCACCGGGTTCGACGGCACCGGGCGGTTCTCACTCGTCAACGGCAGGATTCCCGCGCACAACGGGGAAATCGCGCTCGAAAGCACGGCCGCGAAGAAGGCGGGGCTCTCCGCCGGGGCCACCGCTCGCGTGCTGCTGAACGGGGAAACGGCAAGGCTGCCGGTGGTCGGCGTCTACGACTACCGGCCGGTGGGACCCGCGTCGGGACCCATCACCGATCCGGTACCCGCCGTCGCGTTCGACGGTGCGACCGCGGCCACCCTGTTCGGCGGCTACGAACGCGTGGAGCTGACCACGAACGGCGATCCGCTCGCGATCGCGGACGCGGCGCGCCGGGCGGTGCCGGGCGCGGCTGCCGTCAGCGGTGCCGAACTGTCGGCGGCGGCGAAGGACGAGGTCGAGGGCACCGCGTCGGACCTGCGCGAAATGCTCCTGCCGTTCGCCGCGATCGCACTGCTCGTCGGCATGTTCGTCATCTCGAACACGTTCACCGTGCTCGGCGCGCAACGGGTGCGCCAGTTCGCCCTGCTCCGGGCGGTCGGCGCGCGCCGCGGCCAGTTGCGGCGGTCCATCCTCGCCGAGGCGGCGGTACTGGGGCTCGCGGGCGGCACGCTCGGCACCGCCATCGGGGCCGGGCTGGGGCCGCTGGTGCTGTCGGTGATGCGACCGGACGAAGAGACGTCGTACACGGTCACCCCGCTGGCCATCCTCACTGGCTACGCGGCCGCGGTCGTGGTGACGGTGCTCGCGGCGGGCGGGGCGGCGCGGCGGGCGGCGGCGGCCCCGCCGGTGGCCGCGCTGCGGATCGATCCCGTGGTACCGGGAAGGGTGCTGCTCAACCGATCCTTGACCGGTGCCGGGCTGATCGTCGCGTCGATCGTCACGGTGATCGTGACCGGGGACCCCGGCGCGGGCAACACGATCAGGATCATCGGGCTGTGCGGCGCGGTCGTCGGTGTGATCGGCGTGGTGCTGGTGGCGCCCGCGCTGGTGGCCCCGGTGCTCGCGCCGGTGCGGGCGGTGGTGACCAGGTTCGGCGGGCCGAGCGCGCGGATCGGAGTCCGCGGTGCCGGCCGAGACCCGCGCCGCACCGCGAGCACGGCCACCGCGATCACCGTCGGCCTCGCGCTGATCGGCGCGTTCGGCACCATCAGCGCGTCGCTCTCGGGACTGATCGGCTCGACGACCAAGGCGAACATACCGGTCTCGACCACCGTCCTGCAGCCAGCGGCCGGTGGCGGCTCCGCGCTCGCACCGTCTGATTTGGACAGTGTGAAAAGGATCCCCGGCGTGGATTTCGCCGCGGGCAGCAGGGACAGCCTCGCCGTCGTCCGCTACCCCGGCGGGGAAACCCAGCGCAAGAGTGCGGCTATCGAACCGGAAGCGCTCGGCACCGTGCTCACGCCGAAGATCACCGCCGGTTCGGCGGATGTCCGGCGCGGCGTGATGATTTCGCAGAACGAGGCGGACCTGCTCGGGGTGAAGCTGGGCGATCCGCTGACGCTGACCATCGAGCCCGCGCCGCCGATCTCGACGGTGGTCACCGGCGTGTACGCGGCGACGGAGTTCTCCGCCAGCCTCTACTACGACGTCGCGCTGGCACCGCCCGCCGTCCGCGATCACCTCACCGCGATCTACGCGACGGGCCACGACCCGGCGGCGGTGAAACGCGCTCTCGCAGGGGCGTTCGGGCAACGGCCGGACGTCGGCGTCACCGATCGGGACGGCGTGGTCGCGCAGAACGTGGAAACGCAGGCGATCGGGTTCAGCATGCTGTACGCCATGGTGGCCGTGGCGATCGTGATCGCGGTGCTCGGCGTCACCACCACGCTGGCGCTGTCGGTGATGGAGCGCACCAGGGAAATCGGGGTGCTGCGGGCGATCGGGGCGAGGCGGCGGCTGGTGCGCGCCACGATACTGGCGGAGAGCGTGGTGATCTCGGTGTTCGGCGCGCTGCTCGGGGTGGTCTCCGGTGCCGCGGTCGGCACGGTGCTGCAGCGCGCGATGTTCGGGCAGCCGCTGAGCGCGGCGGTGATCCCGTTCGACGTCATCGGAATCGCACTGGCCGGTGTGGTCGCCGCCGCCCTGGCCGCCGCCCTGTGGCCGGCGCAGCGTGCCGCGTCGGCCGATCCGCTCGCCGCCGTGAACGCGGCCTGACACCGGGTGGCGATGCAGCCGCCCCGAAGGATGCCCCTGTCGCGGCCGAGATGAGGTCCGCCGCGCGGTCCCTGAAGGGAGCCTTGGAGGAATCCGATTCCCCGAAGGCGCCCTTCAGGGCATCTCGGTCCTCAAGGCCACCTTCAGGTCAGTAGCGGTAGTGGTCCAGTTTGTACGGACCGCCGACGTCGACGCCGATGTACTCGGCCTGTTTCTTGGTCAGCTCGGTGAGCCGCACGCCGAGCGCGTCGAGGTGCAGGCGCGCGACCTTCTCGTCGAGGTGCTTCGGCAGGGTGTAGACGTCCTTGGCGTAGCTGCCCGGCTTGGTGAAGACCTCGATCTGCGCGATCGTCTGGTTGGTGAACGAGTTCGACATCACGAAGCTCGGGTGCCCGGTCGCGTTGCCGAGGTTCATCAGCCTGCCCTCGGACAGCACGAGGATCGCGTGCCCGTCGGAAAAGGTCCATTCGTGGACCTGCGGCTTGATCTCGTTCTTCCGCACGCCGGGCACCTTCGCCAGCCCGGCCATGTCGATCTCGTTGTCGAAGTGGCCCACGTTCGCGACGACGGCGTTGTGCTTCATCTTCAGCATGTCCGCGGCCATGATGATGTCGCAGTTGCCGGTGGTGGTGACGAAGATGTCCCCGCGCTCGATGACGTCGTCGAGGCGCAGCACTTCGAGCCCGTCCATCGCGGCCTGCAGCGCGCAGATCGGGTCCACCTCGGTGACCACCACGCGGGCGCCCTGGCCGCGCAGCGACTCGGCGGCGCCCTTCCCGACGTCACCGTAACCGCACACCACGGCGATCTTGCCGCCGAGCATCACGTCCGTCGCCCTGTTGAGACCGTCCACAAGGGAGTGCCGGATGCCGTACTTGTTGTCGAACTTGGACTTCGTCACCGAGTCGTTCACGTTGATCGCGGGGAAGAGCAGTTCGCCGTCGCGCGCGAAGCGGTACAGGCGGTTGACGCCTGCCGTGGTCTCCTCGGTGACACCACGGATTTCCTCGGCGATCCGGGTGAACCGCTTGCCGTCCGCGCGCAGGCTTTCCGCGAGCGTGCGCAGGAGAAGCCGGTAGTCCTCGGGGTCTTCCTCGCCGGGGTTCGGTACCGCGCCCGCCTTCTCGAACTCCACTCCCTTGTGGACGAGCAGGGTCGCGTCGCCGCCGTCGTCGAGGATCGAGGTCGGCGGGCCGTCCGGGAAGGCGAAGAGCTTGTCGGTGCACCACCAGTACTCTTCGGGCGTCTCGCCCTTCCACGCGAACACGGAAGTCCCTTGTGGACGATCCGGCGTGCCGTCCGGCCCGACCACCACGGCGGCCGCGGCCTCGTCCTGGGTGGAGAAGATGTTGCAGGACACCCAGCGCACCTGCGCGCCGAGTTCGACCAGCGTCTCGATGAGCACCGCGGTCTGCACGGTCATGTGCAGCGAACCGGCGATCCTCGCGCCCTTCAACGGCTGTGCCGCCGCGTACTCGCGGCGTGTGGCCATCAGGCCGGGCATCTCGTGCTCGGCGAGGCGGATCTGGGTGCGGCCCGCCTCGGCCAGTGCGAGATCCGCCACGGCGAACTCGACGCCGTTGATGGTTTGGTGCTTCACGAAAACTGCCTCCTTCGGAAAAGGAGGCGCCCTTCGAACGGGAGGCCGCGGCGAGCCGAGCGTGGCGGACCGTGGGCCCGTCGCAGCGCCTCTCGGCTCCGACCCGTGCCGGGATGCTCCGGCACGACACCGGAAATTCTGGCACAACTGTCAAGTGCGTGCCACCACCTCGGCGAGCCTGCCGAGCAGGAACTCCCGCTCCGGCCCGTTTCCTTCCAGCGCCAGCGCCGCGCGGTAGGCCACCGCGGCTTCGGCGGTACGGCCGAGCTTGCGCAGCAGGTCGGCGCGCGCGGCGGGCAGATAACGATATCCGGCCAGCGAGCCGTCCCGGTCCAGCGCGTCCAGCTCGGCGAGCGCGATCGCCGGGCCGTCGACCATGCCGAGCGCGATCGCCCTGTTGAGCGCCACCACCGGCGACGGCCACACCTTGAGCAGTTCGTCATAGAGCACCACGATCTGCGACCAGTCGGTGTGCGCGAAGCTCGGCGCGGTCGCGTGCACGGTGGCGATCGCCGCCTGCAGGGTGAACCGGCCGGGCCGCCCCGCCCGCAACGCGCCCGCGACGAGCCGCTGCCCCTCGTCGATCGCGGCGCGGTCCCAAGCGGAGCGGTCCTGGTCCTCCAGCGTCACCAGCCTGCCCTCGGCGTCCGTCCGCGACGCCCGTCTGGCATCGGTGACCAGCAGCAACGCCAGCAGGCCGCGGACCTCGACCTCGTCCGGCATCAGGTCGCGCAGCGCACCGGCCAGCTCGATCGCGAGCGTCACGACATCGCCGTGCACCAGCGCGTCACCCGAGGTCGCGGTGTGCCCGGTCGTGTAGAGCAGGTGGATGACGTCGAGCACCGCGTCGAGCCTGCCCGGCAGCTCCGCGCCCGACGGCATCCGGTCCGGCAGGCGGTTCTTCACCCGCGCGGCGTCCGCGAGCCGCGACGCCATGTCCCGTTCCGGCACCAGGAACACCCGTGCGATGTCGGCGATCGGCAGCCCGCACGCGAGCTGCAGGGTGAGCGCCACGCGCGCGTCACGGTCGAGCGACGGGTGGCAGCACGCGAAGAGCGTCCGCACCCGGTCACGTTCCTCCATCGCCACCACGCTCCGTCCCGGCGGCGGGCGCCACCGTCACAACTACGTCGTAGCGCGATGGCCCAACTCGACATCCGGCCAGGGAATTAGGCCGTTCGCGTTACCGGGAGGCGGATTCCGGCGCGCACCGATGACTTCCGCCGCGCCGCCGGGTCAGTACCGGTATGCGATCTATGCTCAGCCCGGTGAGCGGCGACTTCCTCGACCAGGCAGACCCGTACCGCCGCGAGCTGATGGCGCACTGCTACCGGATGCTCGGTTCGGTGCACGACGCCGAAGATCTCGTCCAGGAGACCTACCTCCGCGCCTGGCGCGGTTACGACCGGTTCGAGGGCCGGTCTTCGCTGCGCACCTGGCTGTACCGGATCGCGACGAGCGCGTGCCTGACCGCGCTCGAAGGGCGGTCGCGGCGCCCGATGCCGACCGGGCTCGGCGGCAGCTCGGACCCCGGTGACGAGCTGATCGACCAGGGCGAAGTCCCGTGGCTCGAACCGATCCCGGACCGGATGACCGACCCCGCCTCGGTCGTCGGGTCCCGCGAGAGCCTGCGGCTCGCGCTCGTCGCCGCGCTGCAGCACCTGCCGCCGCGCCAGCGCGCGGTGCTCGTCCTGCGCGACGTGATCCAGTGGCGCGCGGCCGAGGTCGCCGACGCGGTCGGGATCACCACCGCGGCGGCCAACAGCATCCTGCAGCGCGCCCGCGCGCAGCTCGCGCGGGTTCGCCCGGCCGAGGACACCGTCACCGAGCCTGCCGACGCCGAGCAGCGCGCGCTGCTCGACCGGTACGCGGCGGCGATGGAACGCAAGGACATCGCCACGATCGTCGAGCTGTGCACCGACGACGTCGTGTGGGAGATGCCGCCGTTCGGCAACTGGTACCTCGGCCCGGAAGCCGTCGGGCAGCACCTCGCGCTGCGCTGCCCCGGAAAGGCGGGCGATCTCCGGCTGCTGCCGATCGAGGCCAACGGCCAGCCGGGACTCGCCACCTACCTCCGCGGCCCCGACGGCCGCTTCCACGCGTTCAACCTGCAGGTTTTCACCATCACCTCGGCCGGGATCAGCCACGTCGGCACGTTCCTCGACGTCGCACTGTTCGCGAAGTTCGAACTACCGGAGAGCCTGCCCGCCGACCACGAGCCCGCGACCTGATGCGCCGCGAACCCGCCCTGCTGGGCGGTGTCGCGCTGCTGGAACGCGCGGTCACCTACGCGCTCGGCGCGCTGGCACTGGCCGGTCCGGTGGCACTGCACGAGCCGACACCGTGCCGGGGCTGGGACCTCCGGGCGCTGCTGGCACACCTCGCGGACTCCCTCACCGCCCTGTGCGAAGCGAGCGAGAGCGGCCACGTCCCGATCGCCGCACCACACCGCACTGACGACGACCCGGTGGCCGCCGTTCGCGACCGTGCGACGCGGCTCATCGGCTACTGGGCCGAGCCGGTGCGCGACGCGGTGTCCATTGAGGACCATTCGCTGACCGCGGGCGTCGTGACGAGCGCCGGCGCGCTCGAAATCGCCGTACACGGCTGGGACGTCGCGCGAACCCGCACCGCGCACCACCCAGTGCCCGCAGCACTCGCCGAAGAGCTGCTCGAAGTCGCGCCACTTCTGGTGTCCGATGTGGACCGTTCACATCGGTTCGCGCTCCCGGTCGCCATGCCGGTGGAAGCCTCGGCGAGTGACCGGCTCATCGCCTACTGCGGCCGCGATCCGAGCTGACCTATCTCGGCCGCACCCGGCGGGCCAGCCGGTCCGGGTCCAAAGCGGACACCAGCGCCGGGTCCGGTTCACCCGCCACGAAATCGGTGATCAGGCGTCCCGTCGCCGGGCCGAGCATCAGGCCGAGCATGTTGTGCCCCGACGCCAGCAGGATCCGCTCCCGGCCGGGCACCCTGCCGATCGCGGGCAGCCCGTCCGGCGTCAGCACGCGCGCACCGACCCATTCGTCCCGGCGGCCGTCCCAGTCGGCGGCGAGGTAAGGTCGCGCCGCGGCGACGATCGCGGCGATCCGGCGGGCGTGGAACGCGTCGGGGTCCGAGTCGAACTCCATCGTGCCCGCCACCCGCAGCCGCCCGCCCATCGGCGTGAACACGACGCGCGCGTCCCCGAGGTGCACCACCTGCCGCGGCAGCGGATCCGCCTCGACCGAGAAGCTGTACCCCTTGCCGGGGAACAGGTTCAGACCGGCCCCGAGCTGACGGCACAGCTCGCGCGACCGGACACCCGCGGCGATCACCACGGTCTCCGAGCCGAAGTCGCCCGCCGAACTCCGTACCCGTGCACCACCGGCGGTCTCTTCGACGAACGTGGCACGCGCGCCTTCGACGATGCGCACCCCCTTGGCGCGCAGGTGCGAGACGAGCCGGTCGACGAACCTCGATGGGTCGACGGACCACTGGTCGCCGACGAGGAAACCGGCGCGCGCACCGTCGCCCAACGCGGGCTCCAGCCCGCGAAGGCCGCGCGCGCCGAGTACGTCCGTGGCGAGGGGTGCGCCGATCTTCCGTTGCGCTTCCCACTCGGTCATCGCGGCCGCACGGGACGAAAACGCGAAGACGAAGCCGTGTTTGACCGTGTCACCGTCCACACCGGACTTCGCCAGCCCGGCGAACAGGTCGAAGGTGCCGTCGGCCAGCTTGGCGAGCGTGCGCACGCCCCGCGCGTACCGGCGTTCGGTCGTGTTGACCGCGAACCGGACCAGGAACCGGAGAAGGGCCGGGTCGGGGCGCGGGCGGATGTACAACGCGCTTTCCGGCCTCGGCAACCCGCGCAGCGCCGGGACGATCGTGCCGGGCGCGGGCAGCGGGACAACCAGGTCGGGGCAGATCTCGCCCGCGTTCCCCCGCGACGCCCCGCTGCCGACTCGCGCTCGTTCCAGCACGGTGACTTCGTGCCCGGCTTCGCTCAGGTAGTGCGCGCAGCACAGCCCGACGATTCCGCCGCCGACGACGGTGACCGTCATTTCACCTCCTGCGCGACGCGCGCGCGGCGTGCCGCCTGCCCGGTCGCCGAACTCGACTCCGCCAGCGTCATGCCGGTGGTTTCCGGTGCCAGCGCGAACGACGCGACGAGGCCGAGCACCGCGATCACCCCGCCGACGATCATGGTCACCCGCGTGCTGTGCGCGAGCAGCAGCGGAGCGCCGTAGGTGCCGATCGCGGCGCCGATCCTGCTGATCCCGGTGGCGAACCCGTTCGCGGTGGCGCGGACCCCGGTCGGGAACAGCTCCGACGGGTAGATCGCCTGCAGGCACTGGCTCGAAAACGACGCGATGCCGAACACCGCGAACAGCACGACCACCAGCCAGGTCGCCGGATTCCCGAGGATGCCGAGCAGGAACAACGGCACCGCCGCGATCCCGAAGCTCCACAGCAGCAGCCTGCGGCGGCCCTTGTTCACCACGAGCGCGCCGGACAACGAGCCGAGCACGAAGAAGACCTGGATGATCACCGAGCCGAGATAGGACGCATTGCCCTCGGCGAGGCCGAGCGAATGCAGGATCGTCGGCTGGTACGTCGTGATCGCGTAGATCGGCAGGAGCTGGCAGGCCCAGAAGACGCAGACGAACACGGTCCGCCGGAGGTACGGGCCGCGGAAGATGTCGCCGTACCGGGTGCGCGAGTCGCAGTCGGCGGCCACGTCGGACAAATCCGCGCCGGGTCCGAGCATTTTGCGGAGCACTTCGCGGGCTTCCTCGGTGCGCCCCTTGCTCAGGAGCCATCGCGGCGATTCCGGCGTGCCGATCCGCAGCAGCAGGATCAACGCCGCCGGTACCGCGCTGCTCGCGAGCATCCAGCGCCACGCGTCGTCACCGATCGAGAGCATCGCCCAGCCCGCGACGTAGGCGGTCGCGGCGCCGAGCGACCACATCGTCACCATCACCACGAGCAGCGGCCCGCGCGACTTCCGCGGCGCGAACTCCGAGGCGATCGTGGCCGCGATCGCGAAATCGGCGCCGATCGCGATGCCCATCAGGAACCGCAGCACGGTGAGCTGCCACGGGTCGGCGGCGAAGAACTGCAGCGCCGACAGGAGGATGAACGCGGCGATATCGGCGAGGTAGACCTTCTGCCTGCCGATCCGGTCGGTGACGTAGCCGAAGATCAGCCCGCCGAAGAACATGCCGACGAGCGAAGCCGAGCCGAGCACGCCCGCGGCCGTGCCGCTCATCGAAAAGGTACCCGTGACCAGCGGTAGCGCCACGCCGATGATGCTGAGGATGTAGCCGTCGCAGAACTCGCCACCACCGGCGTACATGGTGATGAGCCAATGCGTCTTCGACGGTTTGCCGTGTTCCAAGGACTGGTTCGCCATGCCGGACTCCCACCGTTTCCCGGGCGCGGCACGCCAGGGGATGCCGTGTTTCGTCAGCGATGACAAGTGACGCTAGCCACAGCGGACCGCGGAGTCAGCGGACGATCCGCACGAACATTCACACTTTGAAGCAGCTTGAGCTGTACGATTCGTACGATGAGCGCGCCGCTGCTGACCTCCGAACTGGCGCAGGAGATCGCGCGCGAGACGAGCACGATCATCGGCCTGAACGTGCTCATCACCGGCCGGGACGCGGTGGTCATCGGCAGCGGCGACGCGGCGCGGGTGGGCACCGTGCACGAGGCCTCGGTCGAGGTGCTGCGCACCGGTGAACCCGCGACGCATTCGGCCGAGCAGGCGCGCGCCCTGCACGGCGTGCGGCCGGGGATCACGCTGCCGATCGTGATCGACGGCGTCGCGGTCGGCACGGTCGGCCTCACCGGCTCGCCGCGGCGAGTCCGCCAGTTCGGGCTCGTGGTGCAGCGGCAGACCGAGATCCTGCTCCGCGAGTCCACTTTGGTCAGATCACGGCTGCTGCGGGAGCAGGCGCTGGAAGACCTGCTCCGCGACATCGCGTTGTACGACGCCGACGTGGTCGAACCGGGCGCGCTCGCGGCCCGCGCGCGAGAACTCGGCCTGGACCCGACTCTGACCAGGACCGCGATCGTCATCGAAGCGCGCGAGGCGGAGGCACCGCGGACGATCCGCGAGGTGTTCGGCGATCCGCAGGACGTCGTCGGCGAGATCAGCGCCGGCCGGTACGCGGTACTGCACCACGCCGCGAGCCGAGCCGAGCTCGGCAGGCGCGCCGGGCTGACGATCGCGTTGCTGCGCGAACGGCACGGCACGGAAGCGCTCGCCGGGACCGGCGAACCGGCCACCGACGTCGCCGGGCTGCACCGGTCGTACACCGACGCCGCGGCCGCGCTGCGCCTCGGCTCGAAGCTCGGCGGCGACGCGGCCGTGTTCCCGATCGACGGCCTCCGCGTGCCGCAGCTACTCGAAACCACCGCGCACGAAGCGCGGGCGCGGTTCGTCGCCGGGCAGCTCGGCGGCCTCGGCGACGATCCGAACCGCCCCGCGCTCGTCGCGACGGTGATCGCGTGGTGCGAGTCGGGTTTCAACCTGGTGCGCGCGGCCAAGGCCCTGCACGTGCACCGGAACACGCTGGTGTACCGATTGGACAAGCTGACCAGGCTGTCCGGTCAGGACATTCGCGATCCAGCGAGGGCATCGGCCGTGTACCTGGCCTGCCTCGCCGAACGGGTCGGTTTCCAGCACGCCGGTTAGCCCAGCGCAATCCCCAGAACACGCACAGCGATCAGAACCAGGCAATACCGGCAAGATTGCTCGCGGTCTGTGTTCAGTCACCCAAATCACGGTAAGGTTGGGGCGACTGGGAAGGGAGGGGTCATGGGGAAGGTCATCGGGATCCTGGCCGTGGTCTTGATCTTGTTCTTCGTCATCGTCCACCCCGGCCAGTCGGCCGGTCTCGTCAACAACATCATCGACTGGTTGCGCTCCGCCGCGGAAAGCATCATTTCCTTCGTGCAGAAGCTGTTCGCGTAACCGCGCGGTAGTCGGGCAGCTCGATCGCGTTCGCGGTCGAGCTGATCTGCTCGGCCACCTTCGTCAGCGCGAAGTTCGTCCCCGGCAGGCGTGGCCCGATCCACACCTTCGACCGCGGCACCATGCGCACCAGGACAGCGCGGCGACCAGATCGAACGCCGGTACGGGATCGGCGTTGACGTGTTCGCAGTTTGTCCAGCACCGGCACCGGTCCACTTCGGACAATGCGGCGGCGGGGATCGACCAGCCCATCGACTTCGCGGGCTCCTCACCCGGCTGCGACACGGCCTTGCGCGCGGCGATCATGGCTCCGCACCGCTTTCGGCGACTGGCTTTGCCGACCCGTTGCCGATCTTCGCGGATTACCCGGCGTTTTCGTTCACTCCGGCCGTGGCCGATGAGCTGCTTCCCTTGCCGGGAGACCGATCCGGTGCATCCGGTGTCCACAGCGGAGCGGTTGCGGTCGTTGATTCCCGGGGCCGTGTTGCCCGTGTCCTCGTCCGCGGAAGCTGGACGTCTCGGGTTCCGGCTTTCCTTTCCTGATGTTCTCAAGCGCTAGTGGGCGGTTCCGCGGCCGCCCGCGAGCGAAGCCGCCGGAGCATCCTGGCGTCTTCGAAGCCGACCGCGCGGGCCGCGGACTCCACGGCCGAGCCGCCGTTGATCAGGTGTTCGGCGCGCTCCAGGCGGAGCGTCTGCTGGTAGCGCAACGGGGTCAGGCCGGTCGTGGTGACGAACAGCCTGGTGAGCGTGCGTTCGCTGCAGCCAGACGCCTTCGCGAGATCGCCGAGCGGCAGGCGATCGGTGAACCGGGCGTCGATCAGGTCCTGCGCGCGGTGCACGATATCGCTGAGGTGCGCGCGGTGCCGCAGCATCGCGCTGGTCTGCCGGGCATCGCCGTTGCGGCGGGCGTAGACGACCATCGACCTCGCGATCCGGGCCGCCGCGCCGGGACCGTGCCTGGTCGCGACGAGGTGCAGCGCGAGATCGATACCGCTCGCGATACCGGCCGACGTGACGATGCCGCCGTCCTCTACGTACAACACGTCGCGCACCACCCTCGCCAGCGGGTACCGGGCGGCCAGCTCGTCCTGGACCTCGTGGTGCGTCGTACACCGGCGGCCGTCCAGCAGGCCCGCCCTGCCGAGCGCGTCCGCGCCCGCGCACACGCTGGCGACCAGGCCACCGTTCGCGTGATGCTCCCGCAGCCTCCGCAACACCGCCTCGGTGAAGGGGGTGCCGGGCAGGCGCGGTGCGCGCCAGCCCGGCACCAGGATCAGGTCCGCCGCGGTCAGGCCGGGCCAGGCGGTGCCCGCCTTCAGCGGAATGCCTTGCGCCGTCGGCACTTCCCCGGTTTCGGCCACATAGGCCAGCTCGTAGCCGAGCCCGATGTCGGCGGCCGTCGAGAACACCTGCGCGGGACCGGCGAGGTCCAGCAGGTGCACGGCCGGGGCGAGGAGGAAGGCAACCTTGGTCACGATCCGGTCAGCGTACGCCAGCCACCGCCGCACCGGCGAACTCGGCGACGGTGGTGATCGTGGCGAACCGGCCTGCCAGCGCGTACTCGGTGCGGGCGATGATGTCCTCGACGCGGAGCGTGCGCGGATCGGCCACCAGTTCCGCCGCGGAACGGTCCGCGGGCGCATCGCGGTGCGGGGTCGGCGTGGTCGCGGTGCCGTCGATGACGAACTCGACCGCGTACCCGAGATCGGACGCGATCCGGGCGGTCGTTTCGCAGCACTGCTCGGTGCGGATACCGCAGATCGCCAGCGAGCCGATCCCGGCGACGGTCAGGAGCTGCTGAAGGTTCGTTGTGGTGAAAGCGTTGTGCGCGGTCTTGCGCAGTACCGGCTCGCCGTCGGCCGGTACGAGCCCCGCCATCAGCCGCACGTGCCCCGACTCCGGATCGAACACCGTCCCCGAGCCCGGCTCGGTGTGCAGCACCCAGATCACCGGCTCGTCCCGCGCCCGCGCCGCGGCCACCAGCACGGCGATCTTGTCCGCGATCTCCGGATCGGACGCGACCTCCCAGTCGGAGCGCCGGCGGAAGGACTCCTGGGCGTCGATCACGACGAGTGCTCTCTTCATGCCCCCAGTCTGGCCGCGGGCCCCGTGCCGGATAAGGCATCATCGGGTCCGGAAGCGGACCGATCCGGTCACTCGAAGTCGGACCCCTCCGCGGCGAGAGCGGCGAGCACGCCCAGCGCCTTGTCCACTGTGGACACGGCTGGCGCGGACAGCGCGAGCCGCACCGCGGCCGGTGCGAGACCGGAGCCGACGGTGAACGCGGCGGCCGGGGTCACGGCGATCCCGGCCCGTGCCGCGGCGGCGACGAAGGTCTCCGCGCGCCACGGCTCCGGCAACTCCCACCAGGCGTGGTAGGCGGCGGAATCGGCGCGCACCGCGAACCCGGCCAGCCGCGCGCGCACCAGCTCCTGCCGTGCGGCGGCATCACGGCGCTTCCCCTGTGCCAGGGTGGTGACCGTGCCGTCGGAGATCCACTGGGTCACCGCGTCGAGCGCGAACGACGCGGGAGCCCAGACACCGGACCGCACCGCGCCCGAGACCTTCCCGCCGAGCCCGTCCGGCACCACCGCGACCCCCAGCGTCAGACCGGGCGACACCCGTTTGGAAAAACCGTCGACCACCACCACGCGTTCCGGCGCGAGCGCGGCCAGCGGCGGCAGGTCCGGCCGCAGGAACGCGTAGATGCGGTCCTCCACGCACGCGAGATCCCGTTGCCGCAGCACCAGCGCGATCTCCTCGCGCCGATGCGCCGACATCGTCACCCCCAGCGGGTTGTGCAACGCGGGCTGCAGGTACACCGCGTGCAGCCCCTGCGCCCGCCGCACCGCGTCCGGCGTGACGCCCTCCTCGTCCATCTCGATCGGCACCAGCCGCACACCCAGCCGTGCCGCGATGCCCTTGACCACCGGATAGGTGATCGCCTCGACGCCGAGCCGCCCGCCGGAGGGCACCAGCGCGGCCACCGCCGCCGCGATCGCCTGCCTGCCGTTGCCCGCGAACACCAGCCGTTCCGGGTCCGCCCGCCACTCCGGCACCGAGACTGCCGACGCGACCGCCTCGCGGGTGCGGCCGTCGGCCCGCACCACCGACGGCCGCAGGCTGTGCCGCAACCGGTCCGGGCGGACGAGCTCGGCCAGGCTCGCCGAAAGCAGGGCCGGTTGTTCCGGCAGCACCCCGAAGTTGAGTTCGAGATCGACCCTGGCATCCGCCGGCTCGGCGAGCGCGTGCTCCGCCGCCGAACCCGCCCTGACGAAGGTGCCGCGGCCCACCTCCCCCGTCACCAGGCCGCGGCGCACGAGATCGGCGTACACGCGCGCCGCCGTCGAGTTCGCGATGCCGTGCTGGCGCGCGAACCGGCGCTGCGGCGGCAGCCGGTCACCCGGCCGGAGGCGGCCGGACGCGATGTCCGCCGCGATCCGGTCGGCGACCAGCCGGTAGTCACGGGCGTCGTCCACGAACCGGCCTCCTAGGGCAGCGATTGCACCGAGAGCATTGTTTTCATTGCACTCTCATAGTGCACCGAATAGCGTCCGTGCTCAAGGAGGTAAGACCCATGAGCACCGCACAGGTGAACGGCATCGAGCTCGGTTACGACGACGTCGGCGCCGGGGACGCGCTCGTCCTCGTGCACGGCCACCCGTTCGACCGCACGATGTGGCAGCCGCAGATCGACCACTTCAGCCAGGCCGGGTACCGCGTGATCGCTCCCGATCTGCGCGGGTACGGGCGCAGCACGACGGCGCCCGCCGAACAGCCCGCCGAACAGCCCGCCGAACAGCCCGCCGAACAGCCCGCCGAACAGCCCGCCGAACAGCCCGCCAAGACGACGCTCGACGTGTTCGCACGCGATGTCGAAGCACTTCTCGATTGCCTCGAATTGCACCGAGTAGTGCTCGGGGGACTGTCCATGGGCGGCCAGATCGTGATGGAGTGCCACCGGCTCTTCCCCGAGCGGATCCGGGGGCTCGTCCTCGCGGACACCTCGCCGGTCGCCGAGACGCCGGAGGGCAGGATCGGCCGCAACCGGCTGGCCGACCGGCTGCTCGGCGAAGGAATCGGCGGGTACGCCGAGGAGGTGCTGCCGAAGATGGTGGCGCCCGCGACGATCACCGGACAGCCCGAGGTCGCCGCGCACGTGCTCACCATGATGCGGAACACCGCGCCGGAAGGGGCCGCGGCCGCGCTGCGCGGCCGGGCGGAGCGGCCGGGGTACGAGGATTCGCTGAGCCGTGCCGCCGTGCCCGCCCTCGTGGTCGTCGGCAGTGAGGACGAGTTCACCCCGGTATCCGGGGCACGGCTGCTGCACCGGATCGTCCCCGGGGCCACGCTCGCGGTGATCGACGGCGCCGGGCACCTGCCGACCCTCGAACGGCCGACCGAGTTTTCGGCCGTGCTCAGCGACTTCCTAGAGTCGATACCGCACACGGTACCGAGAGAACGGTGAACTCCGATCATGGCCGACAAGCAGCAGACTGTGTTCGTGACCGGCGCCAGCGCCGGATTCGGCGCCGCCATCGCCCGGCGCTTCGCGGCGGGCGGCGCACGCGTGGTCGCGGCCGCGCGCCGCACCGAGAGGCTGGAGCCGCTCGCGAACGAGTTCGGTGAAGCCGTGCGCGCGCTCGCGCTCGACGTGCGCGACCGTGACGCGGTCGAGCGCGCGATCGCCGCGTTGCCTGCCGAATTCGCCGAGATCGACGTGCTGGTGAACAACGCCGGACTGGCGAAGGGCCTCGCGGGCGCGCAAGAAGCCGGCGTCGACGACTGGGACCAGATGGTCGACACCAACGTGAAGGGCCTCACCTACTGCACGCGCGCGGTGCTGCCCGGCATGGTCGCGCGCCGGCGCGGGCACGTCATCAACCTCGGCTCGATCGCGGGCAGCTACCCGTACGCCGGCGCCAGCGTCTACGGCGCCACCAAGGCGTTCGTGCACCAGTTCAGCCTCAACCTGCGCAGCGACCTGCACGGCACCGGTGTCCGCGTGACCTGTGTGGAGCCGGGCATGAGCGAGACCGAGTTCTCCACCGTCCGGTTCGACGGTGACCAGGAGAAGGCCGACGCGGTGTACCAGGGCATGACCCCGCTCGCCCCGGAGGACGTCGCCGAAAGCGTGCACTGGGCGAGCGCGCAGCCACCGCACGTCAACATCAACACGATCGAACTGATGCCGGTGGCGCAGAGCTTCGCCGGGTTCCAGGTGCACCGCGAAGGGTGAGCACCGGTGATGTCGTAAAACCGCCAGCGCGGACACCCCGAACGTGCTCGAATCGGCGGTATGAACGCAAAACACGGGGAATTCGCCGCACTGCACCGGAAGGGCGAGCCGCTCGTGCTGCCCAACGCGTGGGACGCGGCGAGCGCGCTGATCGTCGAGGCGGCCGGTGCCCGCGCGGTCGCGACCACCAGCGCCGGTGTCGCCTGGAGCCTCGGCTCCCCCGACGGTGACCGGCTGTCGAGGGACCGCGCGGTCGACCTCGTGGCCAGGATCGCCGCCGCGGTGCGGGTTCCGGTGACGGCGGACATCGAAGGCGGCTACGCCACGAAACCCGAAGGGGTGCGGGAAACCGCCTCGCTGGTGGCCGAGGCGGGAGCCGTCGGCGTGAACATCGAGGACGCCGACCACGACGGCGGCGCGCCACTGCTGGAAATCGGCGCGCAGGCCGATCGGATCGCGGCCGCCGCCTCGGTCGCCGACCTGTTCGTCAACGCCCGCATCGACACCTACCTGCGCGGGCTCGCTTCACCGTTCGACGAGACGGTGAAGCGGGCCGAGGCGTACCTCGCGGCGGGTGCGCACGGGATCTTCGTGCCGGGTCTCGCCGACACCGACGCGATCTCCACGCTGACCGCGCGGCTGGACGCGCCGGTGAACATCATGGTGTGGCCAGGCGCGCCTTCGGTTTCCGCGCTCGCGGCGGCCGGGGTGGCGAGGGTGAGCGCCGGCTCCGGCCTCGCGCAGGCCGCGTACACGACCGCTCGCCGCGGTGCCGAGGAAATGCTCCGCCTCGGCACCTACGACGCTCTCGCCGGTGACGATTTCGGCGCGCTGAACGGCCTCTTCGGCTGATCCGCGGGCGCGCGGCCGGGACTGCGCATGGCGGGAGGAGGAATCCACGGCGGCGGTCGCGCGCCGACTGTCCGAAAAGGACTGACTGCGCCAGGACCCGACCACGGTGACGCCCGCGGTGGCGGGCACCGGCTCGTTCATCGCCGCCAGCGCGCCCGGTACTTCGCCGAGGGTGATCCGTCGCCCGATCAGCCGTCCGAGGTCCAGCCTCCGCGCCGGTTCGAGGATCTCCGGGTACTCGTGGCTGCCGGGCAGCGCCAGTTCGTGGCCGATCACCCGGTGCATCGGGATCGGCGCCACGCCCTGCGCCGGGGGCATCAGCCCACTTGCCCGTGGCGTCCCCGTTTGCGCAGGCTCGCGACCGAGGCGGCACACGTCGCCGGGCTGCCCGCGCGGTCCAGGGACACGTGCGCGCCGCCACCGGTCAGCGCGCACCTCGGCGGCGGGCGCTTCCCAGCGAGGTCGACCTCGGCGTGGCCGATCGCGACCAGCTCGGCGAAGGAGCCCCAAGGGGAGGCGCCTGGCTGGAACTCGCGATCGCAGATCTGCTGCGCTCACGTCCCGCACGCGCAGACGAACGGGACCGTCACCCGATCGCCGACCCGCCTGGCGGACACCCGGTCACCGACCTCGACGACCCGCCCCGCCGGCTCGTGCCCCGCGACGTGCGGCAGCGTCACCGCGGAATCGTGCCCTTGCCCCGAATGCCAGTCGCTGCGGCACACCCCGGTCGCCTCGACCTCGATGACGGCACCGGCCGGGGACGGCACCGGGTCCGGCACCACGCGGACCTCGGGCAGGACACCGAATTCGTCGAAGACCACCGCTCTCACGAGCGGGCCCTTATCCCGTCAGCGCGGCGTGGACCGCTGCAGCACGGGGCGGGGGAAAGCACCCCGCGCGGGCGTCAGCAGCCGTGCCAGCGAGCCCGGCGGCACCCGGAGCACGGCTTCGAGATGGCTCAGCGCGATCATCGATCCGGTGCGCCGATCGGGCTGGCACCGACCCGACTGCCAGTGACTGAGCGTGGCTAAGCTGATCGAGACCCCCTGGGTCCGGAGCCGGTACCGGATTCGCTCGAGACCGAGCCCGCGCGCTTCGATCGCGGCGCGCAGGGCATCGGCGAAAGGACCGGTGGAAAGGAGCTGCGCCACCTCTTTTCCGGTCGCAGGCCCGGCGTGCGTCCGCTGACCCGTCATGACGTCTCCAAAGCAGTGGGAGGACAGCCGGACGAGAGTAGGCCCGCCACCACCTTGATCGCCAGAGTCCAAGGGCAGGGTTTCCGGTGTTCAACGGGGGAGCCGAAACCCCTGAAAACGATTACCCGGAGTCATGCCGGTGCCGGTCAGCGGACCGCGACGCTCAGCGCCTGCGCGATCTCCTTGCCGAGCGCGTGCGTCGCGTCGTCGGGCGGCGAGCCGACCTTCACCACCATCGGGCCGCCGAACGGCTGGCGCTCGACCACCTCGATCCGCTTGCCGAGCCCGATCGCGTGCTCGGTGAGGTAGCGCAGCAGATCGGGATCGGTGTCCCAGACGCGCACGATCTCGCCGACCGATCCCGGTGGCAGCTCGTCGAGGATGCACGTCGGCACGTCTTCGATGCTGCCGTCCTCGGCCGGGATCGGGTCGCCGTGCGGGTCTCGGACCGGGTTCCCCAGTTTCGCCGCGATCCGCTCGACCAGCCGATCCGAAACCGCGTGCTCCAGCGCGTCCGCCTCGGCGTGCACCTCGTCCCAGGTGTAGGCCAGCTCGCGGACCAGGTAGGTCTCGATCAGCCGGTGCCGCCGCAGGACCCCGCGCGCGAGGAGCATGCCGTCCGCGGTCAGCTCGATCCCGCGGTACGGCACGTGCTCCACGAGCCCCTGCTGGGCCAGCTTCGTCACCATGCCCGATGCCGAGGACGGGCTGACTTCGAGCCGGGTGGCCAGCGTGGTGTTCGTGACCGCCTCACCCCGCTCCACCAGGCCGTAGATGGCCCGGATGTAGTCCTCGATGGAGGAGGACCGGCGCTGGGAGCTGTCTGACATGGCGCCTACGATACGGCCCCCGGTCGCCACCGGTACCGGATCCAGCCCGGTACCGGTTCGGCGCCGAGCTTGGCGTAGAACGCGGTCGCTTTCTCGTTGCCTTCCTGCATGTCCCATTCGACCCTGCCCTCGGTGCGGGCGCGCAAGGCGTCGAGCAGTTCGCGGCCGAGCCCGAACCGGCGGTAGCCGGGGCGCACGAAGAGGTCGTCGAGCCAGATGCCCGGCCGCGCCTCCCAGGTCGAAAAGTTCCACGAGCAGAACGCGAACCCCGCGACTTCGCCGGGATGCTCCGGTGACTCCACTATCAGCACCCACGCTTTCGGCTCCGGCCCGAACAGGTGCTTCGTCATCTCCACGCGATCCAGGACGAGCGCGTCGTTTCCCTCGTACCGCGCGTGTTCTTCGATCAGCGAGCAGATTTCCCCGATATCGCCGACCTCGGCGTCCCGCACCGGCATCAGAGGGCCCCCGCCCCGGTCGAACGCCCGCCGTCGTCGTGCATAGCCGCCCTCCACGTTTATCGGTGCCTCACTGCCCGATCACCCTAACCGGGGGCCTTCGCGACGGAGAAGTTCCCGAATCCTCGCCATTCCGCACCGGGCTCGGGTACGCTGGCGAACCGGTTGACTACAAGGGGTGAGGGGACACTCTGATGGCTACCGCTGGGGAGGACTTCCTGCGCGGCATACTCGGCCCGGCGGAACGCGCGGTCGGCACGAACACCGCAGCACCCGGAGCACGGTCATCGCAAGTGCCGGGCGAGCAACGTCACAGCGAAGCGGAGACGGAAGTCGAAAAGGCCGTCGAAGAAGCGCGGAACGAAGAGATGAGCCGAGTCGCCGACGGCGGCACGGTGAGCCTCCAGAGCGTCTTCGGCACCGGTGGCCCCAGCGGCGCCCAGGGCGGCGGCTACCACTTCGCCCCCGAGGTCACGGCGAAGAAGATCATCGAATGGGAACAAATCCGCGACGCCATCAACGAAGATCGCTGGAAGCTCCAGAACAACGCGGAATCGCTCCTGCCACCCAGCTCGGACCAGCCTGCCGCCGACCAAGTTCGCGCGGCGAAACAGTCGATTCTTGCCGCAGTCGACCATAACGGGAAGATGGTCGAATACGCGCAGGCGTACATAGACGCGCTGCGCAAGTCGAACGGCACATACATCGCCCATGAAGAGACCACGATCAGCGATCTGCACAAGACCGTCGGCAACAGCGATGCCCTGCATGAATAGGAAAGAGCGGATGACCAGAAAAGCGGCCCTTGTCGGCCTGCTTGGCACACTGACCGTATCAGTCCTGTGCAGTTGCTCGAACGGTAGCGCGACAAACCCTTTCGACAGCGGCGTGCCGAAATCCTCACCTTCGTCAACGAGCACGGGAAGTGCGCCCGCCGGTGGCCGCACCCCGGGATCCTCGGCCCCACGAGTGACGACACCGCTCAACACCGGCAAATTCACAGACAAACCATGCGACAGCCTGAGCGAGTCGCAACTCCAGAAATTTTCTGTCACAAAACGCAACGGGCCACGCACGGATGGCGATGGCGCCTCGTGCAGCTGGAGCTTTGGAGCCAACGGTGAAACCTACGCGGGGCTTACGTACGCGACCATCAGAAATGATGGACTCAGCAGAATATACGATCAACACCAGGCGAACATGTGGCCGGACGGCTACTTCGAGCCAACCGAAATAGCCGACTACCCGGCCGCGTTCAACTCACCAAAGAATGAGCGGCCCAAAAACTGCGGCATCTCCGTCGGCGTAACCGATGAACTGATGTTCACCGTATTCGCCATCGAGGCACACAATCAGGATGCCTGCAAGGCGGCGAAGAACCTTGCCAACGCGGTGGTCGAGACGATCAAGGCTGGTCAGTGACGTGGGCGCCTTCGACGAGCTCTTCAAGGAGGAGTTCGACAAGATCAAGGCCGAGGCCGACCAGTTCATGACGGCCCAGCAGATCTACGACAACTTCGACAAGGCCCGTGGCACCGGCTCGCTCCAGGACGCCCGGAACACCCTGCAGAAGGTCGAGGAGCAGTACACGATCCGCGAGCACGACATCACCAAGCTCGCGGCTTCGATGGAAGAGGGCTGGGCGGGTGCGGCCTCGGGTGCGGCGCAGCGGGGCGCGGGGCCGATGGCGGTCGAGCACGGGCACGCCGCGCAGGCGCTGGCCACGGCGAAGGACCTGCTGCAGAACCAGAGCGACACCTTCCACGACACCAAGAGCAGAGTGGTGCAGATCCCGCCCTACCCGGACCAGGACCAGACGTTCCGGGACATGCTCTCCGGCGACCAGGACACCGCGCTGGCCAAGATCACCTCGTACCACAGCGCACTCGGTGGAAACGTGAAAGCGATGGACGACTGGACGACGTCGTCCAACCACAACGCCGGGATGATGCCGGGGTCCTACGGCAGCATCGACCCGCACGCGCTCGACGTCAGCACCGGGCCCGCCACGGGTGGCGGCGGCGGAAAGAAGCCGGGCGAACCGGGTGGTGGTGGCGGCGCGAAGAAACCGGGCGGCGGCTCGCCAGTCCTGCCGCCCCGCCACGGACCGGGCGCGGAAGGCGGTGGCGGTACCGCGGGCGGTGGCCCCGGTCGCGGGATCGCCGAGCCTCCTGGCTGGGGCCAACCCGGCACCGAAGGCGGGAACCGCGGGCCTTCAGGCAAGGGCATCGGCGACAGCGGGGACACCGGGAACCACCTCCCCGACGACAGCACCACGCCCGGTTCCTACGACCCGGCCTCGTTCAGACCCGGCACCTCCGATCCGTCCGTCGGCGGCTGGCGTCCCGGCGCGGTGGGCGCACTGGGCGGCCTTGGCCCCGGCAGCGGTGGCGGCGACAGCGCGAGCACCGGCAGCGTGTTCGTCACCGCCGAACCCGGCGGACCCGGCGGGCCCGACGCGGGCGCGCTCGCGGGCGGCAAGGCGACCGGCGGCGCCGTCGGTGGCGCGCAGGGCGCGCGGGCGGGCGGTGCGGCGGCCCCCGGCGCGAAGGGCGCGGCCGGTGGCGGGCAAGGGATGATGGGCGCCGGTGGGGGCAAGGGCAAGTCCGAGGACGAAGAGCACAAGCGCAAGTACGGCATCGAGGAAGACAGCATCTTCGACGACGGGGACGAGAAGGAAGTCGACCCGCGCACCGGATGGGCGCCGACCCAGCCGGTGATCGGGCAGTAGGAACCGGGGAAAGCGGTAGGGGGACAACCGGAAATGAGGTTCGCAGGCGGGGAAACGTTCTCCGCGAGACGGCTCGCGGCCTTGGTCACCGAGGCGACCGGCCACGGCCTGCACGTCGCGCTAGCCCCGGACCCGGTGTGGCTCGGCGAAAGCGCACGCGCGAGGCTGGCGAAGATCACCGCCGCCGATCTGGCCCAGTTCGACGGCGGCGAGCCGGACTTCCGCGAAATCGCGGACCTGCTGAGCAAACCGGCGAAGGCGCGGTTCGGCTGGTGCACCGACAACCGGACCGGGATCCGGACGGGGATGCTCGCCGCCGGGTCGTGGTTCGGCGTCGCGGCGACCGCGACCGGTGACGTGATCCACGTCCGCACGTTCCGGGACCGGCGGCTCGGCGACGTGCTGGCGGAGATGCTGCCCGCCGGGGTTCCCAGGGCGGCGGGCACGGGGGTCACCGCGCTGCGTAGCGAAATCAACGGCGACGACGGTGATGACGTGCTGGATGTCGCGGTCAGCAAGGAGGTCCGCCAGTTCCAGCGCCTCGCGGCGCAGGAAACCCTTGCGGCTGCCGAACTCTACGCCGCTGAGGACGCTCGCCCGCTGCGCGTCTTCGACACGGAATCGGGCCGGTGGGCCGTCCGCACCGAGCCCTACCACGGCGACGAGGCCGTCACCGTGACCCCGGCAGGCGCCAGGGAGATCGGCGACCTCCTCACGCACTGAACGGCACGCTTGCGTCACCGATGCGCGGCTCGGAAACCCGTGCCGCGCGAGCCGACGGCACGGGTGAAGCGCACCAGCGTCGCCGCGGGCCTTGGCGTGAGACCGGTCTGGTGCCGGAACCGGCAGGCGGGCCCGCCCCCTGCAGCACGTGGCCGGGCTCCGGCCCAGGCGGTGCCGGGGCCATGGCGCCCAACGGAACAGCCCGCCCCGAAAGGCCGACCAGGGTGAGGCCCAGGAAATGGCCACGTGCCCCAACCGAGACGCGGGCGGGCCGATGACGGCACGCCATCGCGGAGTGCGACCTCACGCATGAGCCCATACCTGCCACGGCACCGGGATCCGTTGCCCGGCAACGGCTTCTACGCCTCGTAGGCGAGTTCACCGCCCACCACGGTGGCCACCACCGAAACGCCGTCCAGCTCGGTCAGCGGGTCGCCGGAAAGGGCGGCGAAATCGGCGAGCTTTCCGGGTTCCAGCGTGCCGAGATCGTGTTCGCGGAAAGCCGCGAACGCCGAGCCCTGCGTGTACGCGTGCAGCGCCTGCTCCGGGGTGAGCCGTTCGCCGGCACCGAGCAGGTACCCGCTCGACGTCCTCCTGCGGACCATGTCCGCCATCCCGAGCAGCGGCGCGCCCTGCACGACGGGCCGGTCCGAGCTGCCGGGGAGCACGCATCCGGCGTCGAGGAAGCTGCGGAGCCGGTAGCACCAGTCTTCGCGGCCCGGCCCGAGCGCGGCACGCATGCCGTCGCCGATTTCGTTGATGAACCGGCCCTGCGGTGACGGGATGAGTCCCAGCGCGGCGAGCCTCGGCACCTCGGCAGGCGGGATCACGGCGCAGTGTTCGATGCGGTGCCGGTGGTCGTCACGCGGGTTCTCCGCGAGCGCGGCTTCGTAGGCGTCGAGGACCGTCGAAACGGCCCTGTCGCCGATCGCGTGCGTCGCTACCTGCCAGCCCGCGGCGTGCGCGCGCGAGATCGTGCGGGCCAGCTCGTCCTCGGGCACCTGGAAGTAGCCGCGGTTGCCCGGTTCACCAGCGAAGTCCTCGTGCATCGCGCAGGTCCGGCCGATCAGCGAGCCGTCGGCGAAGATCTTCATCGCGCCGATCCGCAGCCAGTCGTCCCCGAGCCCGGTGCGCAGGCCGAGATCGAGGCCGAGGGTGTCCTCCCCGATCTCGTGGAACATGCTGGAGGCGACCATCACGGTGCTCCGCACGCGCAGCAGCCCGCGGTCGCGAGCGGTCTGGTACGCGGCGAGCTCACGCGGTGTCTGGCCGACGAGCCCGCCGCCGATCCCGGCCTCCTGCACGCTCGTGATGCCCTCGGACAGGTACTGCCTGCCCGCCCTGGCCAAGCCGCGGATGACCGATTCCATCGGCACCGGGAAGATCATCGGCCGCAGCATGAGCTGCGCCTGCTCCCGCAGCAGACCGGTCGGTGAGCCGTGCTCGTCCAGCACGACATCGCCGCCCTCGGGCACGTTCGCCAGGTCGAGCCGGTCGAGCACGCTGCTGCTGACCACCGTCATGTGCTCCGAAGTGTGCTTCACCCGCACGAAGTGGCCCGGTGCGGCGCGGTCGAGCCCGTGCCTCGTCGGGTGGCCGCCGTCGAGGCGGTTCTGGTCGTAGCCGCGGCCGACGATCCAGGTGCCGGGCGGGGTACTCGCGGCCCGGCGGGCAATCGCGTCGTACACGTCCTGAGTGCTCCGGCATTGCTCCGAGCCGAGCTGGACCTCGTCGAGCCCGATGCCGAAGTGCGCCATGTGGTTGTGCGCGTCGTGGAACCCGGGCACCACCGGGGCGCCGCCGAGGTCGACGCGCCGTTTCGCGCCGAGCGAGAGCGCGTCCTCCCCGGTCGCGACGATGCGGCCGTGCAGCACGGCGATCGCGTTCGTCCGCGAGATACCGGTGTTCACCTTGGCGTTTTCGTAGACCACGTCGACCCGCATACCTTCGAGCCTATCGATCGATCGATCGGCTCGTCTAGGCTCACGGGTATGCAGACGACCTTGCGGACCGTCGAATACGCGGTCGACGACGGTGTGGCCCTGATCTGGCTCAACCGGCCCGAGCGGCTGAACGCGGTGGTCCCCGCGCTGGTGGACGACCTGCTCACCGCGCTGGACGCGGTCAGGGACGCGCGGGCGGTGGTGCTCGCCGGGCGGGGCAGGGCGTTCTGCGCCGGCCACGACCTCAAGGAGCCGCCGGCCGAGGGCGATTCGAGGGCAAGGCTGGAGCGCTTGCAGGACGTCACGCGAAAGCTCCGCGCATTGCCCGCGCCGGTGATCGCGGCCGTGCACGGGTACGCCATCGGCGCCGGTGCCGAGTTCGCGCTGGGCTGCGACCTCGTGGTGGCCGCCGAGAGCGCGGTGTTCGCCTTCCCGGAGGTTTCGCTCGGCCTGAGCGTCACCGGCGCGGCTTCCCGCCTGCTGCCGCTGCTGATGGGCCCGCTCAAGGCGAAGGAGCTGCTGTTGCTCAACGAGCGGTTCGACGCGGCGAAGGCGCGCGAGCTGGGCTTGGTCAACGCCGTGACGAGCGAGGACGGCCTGCTGGAGCACGCGATGGGGTGGGCCGGCCGGATCGCGGGGCACCCGCCCGCCGCGGTCGCGATGGCGAAGCGGGCGCTGGACTCCGGCACGGAAAGCGCGCTCGACGCCGCGCTCGAACTGGAGATCAGCCACGCGTTGATCACCGAGCACTCCCCCGAGGTCGCCGCCTCCTCCGAAGCGTTCCGGAGCCGGGGATGACGGATCTCGAAGACGTCGACGACCTGGTCACGCTGGTCGCCAGGGCCGCCGCCCGCTGGCACGACGAGATCGCCTGGATCTTCGACGCGACCGGTGAACGGCTCACCTTCGGCCAGGTGCACGAGCGCACCGGCGAGCTGGCCGCGGCGCTGCGCGGCCTCGGCGTGCGCGCGGGCGACCGGGTCGCGGTGATGCTGCGCAACGAACCCGCGTTCCCGTTGCTGTGGCTCGCGCTCGCGAAGGCTGGCGCGATGCTGGTCCCGGTCAACACCAACTACCGGGAGCTGGACGGCGCGCACGTGCTGAAGCACTCCGGTGCGCGGTTCGCGATCGCCGCGCCGGAGTTCACCGGGCTGCTGGAAAAGATCGCGCCGGGCACCGCCGTGGAACGCGTGCTGACCCCGGACGAACTGGAACCCGGCAGCACCGGCGAGGAGTTCACCGCGGTCGGCGAGCAGCCGGCGAACATCCAGTACACCTCCGGCACCACCGGCGCGCCGAAGGGCTGCGTGCTCCCGCACCGGTACTGGACGACGCTCGCGCGCGGGCTCGTCACCGACCAGCCCGGCGTGTCCGATTCGGACGTCCTGCTGACCGCGCAGCCCTTCCACTACATCGATCCACAGTGGAATGTCGCGTTGGGACTCGCCGCGGGCGCGACGCTGGTGGTGCTCGACCGGTTCCACCCCTCGACGTTCTGGGCAAAGGTCCGCGAACACGGTGTCACCTGGTTCTACTGCCTCGGCCTCATGCCGACGCTCCTGCTGCGGGCGGACGAAGCACCGGAGGACCGCGCGCACCGGGTGCGGGCGATCAGCGCGTCGGCGATCCCGCGCGACCTGCACGCCGAACTGGAGCGGCGCTGGGGCGTCCCGTGGTACGAGGCGTTCGGCATGACCGAAACCGGCGGCGACCTCCGCGTCGGGCCCAGCGACCACGACGAAGCGGTCGGCACCGGCTGCATCGGGCGGCCGACGCGCGACCGCGAGGTGATGATCGCCGACGGGTCGGGCGCTCCCGTCCCGCGCGGGGAAACCGGGGAACTGCTGATCCGCGGGATCGGCCTGATGCACGGCTACCACGACGATCCCGAGGCGACCGCGCGCGCGTTCCGCGGCGGCTGGTTCCGCACCGGCGACCTGGCGCACATGGACGGCGAAGGCCGCGTCTACTACGTGGGCCGCACGAAGGACATGATCCGGCGCAGCGGCGAGAACATCTCCGCGGACGAGGTGGAGCGCGCACTGCTGCTGCACCCGGACGTCCGGCTCGCCGCGGTGCTCGCGGTGCCCGACGAGCTGCGCGGGGAAGAAATCCAGGCCTACGTGGTGGTTCGCGACGGCGAACGGCTGCCACCGGATGAGCTGGCCGAGTTCTGCGCCGCGAAACTGGCCTACTTCAAGGTTCCCCGCTACTGGGCCTACCGCGATTCGTTGCCGCTCACCCCGTCGGAACGCGTGGCGAAGGGCGAGCTGCGGAAGGCGGCGAACCCGCTCGAAGGCAGCTACGACCGGACGGCCAGAGCATGGCGCTGACCGGCGGCACCGAGCCGAGGGTTCGCCGCGCGGCGGTGAACCTGTTCGCGGACAAGGGTTTCCACGGTACCGGCATCCGGGAACTGGCGCAGGCGGCGAACCTCTCCTCGGCGAGCCTGTACCACTACATGGGCACCAAGGAGGACCTGCTCGCCGGCATCATGCGCGACGCGCTCACGCGCCTGCTCGACGCGGCGGGCGAAATCGCCGGTTCCACCGCCGATCCGCGGGCGCGGCTGGCGAAACTGGTCGCGCTGCACGTGTGCACGCACGCGTTGCGCCCGGCGGAAACACAGGTGGTGGACAACGAGGTCAGGTCGCTGTCCGAGCCGGCGCGGCACGAGGTGGTCCGCCTTCGCGACGCCTACGAAGAACAGTGGGCGCTGGCGATTTCCGATGGCATGGCGGCGGGGCGGTTCGTCGCGGGTGACCCCGGCGTCACCCGCCGCGCGCTGCTGGAAATGTGCAGCGGGGTGGCGCGGTGGTATTCGCCGCACGGCGCGCTTTCGCTCGACGACCTGGCCGCGCAGTACGCCGCACTGGCCTTGCGCGCGCTCGGCTGCGTCGATCGGGCCAGTGGTGCGGATCTGGCAACAGCGGGGGAAATCGTCGCTCGTGTGTGGGGTTTACCGTCCTGACCTCCCCCTACACCTTGCCCAACTCGCGTTGCTGGGGGAGCCTGGAAGGGTGACTGAGCAAACGATCCAACTAGAACTGGACGACTCGGGTCTCGCACCGGGCTTGCCGGTGCCGACACACCCTCGGGATCAGGTACAGGATGTGCCCTACCGCCCGGTGGAGTTTCGCGACGATGATCTGCCCACCGCGCTGGAACGGTGCGCGGGATGGCTCCGTCAGGCTCAAGAGTGGCTCGGAGAGCCGGTCGACGTTCTAGCCTTGCACCTCGACTACGACGACCGTGAGGGTTCGCCGTACTACGACGTGAAACTCCTGTGCAACGAGGAGGACCTGGCAGGCGTGCCGATCGCGGTGCGCAAGCAGGCCTCCCACGACTGACCCCTCGCCGGATTTCTCGAGTACGGAGTGTGGGCGAGCCGCCCACACTCCGTACTCGTATCGCGCTCATTTGGCCATCAGGAGCGAGATCGCACGGCGCTCAGCCGAGGATTCCGCCGACCTTCACGTGCCCCTTCAACAGGTTCCGCGCGATGGTGCGCCGCTGGATCTCGTCGGTCCCTTCGTAGATCCGCAGCAGCCGCAGCTCGCGGTACCACCGCTCGACCGGGAGTTCCCGCGTGTAGCCCATACCGCCGTGGATCTGCAGGACCCGGTCGACGATCTCGTTCGCCTTCGTCCCGCCGTAGAGCTTCGCGATCGACTGCGCGTGCCGTGAATCGAGGCCGGCGTCCACCTGCCACGCGGCGTGCAGCACGAGCCAGCGCAACGCCTCCAGTTCGACGCCGGAGTCGGCGATCATCCACTGGATCGCCTGCCGCTCCGCGATCGGCGCGCCGAAGGTCTGCCGGGTGTTCGCGTGCTCGATCGCCATCGACAGCAACCGCTCGCACGATCCGATGGCCTTCGCGGGCAGCAGGTAGCGGCCGCGGCCGATCCACTGCATCGCGAGCCCGAAGCCGTTGCCGGGCTCGCCGAGGATCTGCGATTCGGGCACCCGCACGTCCTGGAAGATCAGCGACGCCGGGCCCCATTCGCCCATCGTGTCGATGTACTCGGAGCGCCAGCCCATGTCGCGGTCGACGAGGAAGCAGGTGACGCCGCCGTCGGCGCCCTTCTCGGGGTCGGTGATGGCGAACACCATCGCGAAGTCGGCTTCGTTGCCCCCGGTGATGAAGGTCTTCTCGCCGTTGATGATCCAGTCCGAGCCGTCCTTGCGCGCCGAGGTCCTGATCGCCTTGGCGTCGGAGCCCGCGCCGGGCTCGGTGATCGCGAAGCAGGACTTGCGCTCGCCGGAAATCGTCGGCAGGAGGTAGCGCTCCTTCTGCTCGTCGTTGGCGTGGAAGAGGATGTTGTCGGCGGACCCGCCGAAGCTGAACGGCACGAACGTGCGGCCGAGCTCGGCTTCGAGCAACGCGGTCATCACCGCGGACAGCCCCATGCCGCCGTAGGACTCCGGCGTCTGCACGCCCCAGAACCCGGAGTCCTTCGCCTTCTGGCGCAGCTCCGCCATCTCGTCGGCGGTGACGCCAGGCCGGCCCGCGCGCTCGCGCGTGAGCACCTCCTGCTCACGGGGCACGAGCTCCTTCTGCACGAAGGTGCGGACCCAGTCGCGCACTTCCCGTTCTTCGACGCTGAGGGTGAAGTCCATCGTCGGCGGCTCCTCGCGGTAATTAAGCGCTTGCTTAGTTCGAGGCTAACACCTGGTTGGCTCGGACAGCGATGGTGTCGTAGGTTTCCCCAGCCAGATCACACGGTGAGGAGCCTCACGAAAATGACGACGACGCAGGCGGCCCCGAAGCGCCGGGACCGGACGCACTACCTGTACATCGCGGTGATCGTCGCGGTGGCGCTGGGGATCGTGGTCGGGTTCGCGTTCCCCGACTTCGCGAAGGGCCTCAAACCGCTCGGGGACGGTTTCGTCAACCTGATCAAGATGATGATCTCCCCGATCATCTTCTGCACGATCGTCATCGGCGTCGGCTCGGTCGCGAAGGCGGCGAAGGTCGGCAAGGTGGGCGGCCTCGCGGTCGGCTACTTCCTCGTGATGTCGACGGTGGCGCTGGTGATCGGCCTGATCGTCGGCAACCTGCTGCACCCCGGCGAGGGACTGAACCTGACCGACAAGATCGCGAAGGCGGGCCAGGACCAGGTCAAGGGCGCCGAGAGCACCGTCGAGTTCCTGCTCGGCATCATCCCGAAGACGCTCGTGTCGGCGTTCACCGAGGGCGAGGTGCTCCAGACGCTGCTGGTGGCGCTGCTGGCCGGGTTCGCGGTGCAGAAGCTCGGCCCGCGCGGGGTGCCGATCCGCAACGGCATCGAGCACATCCAGCGGCTGGTCTTCCGGATCCTGCAGATGATCATGTGGGCGGCCCCGGTCGGCGCGTTCGGCGCGATCGCGGCGGTCGTCGGCGCGACCGGCGGCGCGGCGCTGAAGAGCCTCGCGATCATCATGGTCGGCTTCTACCTGACCTGCCTGATCTTCGTGTTCGGGGTGCTGGGCTCGCTGTGCTGGTTCGTCGGGAAGGTGAACGTCTTCCGGCTGTTCCGCTACCTCGGGCGCGAGTTCCTGCTGATCCTGTCGACCTCGTCGTCGGAGTCCGCGCTGCCGAGGGTGATCGCGAAGATGGAGCACCTCGGCGTCAGCAAGCCGGTGGTCGGCATCACGATCCCCACCGGGTACTCGTTCAACCTGGACGGCACGGCGATCTACCTAACCATGTCGTCGATCTTCATCGCCGAGGCGCTCGACAAGCCGCTCTCGCTCGGCGAGCAGATCGCGCTGCTGGTGTTCATGATCATCGCCTCGAAGGGCGCCGCGGGGGTCACCGGCGCCGGGCTGGCCACGCTGGCAGGCGGGCTGTCCTCGCACCGGCCCGAGCTGGTCAGCGGGGTCGGGTTCATCGTGGGCATCGACCGGTTCATGTCGGAGGCGCGCGCGCTGACGAACTTCGCGGGCAACTCGGTCGCGACTGTGCTCGTCGGCACCTGGACCAAGGAAATCGACCGTGACAGGGTTGAGGAGGTGCTCTCGGGCCGCCTGCCGTTCGACGAGGCGACGCTGCTCGAAGAGCCGGCGGACAAGGGTGCGCCCGAGGAGGGCGCGAAGGGGGATCAGACGTGATCGAATGCGCCATCTGGTGGGCCGAGCCGCTGCCGAACGCCCCGGAGTACCTGGAGTTCCTCGACGAGGCCGAGCGCGGCCGTCACACCGCCTACCGGATGGAGCTGGACAAGCGCCGCTTCCTGACCGGGCGGGTGCTGAGCAAGACGGTCGCGGGTGAGCGCCTCGGCCGCGACCCGAAGTCGATCTCGTTCGACGCCACCTGCACGGACTGCGGCAAGCAGCACGGCCCGCCGTCGGTGCCCGGCAGCGAGCTGAAGCTGTCCATCTCCCACTCGGGTGACCGCGTCGGCCTCGCCGTCACCGAGGCCACACCCGTCGGCCTCGACGTGGAAGCCCGCCGCAAGGCCGACGACTCGCTGATCGAATACACCCTGACCCCCGCGGAGGTCGAAGCGATCCGGAAGGTCCCCGCCTCGGCGAAGGAATCGGTCTTCTTCCAGTACTGGACGCGCAAGGAGGCGCTGATGAAGGCCACCGGCAAGGGCCTGCGCATCCCGCCGTCGGCCATCACCCTCTCCGGCCCCGGCGAACCCGCCCGGCTCGTGCACTCCACGGACGCCGCGCTCGACCCCGCCCGCCTCCGGCTCGTCGACCTGGACGCGGGCGAGGGCTACCGCGCCGCCGTCGCACTGATCACCGAGGACGAGGTCAAGGTCACCGAACACCCGTGGCCGGCCTGACCGTCCACTTCGGACTTACGGGAGCCACCCCGAAGGAACCCCGCACCCCGGCGCGCGGTCACAGCTCCGGCGGCAAACCCATGGCGCGCAACAGGATCCGGAACTTGACGGAGGTCTCGTCCAGTTCGGACACCGGCTCCGACTCGGGGACGATGCCGCCACCGGCGTACAGCCGCATCGATCGCCCCCGCACCTGCGCGCACCGGATCGCCACGGCCCATTCCCCGTCGCCCGCCGCGTCGACCCAGCCGACGGTGCCCGCGTAGTACCCGCGGTCGAACGGTTCGAGGTCGCCGACGAGTTCGCGCGCGGCGGCCGTCGGGGAGCCGCAGATCGCGGGGGTCGGGTGCAGCGCGGCGGCGAGCCGGAACGCGGTCACGTCCCGGTCTGCCAGCTCCCCCGAGATACCGGTGCCGAGGTGCCACACGGCAGGTGTCGCGACGAGCCGGGGTCCATCCGGGACGGTCAGCCCGCGGCAGAACGGGCGCAGGGTTTCCACCACCGCCTCGACGGTCACCGCGTGCTCGACCTGGTTCTTGCGCGACGCGAGCAGGGCGGCCGCGTTTTCGGCGTCCTCAACGGGGTCCGCGGACCGCGGCGCGGTACCGGCGAGCGGGTGCGACACGACGCGATCGCCGCGGCGGGAAAGGAGCAGTTCGGGGCTGGAGCCCAGCAGCGAGTACCCGCCCGGCAGGCCGGCGGCGAACGTGTAGCCGCTCGCGTTGTCCTTGACGAGGTTGCGCAGGATCGCCGCGGCGCGCACGTCCTCGTCGAAGTCGACGTCGAGCGCCCGCGCGAGCACGACCTTGCGGAGGTCGCGGTCGTTGAGCGCGGCGATCGCCTTCGCGACGGCTTCGGCGTGCAGTTCGGGGGTGGGCACCGGGCGCACCGCGACGGGCACGCCGACCGCGCCGCGGTCGAAAGCCGCCGCCGCGGGATGTGCGGGCGGTGCACTGGCCACAGTGGACGGCAGCACCGCGTGACCCGGTGCGCCCGCGGTGTCGAACGGCAGTGCGCCGACCGCGAGCGCGGCGGAGGATTCGGCGAGCGCGTCGGCGACCCGCTCGCTGAGGCGGACCGCGTCACCATCGGTGAAGGACCGGGCAACGCCCCGCGCGAGCAGGGTTTCGCGCGCGGTGGCGAGGAAGAAGTCGCCCGGCGCGTACTGGCCGAGCAGTTCGTCCGCGGTCACCCGCGCACCGATCGCAGTCACCACTCGCCTCACTTCCGGCGTGCGGGGTCTCCGCCGTCGCCCTCGCGGCCCATTCTCCGCCCATCGGGGCTGAGACCGGGCTGAGCGACGATGCGGCCTCGATCACTCACATCGGAAGCGCGGGTCACCACGCTCGTGGGCGGCGGCGAACACAACCACCCACGAGCGCGGATGACTACTTGAGCGCGTCGATGAGCGCTTCGCGCTGGCGCTCGCCGAGGCCGGCGGCGCGCCGGTCCGGGTCGATCCCCGCCTGCTCGAGCAGCGCGGCGACCTTCACCGCGCCGAGGCCGGGCACGGCCTTGAGCAGCTGGGTGACCTTCGTCTTACCGATGGTCTTGTCTTCCTTGGCCTTCTTGAGCACCTTTTCAATGCTCTCCTTGCCGGACTTGATCGACGCAAGCAGCTCCGAGCGGGCCTTCCGCGCCTCGGCCGCTTTGGCCAGGGCGTCCGCGCGCTGCTCCGGAGTCAACGTAGGCAGAGCCAACGTATTAGTCCTTTCATCTCAACTGACCGCTTTCGCGGCGACCGCCCGTTCCCAGGCGCCGACTTTGGCGCAAGTGCTGGTCAGGCCGTCTCTTACCACGGGCCCCAGTAAACGCCACGACATACTCGGCTGGGAAACCGACACGCACTTACTACCCGGTAGCGTCGGTGCGGGCAACCTGGTCGAGCGTACTTATCACCCGGACAAGGGGGGTGAATAACGATTTCCGGCCAAACGATTTCGTGCTCGAACGTTGCCAGTTCCGAACCTGCCCGGTTCCGGCAGGCGGCATTAGAGTCGCCGTATCGCGTACCGGCCCCACCGAACGACGTAGATCGGGAGTCACGATGTTGAGCACGATGCAGGACGGACAGCTTTCGCTCGCGAGGCTGCTCCAACACGGGACCACGGTGCACTCGAAGAGCGAGGTCGTGACCTGGACCGGCGATGGGGCGCGCCGGGAAACGTACGGCGACCTGGGAAAACACGCCGCCAAGCTGGCGAATGCGCTGCGCGGGCTCGGGGTCACCGGTGATCAGCGCGTCGGCACCTTCATGTGGAACAACGCCGAGCACCTCGCCGCCTACGCGGCCATCCCCGCGATGGGCGCGGTGCTCCACACGCTCAACATCCGGCTGTTCCCGGAACAGCTCACCTTCGTCGCGAACCACGCTGCGGACCACGTCGTCATCGTGGACGGAACCTTGATCCCGCTCCTGGCGAAGCAACTTCCCGAGATGACGACGGTCCGTCACGTCATTGTCGCGAACGGTGACGCCAGCAAGCTGGAGGCTCCAGCTGGAGTTGAGGTTCACTCTTACGGGGAACTCCTGGACGCCCAGCCCGGCACCTTCGACTGGCCCGAGGTCGACGAGCGCTCGGCGGCCGCGATGTGTTACACCTCGGGCACCACGGGTGACCCCAAGGGGGTCGCGTACTCGCACCGCTCGATCTGGCTGCACTCGATGCAGGTGTGCATGAGCGACAGCATGCAGCTCGCGCAGCACGACTCGGCGCTCGCGATCGTGCCGATGTTCCACGCGATGTCGTGGGGCCTGCCGTACGCGGCGCTGATGGTCGGCGCCTCGCTGGTGATGCCGGACCGGTTCCTGCAGCCCGGCCCGATCGCGCAGATCCTCGCCGCCGAGAAGCCGACCTTCGCCGCCGCCGTGCCGACGATCTGGCAGGGCCTGCTGCAGCACCTCGACGCGAACCCGCAGGACATCTCGCACCTGCGCGAGGTCGTGGTCGGCGGGTCGGCCGCGCCGCCGTCGATGATGCACGCCTTCCAGGAGAAGTACGACGTACCGGTGCTGCACGCGTGGGGCATGACCGAGACCTCGCCGCTGGGCAGCGTCGCCCGCCCGCCCGCGTCGGCCACCGGCGACGAGGCCTGGAGCTACCGGTACACGCAGGGCAGGTTCCCGGCGTCGGTGCACGCGCGCCTGATCACCGACGACGGGTCGGAAGCGCCGTGGGACGGCGAAAGCGTCGGCGAGCTCGAGGTGCGGGGGCCGTGGATCGCGGGCGCCTACTACTCCGGGGAAGAGGGCGTCGAGCCCGACCCGGAGAAGTTCCACGACGGCTGGCTGCGCACCGGTGACGTCGGCAAGGTCACCCCCGACGGGTTCCTGACGCTCACCGACCGGGCGAAGGACGTGATCAAGTCCGGCGGCGAGTGGATCTCGTCGGTGGACCTGGAGAACCAGGTGATGGGGCACCCGGCGGTCGCGGAGGCGGCCGTGGTCGGCATCCCCGACGAGAAGTGGGACGAGCGCCCGCTGGTCGCCGTGGTGCTGCGGGAGGGCCAGAGCGTCACCGCCGGGGAACTGCGCGAATTCCTCTCGGACAAGGTCGCCAAGTGGCAGCTCCCGGAGAACTGGACCTTCGTCCAGGAAGTGCCGAAGACCAGTGTCGGCAAGTTCGACAAGAAGCGGCTCCGCGCGTTCCACTCCGAGGGAAAACTCGACATCAGCCAGCTGTAGAGCGGAAAATCACCGCCAGCGTACTGTGCCGTGGCGTGCTCCCGCGTGAGCGCGCCACGGCACTCTTTCTGGGAGGTAGGGCATGGCGCACAGCAGGCGTTCGTTCATTTCGCTGACCGGATCCGCGGCCGTGGTGGCCTTCGCCGCGGCGTGCGGCTCCAACACCGGGCGAGGTGATGGACCCGGCAACGGCGGCGCGACCCTGCAGCAGTGGTACCACGCCTACGGCGAAGACGGCGTGCAGGAAGCCGTCCGCAAGTACGCCGCGGCCTACTCGAAGGCCAAAGTGGACGTTCAGTGGAACCCGGGCGACTACGACTCGAAGATCGTCACCGCGCTGCAGAACAGCCCGGTGCCGGACGTCTTCGAAGCGCAGGTGAAGATCGACTGGGTGCGGCAGAACCAGGTGGTCGCGCTCGACGACCTGATCGCGGGCGTGCGGGACGACTTCAGCCAGCGGGTGCTCGAAGCGCAGACCGTCGACGGCCGGATCTACGGCGTGCCGCAGTCGGCCGACACGCAGGTTCTCTTCTACCGCAAGAGCATGCTGCAGGCCGCGGGCGTGCAGCCGCCGCAGACCGTCGACGAACTGATCGACGCGGCGAAGCGGCTGACGAAGGACAAGGTCAAGGGCCTGTTCGTGGGCAACGACGGCGGGGTCTCCGTGCTCGGCGGGCCGCTGCTGTGGTCCGCGGGGCTCGACTACCTCACCGACGGCAACCGCAAGGTCGGCTTCGACGACCCGCGCGCGGCGGTCGCGTTCGGCAAGCTCCGCACGCTGAACGCGGACGGCTCGCTGCTGCTCGGCGCGCCGAGCGACTGGTCCGATCCGGCCGCGTTCATCGACGGCCTCACCGCGATGCAGTGGACCGGGCTGTGGAACGTGCCGAAGATCGCCGCCGCGCTCAAGGACGATTTCGGCGTGCTCGCCTTCCCGCGCCTCGACGGGGCCGGCAAACCGTCCGTTCCGGTCGGCGCGTACGGCGCCTGCGTCAACGCGAAGAGCAAGAACGTCGACGCGGCAAGGGAATTCGTCAAGTGGCTGTGGGTCGACCAGACCGACGACCAGCTCAAGTTCGCCACGAAGTTCGGCTTCCACATCCCGGCCAGGAACTCCCTGATCGACAGGGCGGACAGCCTGAAGGCAGGGCCTGCCGCCGACGCGGTGCGGTTCGTCAAGGAGCACAGCCATCTCATCGGCGGTCCGGTGTGGACGTCCCAGTCGAACACCGCGCTCGGTGACGCGCTCGCGAAGATCGCCAAGGAGGGCGCCGACCCGGTGCAGCAGACCAAGCAGGCGGTGTCCGTGGCCCAGCACGAGCTGAAGCGCCTCTTCGGCTGATGTCCGTCGTGCACCGCCGGGACACCCGCGCGTTCTGGCTCTTCGTCGGCCCCTTCGTGCTCGGGCTGGCCGTCTTCGCCTACCTGCCGATCGGGTGGAGCGCGTACCTGAGCCTCTTCGACGCGCGCAACACCGTCACGCCGACGGAGTTCGTCGGGCTGGCCAACTACGTCGCGATGCTGACCGACGGGCCGTTCCTCGCCAGCCTCGGCACGTTCAGCGTGTTCGCGCTCTTCATCGTCCCGCTGACGTTCGTGCTGTCGCTGGCGCTCGCGATCGGGGTCAACCAGCTCCGGTTCGCGCGCGCGTTCTTCCGCTCGGTGTTCTTCCTGCCGTTCGCCTGCTCCTACGTGGTCGCTTCGCTGGTGTGGAAGACGTCGTTGTTCTCCGGTGTCCGATATGGACTGGCGAACACCGTGCTCGAACTTTTCGGCGTCGACCCGGTGGCCTGGACCGGGACCGTGCACCCGCCGCTGTACTGGGTCGTGCTCGTTACCGCGAGGCTGTGGCTGCAGCTCGGGTTCTACATGATCCTGTTCATCGCGGCGCTGCAACGGATCCCGCAGCACCTCTACGAAGCGGCCTGGGTGGACGGCGCGAAACCGGGCTGGCAGACGTTCCGCCACATCACGCTGCCGCAGCTTCGGGCGACCTCGGTCGCGGTGCTGCTGCTGAACCTGATCAACGCCTACCAGGCCTTCGACGAGTTCTACAACATCATGGGCGATTCGAGGGGATATCCACCGTTCGCCAGACCGCCCCTGGTCTACCTCTACTACACCTCGCTCGGTTCGGGCGGGCAGGACCTCGGCCGCGGCAGCGCGGGCGCGGTGATTCTGGCGTTGCTGATCGCGCTGGTGACCTTGCTGCAGGGCAAGGTGTTCCGGTTCGGGGAGGCGGCGCGATGAGGATCGGTGCCGTCTTCAGGTGGGTCGCGCTCGTGATCGCGGCCGTGCTGTTCCTGCTGCCGTTCTACCTGCTGCTCCGCAATGGACTGTCCACACGGGAGGAAATCACCGCGCCGGGGTGGACGCTGTTCCCGCGCGCGCTGCACTGGGAGAACTTCACCGAGCTGTTCTCCGACGAGAACGTGCCGTTCCTGCGCAGCATCCTGAATTCGACCGTGGTGGCGACGCTGCAGACGGCGGGGCAGCTCGTACTGTGCTCGATGGCTGGCTACGGGCTGGCACGGATCCCGTACCGGCACTCGAAGAAGGTGCTCTACGCGATCATCGCCACCCTGATGATCCCGACCTCGGTCACCTTCGTGCCGAGCTTCGTCGTGGTGTCCAGCCTCGGCTGGATCTCGGACCTGCGCGGCCTCATCATCCCCGGGCTGTTCAGCGCGTTCACCGTCTTCCTGTTCCGCCAGTACTTCATCGACTTCCCGAAGGAACTGGAAGAGGCGGGACGGCTCGACGGGCTCGGTTACTGGGGCGTGTTCCGGCGGATCGTGCTGCCGAACTCGCTGGCGTTCGTCTCGGCGCTCGCGGTGATCAACTTCATCGGAAGCTGGAACGCGTTCCTCTGGCCGCTGGTGATCGCGCAGGACCCGTCCTCGTGGACCGTGCAGGTGGCCTTGTCCGGGCTGCTGACCTCCCAGAACCCGAGGATCAACCTGCTCTTCCTCGCCGGGGTCGTCTCGATCCTGCCGATCGTGCTGGTGTTCGCCTTCCTCCAGCGCTACCTGGTCCGCGGCGTCGCGGAAACCGGCCTGAAGGGCTGACCCCCAGGGCACCTTCAGAGCATTCAACGCCGCGTTCTCGGCCGTCCGGAGCATCCTCCGGAGCACAGGGTCGACTCCGCTAACGTGACTAATTTTCGCGTTTTGCTTTGCCGCTGTTCACACTCCGGCTAATGTCATGCGGCATCGTGCATCCGGGCTGACCTGACGGCTGAGCTGACGAGGGACGGGAGCGGTTGATGGCGGAGTTGAGCAGACGGGGGTTCGTCACCGCGGCGGGGCTTTCCGGAGTGGGGCTGCTGCTGTGCACGCCGACCGCGAGCGCCGTGGACCACGCGCTCCGCCGGACGGCGAGCCGCGGCGTCAGCACCGCGGGGACGACGCTGGAAACCGCGGCCGCACCGGTCACCGAAGGCCCGGCCTACACGCGGTTGACCGGCGGCCCCGGCTGGCCGCTCGTGGTGCGCCAGGAGCTGGCCGCAGGCAAGGACGGCCGCGATGACCGGCGCACCGCGAAGGCGTCCTTCGTGCAGTTCACCGACCTGCACATCACCGACGCCGAGAGCCCGGCGCGGTTCGAGTACCTGCACCCGCTGATCGGCTCGGCCCACCGTCCACAAGAGACACTGGGACCGGTGGCGACGGCGGCGCTGGTCGAGCGGGTGAACAGCCTGCGCGCCGGCCCGTTCACCGGGCGGCCGTTCGACTTCATGGTGACCACCGGCGACAACACCGACAACCACGAGCACCTCGAACTGGACTGGTTCCTCGGCATCCTCAACGGCGGCAAGGTCGTGCCGAACTCCGGCGACCCGTCCCGCTACGAAGGTGTGCAGGACTCGGGCTCGCCGACGTTCTGGAACCCGGCCAAGAAGCTCGACGACGCGTACACGAAGAAGGGCTTCCCGCAGGTGCCCGACCTGCTGACGGCGGCCATCGGCGAGTTCACCTCCCCCGGCCTCGACATCCCGTGGTACTGCACGTTCGGCAACCACGACGACAGCGTGGTCGGCACCCTGCCCGAGGGCATCCCCGGTATCGAGCACTGGTACACCGGCGATCTCAAGGTCATCGGCAAGGACGAGTCGACGATGCGCAGGCTCGCCTCGGCCATCAGGAAACCGGGCGCGCCGGTTCCGGTCACCGAACTGTTCGGCGGGGGCGGCACGGTCCGGAAGGTGACCCCGGACGAGCGGCGGCGGCCGTTCACCACCGCGGAGTTCGTGCAGTCCCATCTCGACACCGCGCACACCGGCCCCGGCCCGGAAGGCCACGGGTTCACCGGTAACAACGCCGACGGGATCAACGTCTACTACACGTTCCGGATCGCGCCCGGCATCACCGGGATCAGCCTCGACACCACGACGCTGGCCGGGTTCGCGGACGGGTCCATCGGGCTCGGGCAGTTCACCTGGGTCGAGAAGACCTTGCAGCGCGGCAGCTCCACGTACTACGACTTCTTCGGCAACAAGGTCACCCACCAGGTCACCGACGAGCTGTTCATCCTGTTCAGCCACCACACGTCCGGCACGATGGGCAACATCCTCCCGGACGCGCGGCACCTGCTGGAGCCGCGCCTGAACGGGGACGCGTTCGTCGGCCTGCTCCAGCGCTTCCCGAACGTGCTCGCCTGGGTCAACGGGCACACCCACCGCGACCAGATCATCCCGCACGCGGGCAAGACGCCGAAGCAGAGCTTCTGGGAGATCAACACCGCGTCCCACATCGACTTCCCGCAGCACGCGCGGGTCATCGAGGTCGCCGACAACGCCGACGGCACGTTGTCGGTCTTCACGACGCTGGTCGAGGCGCAGGCGCCGTACGCCGCCGACTACGCGGATTCCTCGCCGCAAGCGCTTGCGTCGCTGTACCGGGAGTTCTCGTACAACGACATCCACGCCGATCTCGGCCAGGTCGGCGTGCCGGGCGACCGGAACACCGAACTGATCCTGGCCAATCCCCTCGGCTGATTACCCCGAAGTAGTCGACCGGCGGCGCATGATCGGGCAGGCTGCCCGGCATGACCCCCGACGCACTGTTCGCCACCATGCCGTTCGCGGCCCGTCTCGGCATCGAAGCCGTCGAGACGGGGCCCGAGCGGGTCAGCGCCAAGCTCGCCTGGGACAAGGACTTGTGCACGCTCGGTGACGCGCTGCACGGCGGCGTCCTGATGGCGCTCGCGGACAGCGCCGGTGCCGTGTGCGCCTTCCTCAACCTTCCCGAAGGCGCCGCCGGGACCACCACGATCGAGTCGAAGACGAACTTCCTGCGCGGAGTTCGCGGAGGGCACGTGACCGCGACGTCGACGCCGCTGCACGCCGGGCGGAAGGTCGTCGTGATCGAAACCGAGATCCACGACGACGCGGGCAAGCTCGTCGCGAAGGTCACGCAGAGCCAAGCAGTCCTCTGAACCATTTACTTTGTGGTGGCCACGGGTGAAAATCCTCGACAGCCGAGGGACGGAGTCGCTGTGCGCGCGCGAAAGATCATCACCCTGCTGACCGCCGCGATGATCGCGGCCATGACGGGACAGGCGGTCGCGGCCCAGCCGCGTCAGGACGAGGCCATCGACTACCACGAGTGGACGGATTTCGCGCACGGCACGGCGAACGGCACCAAGCCGGGCGCCAAGGGGCTCGAACTCGCGAAGCCGGCGGGCACCACCCAGCACGACGGGAAGTCCTACGACTTCGGCCAGTGGACCTCTCCGGAGTACGGGCAGGGCTTCGACGCCACCCAGCTCATCGCGTCCTGGAACGCGACGACCCCGGCGAAGACCTGGCTGCAGGTCGAGGCGCAGGGCAAGACCGCGAGCGGCGCGACGACGGCCTGGTACGTGCTGGGCCAGTGGGCGCACGGCGACGGGGACATCAAGCGCACCAGCGTGAACGGCCAGGACGATGCCAACGCCGACGTCAGCACGGACACCCTGGAGATGAAGCCGGGCGTGGCACTGCGCTCGTACCAGCTACGGGTCACCCTGTACCGCGAAGCCGGGTCGAAGGAAACGCCTTCGGTCAGCGGCCTCGGCGCGATGACCTCGGCGGTGCCCGACCGGTTCGAGGTGCCGATCTCCAAGCCCGGCAAGGCATCCGGGATCGAGCTGCCGGTGCCCGCGCACGCCCAGAACCTCCACAAGGGACAGTTCCCCGAATACGGCGGCGGCGGTGAGAACTGGTGCAGCCCCGCGTCGACGGAGATGGTGGTGGAGTACTGGGGCCACGGTCCGGGCGAAAAGGACCTGAGCTGGATCCCGGACGGCTACGTCGATCCGAGCGTCGCCTACGCCGCGCGATACACCTTCGACTACGCCTACGACGGCACGGGAAACTGGCCGTTCAACACCGCCTACGCGGCGCACTACGGCCTCAAGGGGCACATCACGCGCCTGCACTCGCTGTCCGGCATCGAGGACTACATCGCGCGCGGCATCCCGGTGATCACGTCGCAGTCGTTCCTCGCCAGCGAACTGGACGGGGCGGGCTACGGCACGGCGGGGCACATCATGGTCGTCACCGGGTTCACGGAGGACGGCGACGTGATCGTCAACGACCCGGCGTCGAGCAGCAACGACCGCGTGCGCAATGTGTACAAGCGAGCCCAGTTCGAGACGATTTGGCAGCGCACGAAGCGGCACACCGACAGCGGCGGCGTGGCGAGCGGGCCCGGCGGGATCGCCTACGTCATCACGCCGTGACGACCACCCGAATGTAGCTATCGCCATACCGGCATGATCCGTGGCAAGCTGCGAGCGGAAGCAACGCTGCTGGAAGGTGGTACGGCATGCCCGCGGAAGTGCAGGGAGTCATCGCGCGCGCGAAGGGCGAGCCGGTCTCGCTCGAGACGGTGATCGTGCCGGACCCCGGTCCCGGCGAGGCGGTGGTCTCGGTCAGGGCGTGCGGGGTGTGCCACACCGACCTGCACTACCGCGAGGGCGGCATCAACGACGAGTTCCCGTTCCTGCTGGGGCACGAGGCCGCCGGATACGTCGAGCAGGTCGGCGAAGGCGTCACCGATCTCGAACCGGGCGACTACGTGATCCTCAACTGGCGCGCGGTGTGCGGCACCTGCCGGGCGTGCAAGCGCGGGAAGCCGTGGTACTGCTTCTCGACGTTCAACGCGGCCAAGCCGATGACGCTCACCGACGGCACCGAGCTGAGCGCCGCGCTCGGCATCGGCGCGTTCCTCGAGCGCACACTGGTCCACAGTGGACAGTGCACCAAGGTGAACAAGGAGGCCGAGCCCGCGGTCGCGGGCCTGCTCGGCTGCGGGGTGATGGCAGGGCTCGGCGCCGCGATCAACACCGGTGCCGTCACCAGGGGCGACTCGGTGGCCGTGATCGGCTGCGGCGGTGTCGGCGACGCGGCGATCGCGGGCGCGGCACTGGCCGGTGCGGGCACGATCATCGCGGTGGACACCGACGACCGCAAGCTCACCTGGGCAAAGGAGTTCGGCGCGACCGCGACGCTGAACACCAAGGGCAAGTCCGAAGAGGAGGTCGTCGAGGCCATTCAGGACCTCACGAACTCCTTCGGCGCCGACGTGGTGATCGACGCGGTCGGCAGGCCGGAGACCTGGCGGCAGGCGTTCTACGGCCGCGATCTCGCCGGCACCGTGGTGCTGGTCGGCGTGCCGACCCCGGACATGCGGCTGGACATGCCGCTGATCGACTTCTTCGCGCGCGGCGGCTCGCTGAAGTCGTCGTGGTACGGCGACTGCCTGCCCTCGCGGGACTTCCCGATGCTGGTGGACCTGTACCTGCAGGGCAGGCTGCCGCTGGACAAGTTCGTCACCGAGCGGATCGCGCTGGACGGGGTCGAGCAGGCATTCGAGCGGATGCACCACGGCGACGTGCTCCGCAGCGTGGTGGTCTTCTGAGTTTCGCCGACGCCGACTACCCCGCCGATCCCTACCCCGGCGCGCGTCCCGCCTTCTCCTTCGTACACGAGGCGGGCGCGCTCCGGAAGATCGACGGCGCGGCCGACCTGGCCGGGCGGACGCCCGTGCTCGCCTACGGGTCGAACGCGTGCCCGTCGAAGATCACCTGGCTGCGCGAGGAGCTGGGGCTGACCGGCGCGGTGACCGTGCTGCGCGCGACCTGCCACGACTTCGCCGCGGTGTGGGCCGCCGGCCTGCGCAAGCGGGACGGGCAGCGCCCCGCGACGCTCGCCGCGATGCCGGGCGTCACCGAGGTCCACGCGATCTGGCTCGCCACGCCGGAGCAGCTCGCCGTGCTCGACGTCTGCGAGGGCCGCGGCGACCGGTACCACCTCGCGAAGCTCCACAGTGGACGAATCCGGCTCGACGACGGGTCCGCCGTCGAGGCGCTCGCCTACGTCGGCGCGAGCGCGCGGCGGATGCCGCTGCTCGTCGACGGCCGCCCCGTCCGCACCGCGGACGTCGAGCAGCACGCCGCCGTCGCGCTCGTGGGCGAGCCGGCGGAATCGGACGGTCTCGATCGGACAGTCCTGCCCGGATACCTGCCCGGATAGCCCTGTTCGCCGATTCGTCCCGCATTCTTGAATGACACCGATGTTCTTCCCGACCTGATCAGGTCACCCCTTCTTTCTTACCCCGTCACCCTCGGTCCCAAACTGACACGAAACGGGGTCACCCAGGCGAGGGTCCAGCGCTTGCGTCCCACTTTGGACGGTCCGATGGTGAGGGAAGCCGAAGTGCGAATCCGAACTCGGAAAAGGAGCGGGAAACCATGGCACGCACGATCCAGCCGCAGGATCTCATCGACAGCACCGTGATGGACAACTCGGGCAGCAAGATCGGCAAGGTGGGCACGGTTTACCTCGCCGACGACACGCATCAGCCGGAGTGGGTGACGGTCAAGACCGGATTGTTCGGGCAGAAGGAAAGCTTCGTGCCGCTTTCCGGGGCCGATATGGGAAATGACGGCCTGCACGTGACGGTCGACAAGGACCAGGTGTCCGACGCGCCGCGGATCGACGCCGAAGGCCACCTTTCCCAGGAGGAGAGCGTCCAGCTCTACAAGCACTACGGCCTGCCGGGCCCGCGCTCCGGGGACCGTGAGGACGCCAAGCACTCCGGTCGCGGAGACGGCACGCGCGACGCCGCGATGGGCGCGGCGGGTGGCGCCGCGGGCGGTAAGCACATGACCGACAAGCAGATGACTGACAAGCAGAGGTCCGGCAGGGACGCCGCGGCGGCCAAGGGCGGGCGCCACGACGCGTCCACTTCGGACGACATGATCCGCTCCGAGGAGCGGCTGAAGGTCGGCACCGAAGAGGTCGAAACCGGGCACGTCCGGCTGCGCAAGTACGTGGTGACCGAGGAGCAGCAGGTGACCGTGCCGGTCAGCCACGAGGAAGTGCGCATCGAGCGCGAACCGATCACCGACGCGAAGGCGGGCCGCAAGGCCGAAATCGGCGAGGCAGAGCAGGATGTCGTGCTGCACGCCGAAAAGCCGGTGGTGCAGAAGGAGGCCGTGCCGGTCGAGCGGGTGCGCCTCGGCACCGAGAAGGTCACCGAAGAGCAGACCGTCTCCGGCGAGATCCGCAAGGAGCAGATCGAGGTCGACGACGACACGCGCCGGGGCAAGCACTCCTGACCCGCTCCCGGGTGTGCCGTTGCCCCTGAAGCCGTCATCCCCGGCCGGGACTTCCCTGGCCGGGGATGACGGCGGCGGCGGGTTCAACGTCCCGAAGGTGCCCTTGAGGGAATCTGACGCCGCGAAAGGCACCTTCACGACATCAGCATCACCACGCCACCCGCCACGAAGGGCGAGATCGCGGCGTCAGATTCCCCGAGGGTGACCTTCAGGGATCCAGCCCCGGGACTGCTCCCCCGGCGGCTCCGCGTTTCCGCCACCCATCTCACCGGAATCGACGCGCGCGCATCATCACCGTGACCTTCGGGGACGCGGATGCCCGAAGGTCACCTTCAGGGCATCGCGCGGGATCAGCCGAGGAGCTTGCCGGGGTTCATGATGCCGGTGGGATCGACGGCCGCCTTGGCGGCGCGCAGCACCTCGACGCCGACGCGGCCGATCTCGCCCTCCAGGTAGGGCGCGTGGTCGACACCGACGGCGTGGTGGTGCGAGATCGTCCCGAGTGGACGGTCGGCGCCCGCGATCGCCGCACTGGCGGCATGTTTCGCCCGCTGCCACTGCCGAACCGGGTCGGCGCCGTCCCGCGCGGCGAGCACGGTGAAGTACAGCGAGGCGCCGGTCTCGTAGGCGTGGGAAATGTGGCACATGATCACCGGGGTGCCCAGCGCGCCGGTCAGTGCCGCGCGGATCGCCTCCCGCAGCCGGGTGAGGCCGGACCAGCGCGCGGCCGTCTCCAAGGTCTCGACGCAGACACCGAGGTCCATCAGGGTGTCCCGCTGGCGCGGCCCGGCAAACCGGCCGTGCCGCCACGATTCCCCGAGTGACCGTCCGATCCGGACCGCGCCGGACTTCCGCAGCACGGCGAGCGTCTCCTTGCGGTGCCGGGAAAGTCCTTCCCAGCCGAGGATGAGCATGCACGGCTCGGAAAGGTGGCGCGCGGACAGGTAGCGGCGAAGCAGGCGGGTCTTCAGCCCGCCGTTCAGGGCGAGTGACACCTCGGTTTCGCCGGGGTCGGACAGCCGCGTGACATCGGCGAGCAGGCCCGACTGCGCGAGCGTGCGCACCAGTTCGGTCCCCCGGTCCCACCCGTCCACGAAGAACCCCTCGTAACGGCGCGACTCGGGCACCGGACGCACCCGCAGGGCGACTTCGGTGAGCACGCCGAGAGTGCCCTCGCTGCCGACGGCGAGCGCGCGCAGGTCCGGACCCGCCGCGGACGCGGGCGCCACCCCGAGCCGCCACTGCCCGCGCGGGGTGGCGAGGCGGACGCCGGTGACCATGTCCTCGAACCGCCCGTACCCCGACGACGCCTGCCCCGCCGAGCGGGTCGCCGCGAACCCGCCGATGGTGGCGCGCTCGAACGACTGCGGCACGTGCCCGAGGGTGAAGCCGTGCTCGCCGAGGAGCCGCTCGGCGTCCGGCCCGCGCACACCGGCACCGAGCACGGCGATCCGCGACACCGGGTCGATCGACACGAGCCGGTCGAGCCTGGCCAGGTCGAGCGCGATCACGGCGTGCTTGGGCCCGCGGAGCGCGGCGACGCCGCCGACCACGGAGGTACCGCCGCCGAAGGGCACCACCGCGATGTCGTGCGCGACGCACACCTCCAGCACGCGCTGCACCTCGCCGGAGTCCGCGGGCAGCACCACGGCGTCGGGCACGGTGGCCTTGCCGGACCGCCGCCGCAGGAGGTCGAGATAGGACAGGCCGCCAGCCCGTCCCAGCCGCTCGCGCGGGTCTTCGAGCACGTGAGCAGCGCCGACGGCACCGGCGAGATCGCCCGAGGCCGCTTCGCCGAGCGCGCTCGGGGGCACCGCGATCGCGGAGCCGGGTGGTACCGCCGCGCTGGGGGTCAAGGTGCCGATACGCTCGCGAAGCCAGTTCACCGCGCTGGGGGGCACGGACGCGGCGGCTCCCCCGTCCGGGGTCCACCCGTGACGGATTCGGTGATCCATCACCATGACCGGCTCCCCACGTCGCGGAGTGCACACTGGGTAGCCGGAAGAACGGAGTGGTCAACGATGTCGCTCACGATTACAGTGTGACATATGGACGATGAACGTCACAGCGAGTCACGGGCCGCGAGCGCGCTCGCCGACACGCGCAGCCGCCAAGCGTCCACCAGGGTCTCCGACGACGTGCTGCTCGACGCGGCTCGCTCGTGCGTGCTCGACCGCGGGGTGCGGCGAACCACGCTCGCCGAGATCGCGAGGACCGCGAAGGTCAGCAGGATGACGCTGTACCGGCGCTTCCCCGACGTGCGCAGCGTGCTCGCCGCCCTGATGACGAGGGAGTTCGGCACGCTGCTGTGGCAGGCGAGCGAGGAAGGCGGCAGCGCGGCGACCGCGCGCGAGCGCCTCGTCCTCAGCTCGGTCGCGGCCGTGCGCGCGCTCGCTTCGAACGCGCTCATGCGCACCGTCCTCGACAAGGACGCCGAGATGGTGCTGCCCTACATCGTCGAGCGGCTCGGCACCACCCAGCGGTTCGCCGAGGGGGTGATCAGCTCGTTGCTGAAGGAAGGGCTCGACGACGGGTCGATCCGGGTCGCCGACGAGGCCGCGCAGGCCCGCACGCTGCTGCTCGTCATCCAGTCGTTCGCCTTCTCCCTCCGTCCCGCCGCCGCGGGCGTCGCCGAGGACAAGCTGCTCGACGAGCTGTCCCACCTCCTCGGCGCGGCGTTGCGCCCATGATCAGCGGCTCCCTCAACAAGGGGCGCCGCGAGCGGGAACTCGAAGAACTGGCGGCGGGCGCGCGGGTGGACGTGGTGGTCGTCGGCGGCGGCGTCACCGGTGCCGGTATCGCGCTCGACGCGGCGTCACGCGGGCTTTCGGTCGCGCTCGTCGAGGCGCACGACCTCGCGTTCGGGACCTCGCGCTGGTCGAGCAAGCTCGTGCACGGCGGCCTCCGCTACCTCGCCAAGGGAGACGTTGCGCTCGCGCACGAGAGCGCGGTCGAGCGGAACATCCTGATGACCAGGACCGCCCCGCACCTCACCAGGACCGCACCCCAGCTCTTCCCGCTGCACGCCGAGACTTCCCGGCCGCAGCAGGCGCTGATCACCGCGGGCCTGCAGGCCGGCGATCTGCTCCGGCGCGCGGCCGGTACGCCGTCGAGGGTGCTGCCGCGGCCGAGGAGCATTCCGGCGGCCGAGGCGATGGCACTCGCGCCGGGGCTGCGGCGCAGCGGTCTTCGCGGCGCGCTGCTCTCGTTCGACGGCGCGCTCGTCGACGACGCCCGGCTCGTCGTCACGCTGGCGAGGACCGCGGCGTCGTTCGGCGCGCGGATCCTGACCAGGCTCTCCGCGCTGGAGGTCACCGGCGATCGCGTCCGCGCCCGCGACGAGCTGACCGGCGGCGAACTGGACATCCACGCCCGCAAGGTGGTCAACGCGACCGGCGTCTGGGCGGGGCAGCTCGCCCCGTCGGTGCGGCTGCGCCCCTCGCGCGGCTCGCATCTCGTGCTCGCCCCCGGCAGCGCGCCGATCGGCAGGTCGTCGGTGATGGTCGGCGTGCCGGGCGAGCACAGCCGGTTCATCCTGCTGCTGCCGCAGCCGGACGGGCGGGTCCACCTCGGCATCACCGACGAGCCGACCGACGGCGAGATCCCCGACACCCCCGAGGTCCCGCAGTCCGATGTGGACTTCCTGCTGTCGGTGGCCTCGACCGCGCTTTCGGTGCGGCTGACCGAATCCGATGTGATCGGCGCCTACGCGGGCCTGCGGCCGCTGATCGAGACCGACGGCGCGCGCACCGCGGACCTCTCGCGCAAGCACGCCGTGCTGACCTCCGGCGACGGCGTGATCACGATCGTCGGCGGCAAGCTCACCACCTACCGGCGGATGGCCGCGGACGCGGTGGACACCGCGATCACCGAGGCCGGGCTGCACTGCGGCCCGTCGCGGACGCACCGGCTGCCGCTGCTCGGCGCCGCGCGCCGAAGTCAACTGTCCACTGTGGACGCCTCGCCGAGGCTGGTCGCCAAGTACGGCACGGAGGCGCCGCGGGTCGCCGCCGCGGGCGAGGTGGACCCGGCGATGGCGGCACCGCTCTACGACGGCGGCGAGGTGACCGCGGCCGAAGTGCTCTGGGGCGTGCGCCACGAAGGCGCGCTCGACGCCGCCGACATCCTGCACCGCCGCACCCGGCTCGGGCTCGTGCCGGCCGACGCGGACGCGGCCGGGCCCAGGGTCGCCGAACTCGTGGAACGCGCACTGGTCGGCATCGCCTGACCCTTTCTCCCTCGTGCGTGGTCCCCGGGACCACGCGAGCGAGCCCCAGGGAACCCCTCACCGGCAATTTGATGGCATCTACTTGACGTCTTGTTGGGTTTTTGCAACAGTACGTCGCATGAGCCCGGTCAGGCGCGGCAAAGAGCTGCCGATCTACAACCGGCTCCAGGTGCTCAGGGCCGAGCGCGGCATGAGCCGTGCCGCGCTCGCCGAGGCCGTCGAGGTCAATCCGCAGACCATCGGCGCGCTCGAACGAGGCGATCACTACCCGAGCCTCGATCTGGCGATGCGGCTGTGCGCCGTGTTCGGGCTGCCGGTCGAGGCCGTGTTCAACCGGGAGCCGTTCACACCACTGTCCACACAGGTGTACCGCGTGGGGGAGAGATGAAATCGAGCACGGGCCGCGTCGGGGAAGGTGCCCTCGATGCCGGGAACTGACTACCAGTCCAAATGGGACTCGGCGAAGGCGGCGCACGTGGCGCGGCTCGACCGGTGGAACGGGATCACCGTACGGCGGTTCCCGCTCTGGCGCACCCGGCGGCGCAGGCGCGCACTCGTCGCGCTCCACCTCTTCGGCGCCGCCATGATGATCGCGGCCAGCCTGTCCCTCCGCCCCGACCGCGACTGGGCCGTGACGGGCCGGTGGCTCGGCGGTGCGGCGATCGGTGCGGTAACGGTCACCGCGCTGCGGCTGCTGACCGGCAAGATGGCGAGCGGATTCGGCGCGCTGCTCGACGAGCGCGAGCGCGAATGGCGGAACCGGATCCACTACACCGGCTTCCAGACGCTCGCCGCGCTGATGCTCGTCGCGATGATTTACCTGCTGCTCATCGCGCGGCAGCCCGGCGCGGGGTACCGGGGCGCGATGATGATGTCCGCACTGCTCATCTTCGGCGGCTCGGTGCCGACGCTCGTGCTCGGCTGGCAGCTACCCGATGACGACCCCGAGGACTTCGCCCGTTCCGACGAAGGGGACCCCGATGCCTGACAGCCTGGAAATCGACCGGATCAGCAAGCGCTACGGCAGGCTGGCCGCACTCGACGCCGTGTCGTTCGAGGTGCGGCCCGGCGAGCTGTTCGGGTTCGTCGGCAGCAACGGCGCGGGCAAGACCACCACCATGCGGATCGCGCTCGGCGTGCTGGCCGCGGACTCCGGCGAGGTGCGGTTCGGCGGCGCACCGGTGACGCACGAGACCAGGACGCGCATCGGGTACATGCCGGAGGAGCGCGGCCTCTACCCGAAGATGAAGGTGCTCGACCAGCTCGTCTACCTCGCCGAGCTGCACGGGCTCACGAACACCCAGGCGCACCAGGCCGCGGAGAGCTGGATCGGCCGGCTCGGGCTGTCCGCGCGGCGCAAGGACGAGGTGCAGAAGCTCAGCCTCGGCAACCAGCAGCGCGTCCAGCTCGCGGCCGCGCTCGTGCACGATCCCGCGGTGCTGGTGCTCGACGAACCGTTCTCCGGCCTCGACCCGATCGCGGTCGACGTGATGAGCGAGGTACTGCGGGAGAAGGCGGCCGCGGGAGTGCCGGTCATCTTCTCCAGCCACCAGCTCGATCTGGTGGAACGTCTGTGCGACCGGGTCGGGATCATCCGAAGTGGACGGATGGTCGCGAACGGCACGGTCGGCGAGCTGACCACGTCGGCAGGCGCCCAGCTCGTCGTGACCGCGCCGGGGGCGGCCACGGACTGGACGCCCGCGGTGGCGGGCACCCGGGTCGCCGAGCGGCGCGGCGGCACGCTGGTGCTCGATCTCGAACCGGGTGCCGACGACCAGGCGGTGCTGGCCGCCGCGCTCGCCACCGGGCCGGTGACCGAGTTCAGCAGGCGGCGCCGCCGCCTCACCGAACTGTTCCGTGACGCGGTTTCCGAGAAGGGGGAAAGGAAATGAGCACGATCTCACCGGCGCGCGCGGTGCGCCTCGTGGTCAAGCGGGAGCTGAACACCCGGCTGCGGACCCGGTCGTTCCTCGTCGGCACCGGGCTGGTGCTGGTGCTGATGATCGGGTTCATCCTGTTGCAGTCCTCGACCACGGGCGGCACGGGCACCAGCAGGATCGGGTTGTCCGGACAGGCCATCGGGATCAGCGGCCCGTTGCGCGCGATCGCGGCCGACTACGGGCTGCGGGTCGAGCCGACCACGGTGCCGTCGGCGGAGGAGGCGCGGCGGCAGGTGACCTCGGGCGATCTGGACGCCGCGGTGTCCGGCACCCCCTCGGACCTCACCGTGCTCGTGAAGTCCGATTTGAACGGAAAGTTGCGCTCCGCGCTGGCCAGGATCACCCAGCAGCAGGTGCTCGACGGGGAGCTGTCCGCGGCCGGGCTCAATCCGGCACAGGTGATGGGCAAGGTCAGCGGCGCCAACCTCACCGTGTCCACAGTGGAACCACCCGATCCGGACAAGGAACAGCGGTCGGTGCTCGGGTTCGCCGTCGTCGTGCTGCTCTACATGGGCATCGTCGGATACGGCGCGCTCGTCACGCAGGGCGTGGTCGAGGAGAAGTCGAGCAGGGTGGTCGAAATCCTGCTCTCCACGTTGCGCCCGTGGCAGCTCATGCTGGGCAAGGTGCTGGGACTCGCCCTCGTCGGGCTGACCCAGCTCGTGATCATCGGCGCGGTCGGGCTGGCGCTGGCGAAGGCCACCGGGGTGCTCACGATCCCCGGTGTCGCGGCGGGCGCGCTGGTATGGGCGGTGGTCTGGTACCTGCTCGGATTCCTGTTGTACGCCACCGTGTTCGCCGCCGCGGGCTCACTCGTGTCACGTCAGGAAGACGCGCAGAGCGTGGTCGCACCGGTGTCGATCACGCTGGTGGTGGTGTTCCTCATCGGCCTCAACGCGCTGGCGAAGGACCCCGGCAGCACGACTTCGACCGTGCTGTCACTGGTTCCGGTGTTCTCACCGATGCTGATGCCGGGCAGGATCGCGACGGGCGCGGCGTCGGGGCTGGAGATCACGGCCGCGCTGCTGCTGACCGTGCTGTGCATCGGCCTGCTCACCTGGCTCGCGGGCAGGATCTACCAGAACGCCGTGCTGCGCACCGGCAGCCGCGTGAGCTTGCGGGCGGCACTCACCGGCCGGTGATGTCGCCGTAGCGCTGAAGGGCCACCTGGCGTTCGTGTGCGTGCTCGACCACCGGCGCCGGGTAGTCCGGTTGCGGGGACTTCCACGGCTGGTGCACCGATTTCCCTTGCAGCGCGCGGAGTTCCGGCACGTACTCGCGGACATAGGCGCCGGTCGGATCGAACTTCTCCCCCTGTGTGGTGGGGTTGAAGATCCGGAAGTACGGCGCCGCGTCCGTGCCGGACCCGGCGACCCACTGCCAGTTGAGCTGGTTCGACGCGAGATCGCCGTCGACGAGCAGCCGCATGAAGTGCCGCGCGCCCCACTGCCACGGCAGGTGCAGGTCCTTGACCAGGAAGCTCGCCACGATCATCCGCACCCGGTTGTGCATCCAGCCCTCGGCGGCGAGCTGGCGCATCCCGGCGTCGACGATCGGGTACCCGGTCTTGCCTTCGCACCACTGTCCGAACGCGACTCGCGCGGCGGCACCGCGTTCGGTTTCCATCCGCGAGAACCGTTCGTCGTACTCGGTGCGCGCGGTCTCCGGCCGGTGGAAGAGCACGTCCGCGTGGAACTCCCGCCAGGCCAGCTCACCGCGCAGCGCCTTCGCGCCGGGACCGTCGTCACCGCGAAGATCGGCCAGCAGGGTGCGCGGGTGCACGCAGCCCCAGCGCAGGTACGGCGAGATCTTGGTGGTGGCGGGAAGATCGGGCCGGTCCCGGCCTTCGTGGTAGTCGTCGAGGCCATCGGAAAGAAAGCGTTGCCACACCTGAAGCGCCGCTTCCTCTCCCGGCTCCGGGAGTCGCATGTCGACCTCGGGCACCTCCGGCAGGCGCTCCGAAGTGGACGGTTCGATCCAGTCCACGATGGACGCGCCGGTGTCGGCGGGACTCGGCCAGCCGTGCCGCGCCCACGCCCGGTAGAACGGGGTGAACACGCGATACGGGTCGCCGTCGGGCTTCGTCACCCTGCCCGGCGTGATCGCGTACGACGAGCCGGTTTCCACCCAATCGATGTCGCGCTCCTTCAGCGCGGCGGCCACTGCCTCGTCCCGTTCCCTGCCGTAGGGCCCGGTATCGGTGCTGACGTGCACGCTGCGCGCGCCGATCTCCTCGGCCGCCTTCGGCACCTGCTCGACGGGATCGCCGGTGACGATCCTCAACCGGCCGCCCAGTTGCTCGTCCAGTGCGCGCAGGCACCCCAGCAGGAATGCCACCCTCGGCGCACCGGAAGGCCGGAGCAGGCGGTCGTCGAGCACGTACAGCGCGAGCACCGCCTTCGCCCGTTTCGACGCGGCCAGCAGCGCCGCGTGGTCACCGAGCCGGAGATCACGCCGGAACCAGAGAATCGCGGTTTCGTCTGCCACGGTGGAACAGCCTATGCGCAAGAGAAACGGCCCGCCGCGTGAGCGACGGGCCGTGCACACCGAAAGGTGTCAGCGCTGTTCGAGCGGGGTGTAGTCCCGCTCCGTCTCGCCGGTGTAGATCTGGCGCGGGCGGCCGATCTTGGTGGCCGGGTCCTGGATCATCTCGCGCCAGTGCGCGATCCAGCCGGGCAGCCTGCCGAGCGCGAACAGCACGGTGAAGTACTTCGTCGGGAACCCGAGCGCCCGGTAGATCAGGCCGGTGTAGAAGTCGACGTTCGGGTAGAGCTTGCGCTCGACGAAGTAGTCGTCGGAAAGCGCGGTTTCCTCGAGCTTCTTCGCGATGTCGAGCAGTTCGTCGCCACCGGCGATCTTGCCGAGGATCTCGTCCGCGGTGTTCTTGATGATCTTCGCGCGCGGGTCGTAGTTCTTGTAGACCCGGTGCCCGAAGCCCATCAGCTTCACGCCTTTTTCCTTGTTCTTCACGCGGCTGACGAAGTTCGCCACGTCACCGCCGTCGTTCTTGATGCCCTCGAGCATGTCGAGCACCGCCGCGTTCGCGCCGCCGTGCAGCGGGCCGAACAGCGCGTTGATCCCGGCCGAAATGCTCGCGAACAGGTTCGCCTCGGACGAGCCGACCAGCCGCACCGTCGAGGTCGAGCAGTTCTGCTCGTGATCGGCGTGCAGGATGAACAGCAGGTCGAGCGCCTTCGCGACCTCGGGGTCGACCTCGTACGGCTCGGCGGGGAACCCGAAGGTCATCCGCAGGAAGTTCTCCACCAGCCCGAGCGAGTTGTCCGGGTACAGCAGCGGCTGCCCGACCGACTTCTTGTAGGCGTAGGCGGCGAGCGTCGGCACCTTCGCCAGCAACCGGATGGTGGACAGCTCGACGTTCGGTTCGTCGAACGGGTTGAGCGAGTCCTGGTAGAAGGTGGACAGCGCGGAAACCGCGCTGGAGAGCACCGGCATCGGGTGCGCGTCGCGCGGGAACCCGCTGAAGAACGCCTTCAGGTCCTCGTGCAGGAGCGTGTGCCGCTGGATCTTCTCGGTGAAGTCGTCCAGCTGGGTCTTCGTCGGCAGCTCGCCGTAGATCAGCAGGTAGGACACCTCGATGAAGGTGGACTTCTGGGCGAGCTGCTCGATCGGATAACCGCGGTAGCGCAGGATGCCCGCGTCACCGTCGATGTAGGTGATGGCCGAGGAGGCGGCACCGGTGTTGACGAAACCCGGATCGTGGGTGATGTACCCCGTCGACGCCAGCAGCTTCCCCAGTTCGATACCCGGTGCGCCCTCGACCGCATGGACGACCTTCAGCTCGTGCTCGCCGTTGGGAAGGCGCAGCGCGACGGTCTCGCCACCGGGCGCCGCATTCGCGTCGGACATGCAAGTCCCTCTCACTCATCGCACGGGGCCGGTGGCGCCTGCAGGTCGCACAGGTCAGCCCTGGGAGTTCACGCAAGGCCCTTACAGGATTCTTCTCGCGCGGCACACCGCCCCGTTGGGGTATGAATTCTGGCGCCCACGCTAGTCGATTACCCGTGCCTCGCGCAGCGGCTGGGTTGCCCATAACGGACCCTTTGGGACCAGGTTCACACGCCAGGGCGTCCGGTATTTCCGGAAAGGGACTCCAGTGAGGGCCAGATCACGTCCAGTAGGTGTCGAGCTCGGCTGCCGTGGGCGGCTCGGCACCGACCCTCGACACGGTGATCCCGGCGGCCTTCGCCGCGTACCCGAGCGCCTCGCGCCAGTCGGACTCGCCCAACGAGCCGAGCTCCCGCACCTCGCGCTTGTCGAGCCAGGCGAGCAGCGCGCCCTGCACGGTGTCGCCCGCTCCGATCGTGTCGGCGACCTCGGCGCGCCCCGGCGGCACGCTGACCGAGAGCGTGGAGGTCCGCACCGAGACGCCCTCCGCGCCACGAGTGAGCACCACGGCGTCCACCCCGGACTCGAGCCAGGTACGCGCCGCGGTGTCCGCGTCGGCACCGTCGGCGAGCCATCCGGCGTCGTCGTCGGAGAGCTTGAGCAGCCGGACGTCCGGCAGCCACGACGCGAACCGCGCGCGGTAGGCAGCCGGGTCGTCGATCAGCATCGCCCTGATGTTGGGATCGAGCGCGGTCAGCACGCCACGCGCGGATTCCCTGCGCAGCATCGCTTCGTACGCGCTCGCACCGGGTTCCAGGACCATGCCGAGCGTGCCGAGCGACAGCGCGGTGACCTCGTCCGGCAGTGGCCCCGGATCGGTGACGAGCCGGTCGGCCGTGCCCTCGGTGTAGAAGGTGTAGTGCGCGGAGCCGGTCTCGTCGAGCGCCACCACCGCGAGCGTGGTCGGCTCGTCGCCGCGCTGGACCAGCGCGGTGTCCACTCCGGACGCGTGGAGCCGGTCCAGCAGTCCCTCGCCGAACCGGTCGCGGGAGATCCGGCACAGGAACGAGGTGGCCGCGCCGAGCCGTCCGGCGGCGAGCGCCACGTTGTATGGACCACCGCCGAGCGTCGGCAGCAGCGGGCCGACCCCGCCGTCCACAGTGGACTCGCCCGAAGGGGCCTGCACCGGTACGAGGTCGACGAGCGCCTCTCCACCCACCACGATCACGGCGGTGATGCTAACCGCAGAACGCCGCGGTGTCAGAAACCGGTTCCCGGCCCGCTCAGCTGAGCGGGCCCTCCGCGGCGAGGCCGCCGAGCAACAGGTCCGACAGCGCGGTGAAGGCATCCGCGTCGGAAACGCCCGCCCGCGCGCCGAGCACCCCGGTTTGAATGCCTTCGATCAGCATTCCGGCCATTTCCGCGATCAGCTTGGCCTTCACCTCGCGGAACACGCCGTCGCGCACCCCTTTGGCGATGAAAGTCCTGATTCGCGCCGCGGCCGCCCTGCTGTTCAGCTCGTAGGTCGCGCGGGCGGGGGTGAACTCGGCGATGTCGGCCATGAACACGGCCGAGGCCCTGCTCAGGTACTCGGAAACGCCGGCGAGGTACTCCCCGATCAGCTTGCGCGCGTCGTCGATCCCCGCGATCCGCTGCTCGATCTCGTCGGCGGCGCCCTTGAAGAAGTGCCCGACCACCTTCACCGCGAGCTGCTCCTTGCTCGGCGCCAGCGCGTAGAGCGTCGACTTCGAGCAGCGCAGGCGGGTGGCGAGGTCTTCGAGCGTGAACCCGGCGAAGCCTTCGGCCAGGAAAAGGTCCTCGAGCTGCGTCAACAGGGCGCGCTGCCTCGCGGTCTGCCGCCGCCCTTCGGGGGAGCGCGGGGCGCGGGGAGCGAGATCGGCCATCGGACCACCGTATGCGCACTCGGGTGCGCGTGACGCGGCGCACTTCTGCGAGTCTGCCCATTACGGTACTCTATGCGGACCTACAGTACTGTTTTTGGTACTGCTCCGCATCGGGAAGGGGACCCCATGCCAGCGGAACGCTTGTTGCCCAGCACGGAAGCCAAGGACCTCGTCGGCCTCGCCACCGACCTGGCACGCGAGGAACTGGCGCCGCACGCGGCCGAGTTCGAAGAAGCGAGCCGGTTCCCGCGCGAGAAGTTCCGGCTGCTCGGCAAGACGGGCCTGCTGGGGCTGCCCTATTCGGAACGCTGGGGCGGTGGCGAAGTGCCGTACGAGGTGTATCTGCAAGTGCTCGAAGAAATCGCGGGCGCGTGGATGTCGGTCGGCGTCGGCCTGTCCGTGCACACCATGTCCTGCTACGCGCTCGCCCACTACGGCACCGACGAGCAGCGCGACCGCTGGCTCCCCGAAATGCTCGAAGGCAACCTGCTCGGCGCCTACGCGCTTTCGGAGACGCACGCCGGTTCCGACGCGGCGGCGCTGTCCACCCGCGCCCGCCTCGACGGCGGCCAGTACGTCGTCAACGGCACGAAGGCGTGGATCACCCACGGCGGCGAAGCCGATTTCTACACGACCATGGTCCGCACCGGCGAGGAGCGCGTTTCGTGCCTGCTCGTCGACGGTGCCACGCCGGGCCTGTCCGCCGCGGCACCCGAGCGGAAAATGGGCCTGACCGGCTCCACCACCGCGCAGATGATCTTCGACGACGCCCGGGTCGACGCGGACCGGCTCATCGGCGAGGACGGCGCGGGCATGCGGATCGCGCTCTCGTCGCTCGCGTCGGGGCGGCTCGGCATCGCCGCGTGCGCCGTCGGCCTCGCGCAGGCCGCGCTCGACGAAGCGGTGGCCTACGCGAAGACCCGCAGCCAGTTCGGGAAACCGATCATCGAGTTCCAGGGCCTGGAGTTCCTGCTCGCCGACATGGCCGCCGCCGTCGAATCGTCGCGCGCCACCTACCTGGATGCGGCGCGCCGCCGTGACCGCGGCATGCCGTTCCAGCGGCAGGCGTCGATCGCGAAGCTCGTGGCCACGGATGCCGCGATGAAGGTGACCACCGACGCCGTGCAGGTGCTCGGCGGCGCCGGCTACACGCGGGACTTCCCGGTCGAGCGGTACATGCGAGAGGCGAAGGTGCCGCAGATCTTCGAAGGCACCAACCAGGTGCAGCGCATGGTCATCGCCCGCGAACTCAAGAAGTAGGTTCCCGGCGCTTTCGCGGCGGGCACCTGAAGGCTCGCGGGGTTCTGCCATGCCCTGAAGGTGCCCTTGGAGGAATCTGATGCCGCGAAGGGCACCTTCAGGGCATCAGCCCCGGCCAACTCCCCGCTGCAAAGGGCGAGTTCGCGGCGTCAGATTCCCCCAAGACGCCCTTCAACGCACGGCAGAACCCCACCGGGACAGCGCGAATTCACGCGAAGACGGAGATCGCGGCGCACAGGTCCCTGAATGGTCGCCTTTCAGGGACCTCAACGCCGCGAATGCGCCCCTCACCAACCTTCTCCGCTCCCGCGCACCTGCTTCCACTCCCGCACCTCCGCTACACCCCCGCGCTCATACCCCGAAGGCACCCCTGGGGGAATCTGACGCCGCGAAGGGCACCTTCAGGGCATCAGCCCCGGCCAACTCCCCGCTGCAAAGGGCGAGTTCGCGGCGTCAGATTCCCCCAAGACGCCCTTCAACGCACGGCAGAACCCCACCGGGACAGCGCGAATTCACGCGAAGACGAAGTTCGAGGCGCACAGGTCCCTGAATGGTCGCCTTTCAGGGACCTCAACGCCGCGAATGCGCCCCTCACCAACCTTCTCCGCTCCCGCGCACCTGCTTCCACTCCCGCACCTCCGCTACGCCCCCGCGCTCATACCCCGAAGGCACCCCTGGGGGAATCTGATGCCGCGAAGGGCACCTTCAGGGCATCAGCCCCGGCCAGCTCCCCGCTGCAAAGGGCGAGTTCGCGGCGTCAGATTCCCCCAAGGCACGGCGGATTCATGCGGTGGTCGCAACATGCTCTATTTAGGACAGTAGCATGGTGAGTTTTTCTTTGGGGGTGAGCCAGTTGAGGGTTTTGCGGGGGC
>NZ_BAAANN010000021.1:0-170688 GCF_039529815.1 Amycolatopsis minnesotensis | reverse complement strand
CCAAAACCTCACCTGCACACCACGCGGCAACCGCGCCCGAACCACCATCACAACCTCCGATCACAACCGGTGTTGCAACGACCCCATGAACCCAAGGGCCCTTGACGGAATCCGACGCCGCGAAGGGCACCTTCAGGGCGTCACCACGCCACGCGCCGCGAGGGGCGAGATCGCGGCGTCAGATTCCCCGAAGGCGACCTTCACGGACCCAGCCCCCGCGGCTCCACGCTTCCGCCACCCACCTCACCGGAATCGACGCGCGCGCATCATCACTGCGACCTTCAGGGCATGCGGGATCACAGGTCGAGGGTGATCTGGTGGGAGGTCAGCCAGCGGTTCAGCCAGAGCGCCATTTCGAGGCTGCCGCGGTCGTAGGGCCGCGAGACCGCGCCCACCGAGCCCGCCACCATCTTCCGCGCCCGCTCGCCGTCCAGCAGCGGCAGCACCGGGGCGTCGGAGTCGGCGAGGACGCCGGCCAGTTCGCGGCGCAGCGCCTGCTCGTACCCGGGGTCCTGGGTCGCGGGGTACGGCGTCTTCACCCTGTCCACGACGGACTTCGGCAGCAGATCCCGCGCGGCGGCGCGCAGCAGGCTCTTTTCCCTGCCGTCGAACGACTTCATCGACCACGGCGCGTTGAAGACGTACTCCACCAGCCGGTGGTCGCAGAACGGCACGCGCACCTCGAGGCCGACCGCCATGCTCATCCGGTCCTTGCGGTCCAGCAGGGTCTGCACGAACCGGGTCAGGTTCAGGTAGGTGACCTCCCGCATCCGCCGGTCGGCTTCACCTTCCCCGGCCAGCACCGGCACCTCGGCGAGTCCTTCGCGGTACCGCGCCGCGCGGCGGCCGGTGAGGTCGAGCTTCTGCACCAGGCCCTGGTCCAGCAGCCGGAGCCCGCCGAAGTACCGCGCGGACCCCGAGGTCAGCCATGGGAACGTGGCCGCGTTGAGCGCGCCGGGGTTCCGGAACCAGCGGTACCCGCCGAACAGTTCGTCGGCCGCTTCGCCCGACAGCGCGACCGTCGCGCGCTGCCGGATCGCCCGGAACAACAGGTAGAGCGAGGGCCACATGTCACCCCAGAACGCCGGGGGCGCGTCGGTCGCCCGGAGCACCGCGGCGCGCACGCCCTCGTCGGCCAGTTCGGCGGCCTCCAGCACGATTTCGGTGTGCTCGGCCCCGACGTGGGTCGCCAGGTCCCTGGCGAACGGCGCGTCCGGATCGGCGCGCACGGCATCCGGTTCGAACGAGGTGTGCGTGAAGTCCACGGAGAACGACCGCACCGGTTCGGCGAGCGACCGCGCGGCCAGCGCGGTGACCGTCGACGAGTCGAGACCGCCGGACAGCAGCGTGCACACCGGCACGTCGGAGACGAGCTGACCGGTCACCACCTCCTCGAGCACCCCGCGCACAGTGTCCACAGTGGTCGGCAGGTCATCGGTGTGCGGAAGCGCCCGGAGTGTCCAATAGGGACGCTTCACGAGACCGGTCTCGCGAACCGTGACAAGATGGCCCGGCCGCACCTCGGAAATCCCGCGGAAGACCGAGCGCTCCGGGGTCTTCACCATGTCCAGCACCTCGGCGAGGCCGTCGGCGTCCACCCTGGCCTGCACCACCGGATCGGCCAGCACCGCCTTCGGCTCGGAGCCGAACACCACCCCGTCCCCGGTGCGGGCGTAGAACAGCGGCTTCACACCCATCCGGTCCCTCGCCAGCAGCAGCTCGCTGGTGCGCTCGTCCCAGACGGCCAGCGCGAACATCCCGTCGAACCGCTCGACCGCGGCCGCGCCCCATTCGACGTAGGCCCGCAGCGCGACCTCGGTATCACTGCGCGTCCGGAACCGGTGCCCGCTCGCGACGAGCGACGCGCGAAGCTCGCGGAAGTTGTAGATCTCGCCGCAGAAGCTGATCGCGGCGACGACGCGCCCGTCCTCCTGGACGGTCATCGGCTGGGCGCCGCCGGCCGGGTCGATCACCGCCAGCCTGCGGTGCCCGAGCACCACCCGCTGCCGGGCCCACAGCCCTTCGGCGTCCGGGCCGCGGCACGACATCGTGTCCACCATCGCGCGCGCCGTGGCCAGTTCCCGTCTGAGGTCGCGCTCGTAGGAGACCTTGCCCGCGATGCCGCACACTACGCCGGCCGTCCCGCGGCGGCGTTGATCTCGTCGAGCAGCCTGCGCGGCGTCTTCGCCTCGCTGACCACGTCGTCGGGCAGCGTGATCGCCCTGTCCCGCTCGATCCGGCTGACGGTGTTGAACAGCGCCAGCGAGTCGTAGCCGAGCTCCTCGAACTCGGTGTCCAGTATCTGGCCGTCGAGATCGGCCGCCTCGTCCTCCCCCGCGCACTCGCGGAGCAGCAGGCGCAGATCGTCCACTGTGAACATCGTGTACTCCACGACCGGAGCACCTCCCTATTTCGTTACCACCAGAGCGGAGTTGAAACCACCGTGGCCGCGGGCGACCACGAGCGCGGTACTCAGCGGCCGTTCGCGCGGCTCACCGACGACGAGGTCGATCTCGTCGGAGTACTTCGGACGTCCGATGTGGACAGCGGGCGGCACCACCGAATGCCGCAGCGAAAGCAGCGCGGCGGCCACATCGAGCGCGGCGCCGCCGCCGAGCAGCCTGCCGGTCATCGTCTTGGGCGCGGCGACCGGCACCCCGCGGGGACCGAACGCCTCCGCCAGCATGTGCGCCTCCACCCGGTCGGCGGCGGGGTTCCCGCTCGCGTCCGCGAACACCACGTCCACTTCGGACGGTCGGGTCCCGGCCCTCGCCAGCGCCAGCTCGACGGCGCGGCGCAACCCCGGCTCCCGCCCCGACCCTGGACGCGGGTCGAAGGTGGCGGCGTAGCCGGTGATCCGGCCGTAGCCGTCGCCGACGCCACGACGTCGCGCCACCTCCGCGTCTTCCAGCGCCAGCAGCGCACCGCCTTCGCCGGGGACGAACCCCGTGGCGTCCTCGTCGAACGGCAGGTACGCCCTGCCCGGTTCGCTGGCGGTGCTGATCCGGCCCGACGAGATCTGGCACAGCCAGCCCCACGGGCACAGCGATCCGTCGACACCGCCCGCCAGCATCAGTTCGGCGCCGCCCGCGAGCTGTCCGCGCGCCTTCGCCAGCGCGTCGAGACCGCCCGCCTGCTCGGCGACCACCGTCGCGCCGGGACCGCGCAGGTTGTGCCGGATCGAGATCTGCCCGGTGTTCACCGGGTAGAACCAGGCGAACGACTGGTAGGCGCTGACGTACGCGCCGCCCCGGCGCCACAGGTTCTCCAGCTCGCGCTGCCCGAACTCGAACCCGCCACCCGACGCCGCCGTGACCACACCCGCCCGGAATCCGTCACCGAGTTCCGCGCCGGCGTCGGCGAGCGCCTCGTCGGCAGCGAGCAACGCCAGGCGCGTCATGTGGTCCGTCTGCGGCAGGAGCCTGCTCGGCAACGCGGCCGCCGCGTCCACGTCGACCTGTCCGGCGAGCTGCGCCGAGTAACCCGCCGGATCGAACCGGGTGATCCGCGCGATCCCGCTCTCCCCGCGCAGGGTCGCCGCCCAGTAGTCCGCGACGCCGACGCCGTTGGGCGCCACCACGCCGATCCCGGTCACTACCGGCGCCGTCATGCCAGGCGTCCCGGCTTCGTCAGCACGATCGCGCTCTGGAAGCCGCCGAACCCGCTGGCGACCGAGAGCACCACGTCGACCGGGTGCTCCCTCGCGGTGACGGGCACGTAGTCGAGATCGCACTCGGGGTCACGCTCGTGCAGGTTCGCGGTCGGCGGGATCACCGAATGCTCGATCGTCAGCGCGCTCGCCGCGACTTCGAGCGAGCAGATCGCGCCGAGCGAATGCCCGATCATCGACTTGATCGAGCTGACCGGCACCCGGTACGCGTGGTCGCCGAGGCTCCGCTTGTACGCCACCGTTTCGTGCCGGTCGTTCTGCTTCGTCGCCGAGCCGTGCGCGTTGACGTAGCCGACGTCCTGCGGCGCCACCCTGGCCCGGTCCAGTGCCGTGCTGATCGCGTCCGCCATCTCCAGCCCGTCCGAACGCAGCCCGGTCATGCTGTACGCGTTGCACCTGGACGCGTGCCCCGCGATCTCGGCGTAGACGTGCGCGCCACGGCGACGGGCGCGCTCGACCTCCTCGAGCACGAACACCGCGGCCCCCTCCCCGAGCGCGAAACCGTTGCGGCTGCGGTCGAACGGGCGTGACGCGGTGTCCGGTTCGTCATTGCGCGGCGTCGTCGCCTTGATCGCGTCGAAGCAGGCGACCGTGATCGGTGAGATCGCGGCGTCCGAAGCGCCCGCGATCATCACATCGGCGGAACCGTCCGCGATCAGATCGGTGGCGTGCGCGACGACGTCGATCCCGGAGGTGCAGCCGGTCGACACGATGCCGACCGGTCCCTCCGCCCCGGCGAGCCAAGCGATCTCGACGGCCATCGACGAGGGCAGGAAGTAGTCGTACAGGTAGGGCAGCGCGTGCGCCTCGTCGACGAGCCACGCGCGGCCTTCATCGCTAACCACGGCGTACTCGCGGTCGAGGCTCTGCGTCATCCCGCACGCGGAGCCGAGCATCACCCCGGTGCGTTCCGGGTCGGCGCCGTCGAGCACACCGCTGTCGCCGAACGCCTCCCGCGCCGCGACGACGGCGAACTGGGTCGTCCGGTCCCACTGGCGGATCTGCCGCTGGGTGAGCCCGGCCGCGGCCGGGTCGAAATCGCATTCGGCGGCGACCCTCGACCGGAACTGGCTCGCGTCGAAGAACGAAATCGCCCTGGTGGCGGTGCGCCCCGCGGTGAGCAGTTCCCAATACGGCTTCGTGCCGATGCCGCCGGGTGCGACGACACCGATCCCGGTCACCGCGACCCGGCGGGCTCCGTTCTGCGCTGAGGCTGTCACGGGGTGAAATGCTGCGCCGCGCCCGTCGAGCCGGGTTCGGCCACGATTCGACCGCGCCACGACTCGAAAACCGCTCGAAGCCGCGGCGACCGGGCTCGGTGAAGATCGGGCCGCACCGACGGAGGGCGGGTGGATGTCGAGCACCGTGGATCTCGAGGACGCGCCAGTGGCGCGGTGGGAGCTGTGCCCGCGCTGCCGGGCGGTGCTGCACCACCGGCGGCTCGCCCGGTCGTGGCGGACCTGCCCCGACTGCGGCGCCCACCTGCCGATGACCGCGGTGGAATGGGTGCGCACCCTGTTCGACGACGGCTCGGTCACCGTGGTCGAACACCGGGTACCGGACACCGACCCGCTGGAGTTCGTCGACGTCGTCCCCTACCGGGAGCGCCGGGAACGCGCACGTGAGCGAACCGGCCTGCACGAAGCCGTCGTCGTCGCCACCGGCACCGTCACGGGTACGCCGGTGACCTGCGCGGCGATGGACTTCCGGTTCCTCGGCGGCAGTCTCGGCGCCGCGGCGGGCGAACTGGTCACCGTCGCGGGCGAACGGGCGCTGGCGGCCAGTACGCCGCTGGTGATCGTGACCGCGTCCGGCGGCGCGCGGATGCAGGAGGGCGTGCTGTCCCTCATGCAGATGGCGAAGACCAGCCAGATGCTGCACCGGCTCGACGAAGCCGGGCTCCTCACGGTGTCGGTGATCGCCGACCCGACGTTCGGCGGTGTCGCCGCGTCCTACGCCACCGGCACCGACATCGTGATCGCCGAACCCGGCGCCAGGCTCGGCTTCGCGGGCCCGAGGGTGATCGAGCAGACCATCGGCCGTGCCCTGCCGTCGGGTTTCCAGACCGCGGAGTTCCTCGCCGGGCGCGGCCTCGTCGACCTGATCTGCCCGCGGGCCGAGCTGCGCGGCACGCTCGGACGGCTGCTCGGGCTGGCCACCGGCACCGTGGCGCCGGAGGACGGCTCCCCCGCCGCGCTCGTGACCGATCCCGGCGAGCTGCCCGACCGCGATCCGTGGGACGCCGTGCTCCGGGCACGCGACATCCGGCGCCCCACCACCGCCGACTACCTGGCCACGGCCTTCGACGAGTTCGTCGCCCTGCGCGGCGACCGGCTGTCGAAGGACTGCCCGGCGCTGCTCGGCGGCTTGGCCAGGCTCGGCGGCACACCGGTCGTGGCGCTGGGTACCCAGAAGGGGCACACCGCCGCCGAGCTCGCGGCAGCGAACTTCGGCTCGGCCTCGCCCGCGGGCTACCGCAAGTCCGCGCGCCTGATGCGCCTGGCCGCGAAGCTGGGCCTGCCCGTGGTGACCCTGATCGACACCCCCGGCGCACATCCCGGTCTCGAAGCCGAAGAGAACGGGCAGGCGCAGGCCATCTCCGACAACCTGCGCCTGCTGGCGAAGCTCCCGGTCCCGGTCGTTGCCGTGGTGACCGGCGAGGGCGGCAGCGGCGGCGCGCTCGCCCTCGCGCTCGCGGACCGCGTGCTGATGTGCGCCGACGCCGTGTATTCGGTGATCAGCCCCGAAGGCTGTGCCGCGATCCTGTGGCGCGACAAGGCCGCCGCGCCCGGTGCCGCGGCGGCACTCGGCCTCCACGCGAAGCGCCTGCTGCGGCTCGGCGTCGTCGACGGTGTGATCCCGGAACCCGAAGGCGGCGCGCACGCCGACCACCGTGCTGCCGCCGACCGGCTGCGTGCCGCCGTGTCGGCGGCGTTGGCACCGCTGACCCGGCTCACCGCCGCCGAACTGGCCGACCGGCGGCACGCGCGGTTCCGCCGCTTCGGCGCCCCATCCCACCAGGAAAGGACGCTCCACAATGGACAACCACAATGCGGTGCGGAGTGACCGCGCGCTGGTGGACGAGCTCGGCGACGCCTGGCTGATCGCCCCCAGCACCGAACCCACCGTGCGCGATCTGCTCGTCGAGGCCACGCACACCGTCCGGGAACTGCTGGCCACGCACGGCAGGCCGCCGTCCTCGATGACCGTGCGCGCGGGCGGGATCGCCATCGAACTGGCCTGGGACGGCCCGCAGACCATCGCGGAACGGCCCGTCGCGACCGCGGAGCCGGTTGCCGCGCCGGTGAAGCACCACATCGGCGCGCCCACCGTCGGCGTGTTCTACCGCGCGCCCGCACCGGGTGCCGAACCGTTCGTCGCGGTCGGTGACACGGTCAAGGCCGGCCAGCAGGTGGGTGTGCTCGAAGTGATGAAGCTGATGGTCCCGGTGGAAGCCGGCCAAGGCGGCACCATCGTGGCGGTGCTACGGACCGACGGTGAACAGGTGGAGTTCGACGAGCCCCTGTTCGAACTGGCCCCGATCACGTCATGACGGACGGCTTCTCCACGGTCCTCGTCGCGAACCGAGGCGAGATCGCCGTCCGCGTCGCGCGAGCCTGCCGGGAAATGGGCATCAGGGTGATCGGCGTGCGCTCCAGCGCGGATCCCGAGCCCGCCGTCGCCAGGCTCGCGGACCGCGTCGTGCACATCGGGCCCGCCGCGCCCAAGCGAAGCTACCTCAACGGTTCCGCCGTCATCCAGGCCGCGCTGATGACCGGGGCGGAAGCCATCCACCCCGGGTACGGGTTCCTCTCCGAGGACGCCGACTTCGCCGCCGCGTGCGCGGAAAGCGGGCTGGTCTTCATCGGCCCGCGACCGGACGTGCTCCACCGGCTCGGCGACAAGGCGCTCGCGCGCACCGCGATGGCGGCGGCCGGGGTGCCGTTGCTGCCCGGTTCCATCGAGCCCGCACGCGATCTCGTGGACGCGAAGCGGATCGCCGACGACATCGGGTACCCCGCGGTGATCAAGGCGGTCGCGGGCGGCGGCGGGCGCGGCATCACGGTGGTGCGCACGGCGGCCGAGTTCGCCGAAGCGTTCCGCGCCACCACGACCGAGGCGCAGATCCTCTTCGGCGACGGGCGCGTGTACGTCGAGCGGTACCTGCCGGACGCGCGGCACGTCGAGGTGCAGGTGCTGTGCGACCGTTACGGCAACGCGGTGCACCTCGGCGAACGCGACTGCACCACGCAGCGCAGGCACCAGAAGCTGATCGAAGAAACCCCGGCACCCGGCCTGCCCCGCGAACTGCTCGACCGGATGAGCGAAGCCGCCGTGCGCGGGGTGCTCGCGGTCGGGTACGAGGGCGCCGGCACCGTCGAGTTCCTCGTCGATTCCGCGCACGAATTCCACTTCCTCGAAGTGAACTGCCGGATCCAGGTGGAGCACCCGGTCACCGAGATGGTCACCGGCATCGACCTCGTCCGGCAGCAGCTGCACATCGCCGCGGGCGGCAAGCTCCCCTTCACCCAGCGGGACATCCGGCCGCGTGGCGCCGCCATCGAATGCCGCATCAACGCCGAGGACCCCGACCGCGACTTCGCGCCCGCGCCGGGCGTGCTGAGGGAGTTCAGCCCGCCGACCGGACCGTTCGTCCGGCTCGACACCCACGTCTACCCCGGCTACCGCATCCCGGCGGCGTACGACTCGCTGATCGCGAAGCTCATCGTCTGGGGCGCGGACCGCGAAACCGCGTTGAAGCGGGCCATGTTCGCCTTGGACGAGTTCCGCATTTCCGGTGACGGGGTCAAGACGACGGTCGGCTACCTCGCCGCCGTACTCGCCGATCCCGCGTTTTCCGCGCAGACCGGGGATCTCGGCGTATCGAGATGACCGGGTCGCCCCGCGTCGGCCGGGTGCGGAGGCATGTGCGCGGTCCCTGAAGGCCGTCGTCCGGGACTCTGACGCCGCATTCTCGACCGTCGCGGGCATGCGGCATGACGGCGCTCATGCCCTGGAGGCGACCTTCGTGGCGTTGAATGCCGTGAGGGGCGCCTCCAGGACATGCACCCTGGGCCAGAGCACGCCCAAGAAGGCCACGTCCGCGGCATTCACGTCTATGCGGATCCCCTTTCGGGGCACGCGGTCAGTTGAAGATGACCGTGCGGTTCCCGTTGAGCAGCACGCGGTTCTGGCAGTGCCAGGTGACCGCGCGGGCGAGCGCGAGCCGTTCGGCGTCCCTGCCGACGGCCACCAGGTCCTCCGGCGAGCGCCGGTGGTCGACGCGGATCACCTCCTGTTCGATGATCGGCCCCTCGTCGAGATCGGGTGTCACGTAGTGCGCGGTGGCGCCGACGAGTTTCACCCCGCGTTCGTAGGCCTGGTGGTACGGGCGAGCACCGGCGAAACTCGGCAGGAACGAGTGGTGGATGTTGATCGCCCTGCCTTCGAGCCGCTTGCACAGGCCGTCCGAGAGCACCTGCATGTACCTCGCGAGCACGACGAGATCGATCCGGTGTTCGTCCACGAGGTCGAGCAGGCGGGCTTCGGCGGCGGGCTTGGTGTCCTTGGTGACCGGCACGTGTTCGAACCGGACACCCGCGGCGTCCGCCATCGGCCGGAGCGTGTCGTGATTGGACACCACGAGCGCGATGTCGGCCCCGAGGCTGCCGCTTCGCCAGCGGTACAACAGGTCCGACAGGCAGTGGTCGAACTTGGACACCATCACCAGCAGCCTCGGCCGCACCGACATGTCGTGCAGGCGCCAGCTCATCCCGAACGCCCGCGCCGTCGCGCCGAAGTGCTCGGCGAACCCTTCCTCGGTGAGCGGCGCGAGCGGCTGGAAGCTCGTGCGCAGGAAGACCCTGCCGGACAGGGGGTCGTCGAACTGCTGGTGCTCGGTGATGTCGCAGCCCAGCTCCACCAGCACCGAGCTGACCGAGTGCACGATGCCGGGGCGCTCCGGGCAGGCCAGGGTGAGCACGAACGGATCGCTCACGACTCCCCCACGTATTCGGTGGCGGCATCGACCAGCCACGCCGCGAGGTAGCCCGCGAAGGACGATCGCACCAGCACCGTGAAGGCGTCACCACCGCGTGCCACGAGCACCACGCCCGCCCTCGCCAGCAGCGTTTGGACGCAGGTGCCCGGCGGTGAGCTGAGCGGATGCAGGTCGACGGCGCACCCGTGCGCCAGCACGTCGCGGGCGTGCGGGCCGGACAGGTCCACCGTGGTCCGCTGCGCGGAAGTGTCCACGGCGGACCGGCACAGACCGTCCACAAGCGACAACAGGGCCGATTCGGTTCCCGGTGCGCCGAGCACCAGGTACTCGTCCGGGCCGAGCCACAGCACGTCGAGACCAGCGCCCGCGGTCGCGGTGCACGGGCGCTCCGGTAACGGGCACCCGAGCGCGGTCGAGACCGCCGAGTGCTGTCCGGGGGCGACGCGGAGCGTGAGCTGGGCCAGGAACGGCCGCTCCGCCAGCACCACCGCGGGCTCCAGCGCGGCGAACCGCGGCGCCCAGTCCTCCAGCGGGCTGTGCCGCACCAGCGTGCTAACCGTCACGGCGGGCTCCTTCCTTGTCGTACAGCACGGGTTCGGTCACCGTCACCGCGACCAGGCGATCGCCGACGGGCACCCGGAGCGTCTCGCCGACGCGGTCACGGCCGCCGCGGACGAGCGCCAGCGCGAACGTCGTCCCGAGCGCGGCGCTGTGGTAGCTCGACGTGATGTGGCCGAGCATCGGCACCGGCGGTTCTGGAAGCTGTTCGACGGCGACGAGGTGCGCGCCCTCCGGCAGCTCGGCGGACGGATCCGAGGGCAACAGCCCCACGAGCTGTTTCCGGTCGGGACGAACGTTTTCCGCGCGGGAGAACGATCGCTTGCCGATGAAGTCGGGCTTCTTCTTCGACACCGCCCACGCCATGCCGAGATCGTGCGGGGTAACGGTGCCGTCGGTGTCCTGCCCGATGATCGGGTACCCCTTCTCCGCGCGAAGGACGTGCATGGTTTCCGTGCCGTACGGGGTGATCCCGTACGGTTCACCCGCGGCGAGCAGCGCCTCCCACACCACCGGGCCGTCCCACGCGCACACGTTCACCTCGTAGGCCAGTTCACCGGAGAAGCTGATCCGGCACACCCGCGCGGCCACACCGGCGATCGTGGTGTCACGCCAGGTCATGAACCCGAAGGCTTCGTTCGACACGTCGAGACCGGGTGCGACGGCACCGAGCACGTCACGCGACTTCGGCCCTGCCAACGGGATCGTGACCCACTGCTCGGTGACCGAGGTCAGCGTCACCCGCAGGTGCGGCCACTCGGTCTGCAACCACTCTTCGAGCCATTCGAGCACCATCGCCGCGTTACCGGTGGTCGTGGTGATCAGGAACCGGTCCTCGGCGATCCTCGCGACCGTCCCGTCGTCGAGCACCATGCCGTCGATCCCGCACATCACGCCGTAGCGCACGAACCCGACCTTGAGCGTGGCCATCATGTTGGTGTAGACGAGGTTGAGGAACGCGGCCGCGTCGGGACCGACGACGTCGATCTTGCCCAGCGTGGAGCCGTCCATGAGCGCGACGCCGGTACGCGCCGCCACGCATTCGCGGCGCACCGCGGCGGCCATGTCCTCGCCGTCGGCCGGGTAGTACCACGGCCGCTTCCACTGGCCGACGTCCTCGAACTCCGCACCCGCCGCGACGTGCCACGAGTGCAGCGCGGTCACCCGGACCGGGTCGTGCAGTTCCCCTCGGTCGCGCCCGGCGAGCGCGGCGAAGGACACCGGCACGTACGGGGGCCGGAACGTGGTGGTCCCGGTGTCCGCGAGGTGGCCGCCGAGCGCCTCCGCGATCACCCCCGACGCGGGCACACCCGAGGTGCGGCCCTGGTCGTGCGCGGTGCCGATGGTGGTGTACCGCTTGACGTGCTCGACCGACCGCAGGCCGGCGCCGGTCGCGCGCAGGATGTCGGACACGGTGGCGTCGCGCTGCAGGTCGACGTACCGGGTGTCCGGCCCGGCGGGATCGGCAGCGGGGACGGACCACAGCTCGCCCGTCGGCAGTTCGCGGCGGATCGGTGCCGAATCGGGCAACGCGGCGTCGGCCGCCGAGCAGAACCCGAGATCGACGGCCGCGTCACGGCCGGCGAGCAGGCACTCCCCCGTTTCCAGCACCCCGGCGGCCGAGCCGGCCACCCGCATGCCCGGCACCGTCCCGCCCGGCACGAACGCGCCCAGCTCGTCGGAGTACGCGAGCGGGCCGCGGGCCTGGCTGAACAGGTTCACCACCGGCGTCCAGCCGCCGGAGACCAGTACGAGGTCGCAGTCCTGCTCGGTCGCGCCGCCACCGGCACCGGGCGCGATCCGGACACCGGTGACCCGGTCCGCACCGAGGGTCTCGGTGACGACGTGCTCCGCCCGTACGTCGATTCCCCTTGCCGCGCAGGCGAGTGCGAGCGATCGGGGCACGGCCGGACGACCGTCCACAATGACCGATATCCGCATGCCCGCGTCGGCGAGTTCCAGCGCCGCCGCGTATGCGCTGTCGTCGATGGTGAACACCACCGCGCGATCGCCCGCGCGGACGCCGTACCGGTGCAGGTAGGTGCGCGCGGCACCGGCCAGCAGCACGCCCGGCCGGTCGTTCCCGGTGAACACGAGCGGCCGTTCGTGGGCGCCGGTGGCGACGATCGTGGTGCTGGCCCTGATCCGCCAGACCCGGTGCCGCGCCACCGACGGCGGCGGGTCGGTGAGGTGATCGGTCCTGCGCTGCACCGCGAGCGTGAACCCGTCGTCGTAGCACCCGAACGCGGTCGTCCTGGTGAGCACCGTCGTGCCCGGCCCGGCCAGATCGTCCACAACGGATCGTGCCCAGTCCGCGCCGGTGCGCCCGTCCACGCTCTCCGGCGAACCGAGCAGGGAACCACCGGGCACCGCCTGGTCGTCGACCAGGATCACGCGGGCGCCGGAGAGGGTGGCTGCCTGCGCGGCGAGCAGGCCTGCCGGGCCCGCCCCGATCACCAGCAGGTCGCAGTGCGCGTGCTTGGCGTCGTAGCGCGCGAGATCGGGCGAGGGCGGCAGCGCGCCGCGGCCCGCGAGCCCGTTCGCGACGAGCCCGTCGCACAGTTCGACGGCGGTCGCCTGGCGCATCGGCTCCTGGTACGGCCGCCGCACGCCGACCAGCGCGCTGGCCTCCTCGACACCCGCCGACATGATGCCGCGGGGCCTGCCGTGCGCGATGCTCGTGGCCACGCAGTGCACGCCGTTGGCCAGCAGGGCGGAGGCGAGCGTGTCACCGGGATGACCGGTGTAGTCGGTGCCGTCGAAGGTGAACCGCAGTGCGGCGCTCCGGTCGACGAGGCCACGGGCCGGGATCCTCATGACGCCGCCTCCCCGATCCGGTAGACGGAACGGAACTCGTAGGTCACGGTGTCGCGCACCGCGTTGAACCAGCGGCGGCAGCCGGCGGTGTGCGCCCAGCGCTCCGCGAACGGGCCGACCGGGTTGTCCCGGTAGAACACGAACTCGGCCCAGTCCTCATCGGACAGTGCGGCCGGGTCGTCGGGGTAGGCGACGTGCGCCTGCCCGCCGTAGTGGAATTCGGTTTCCTCGCGCGGGCCGCACCAGGGGCACGGAACGAGTTGCATGGGAAGCTCCCGGGTTCTGTTCCAGTAAGTGGCGGAGCCGCTTGCAGTGGGCCGTCGGCTTGCACCGCCACCCGCACCGCCACGCAGACCGCTTTCACAACACTTCCTAGTGGGCCACGGCGGCGGCGCCGTGTTCGTCCACGAGGGCACCGGTGGTGAACCGTTCAAGGGTGAACGGAGCGTTGTACGGGTGGGGGCGGTCGTTGGCGATCGTGTGGGCGAAGCAGCTGCCGACCCCCGGCGTTGCCTTGAACCCGCCGGTTCCCCAGCCGCAGTTGAGGTACAGACCGTCCACAGGGGACAGTCCCATGATGGGTGACGCGTCCGGGCTGACGTCGACGATCCCGGCCCAGGTGCGCAGCAGGTGCGCGCGGGCGAAGATCGGGAACAGCTCCAGCGCCGCCGACATCTGGCGTTCGATGATGTGGAACGCGCCGCGCCTGCCGTAGCCGGTGTACCCGTCGACACCGGCCCCCATCACCAGTTCTCCCTTGTGCGCCTGGGAAACGTAGACGTGCACGGCGTTCGACATCACCACCGTCGGGTGCACCGGTTCGAGCAGCTCGGACACCAGCGCCTGCAACGGGTGCGACTGCAGCGGCAACCGGAACCCGGCCCGCTCGGCGAGCGCGGAGGTGTGGCCTGCCGCGCACAGGGCGACGCGTCCCGCGGCGATGCGGCCACGGGAGGTCCGCACACCGGTGACCTTCCCGTCGCTGACGTCGAAGCCGGTCACCTCGCAGTTCTGGATCAGGTCGACGCCGAGATCGCTCGCGGCGCGCGCGTACCCCCACGCCACGTAGTCGTGCTTGGCGATACCGGCCCTCGGCTGGTAGGTGGCGCCGAGCACCGGGTACCTGACCTCGGGCGAGGTGTTGACGATCGGGCAGACCTCGGCCACCTGCGCCGGGTCGAGCCACTCGGCGTCGATGCCGTTGAGCCGGTTCGCGTTGACCCGGCGGACGCTGTCGCGCACGTCCTGCAGGCTGTGCGCGAGGTTCAGCACGCCGCGCTGGCTGAACAGGATCGGGTACCCGAGCTCCTCTTCGAGACCCTCCCACAGCTTCAGTGCGTGCTCGTAGATGCCCGAACTCTCGTCCCAAAGGTAGTTCGAGCGGATGATGCAGGTGTTGCGGGCCATGTTCCCGCCGGCGAGCCAGCCCTTCTCCAGCACCGCCACGTTCGTGATGCCGTGGTGGCGCGCGAGGTGGTAGGCGGTCGCCAGCCCGTGACCACCCCCACCGACGATCACCACGTCGTAGGACCGCCGCGGCTCCGGGTCGCGCCAGAGCCGGTCCGGGTGGTCGGGGAGATCAGGTGAGCGCATACCGGGGCCCCAATCTGGTCACCAGCTAGCAGACGACTGATATATCAGTTGTTGGGCTACGCTACGTCCCATGAGTGACCCGGTCAAGACCCCGGCGCCCCGCTCGCTCGCCGAGCGCGCCTACCTCGCGATCCGCGATCAGCTCGTGATGCTCGACATCGCACCGGGCGAACCCCTCAACGAGGACGCGCTCGCCCGCGGCCTCGAAGTCGGCCGCACACCTGTCCGCGAGGCGCTCAAACGCCTGGAGAGCGAGCGCCTCGTCGCGGTCTTCCCCCGCCGGGGCACGTTCGCCACCGACGTCAACATCGCCGATCTCGGCCACATCTTCGAAGTGCGGCACACCCTCGAACCGATGGCGGCGGCAATGGCAGCCGAGCGCGCGACCGCCGTCGAGCGCGAACTGCTGGCCGCACTGCTCGAAAAGCTCGGCGGCGACGTCGAACGCACGCCGTCCGACGCCCTCATGCGGCTCGACCTCGACGTGCACCGCGCGATCTACCGCAGCACCGGCAACCCGTTCCTCGAAGACACCCTGATCCGCTACGACAACCTCGCCACCCGGATCTGGTGCGTGTTCCTGCCGCGGCTGAAGGCCATGGCCGGGCATATCGCCGAACACCGCTTCCTGCTCCAGGCCGTGCTCGACGGCGACGAGGACGCGGCGAGGCGTACCGCCGCGAGCCACGTCAAGGACTTCGAAACCGCCATCCGCGCGGTGCTCTGACCCCCGTGCCCGAGCAGGATCGCGGAGATCGCTCGTTCATCGTATTCACAAATGTGTGAATCGTTTGTAGTGTGTGAAGATCCGGCCACGAGCCGGGCACCACCACGGAGGGGATCCCATGTCCAGCGCACCGGTCGACCTCGCGAGCCCGTCGATGATCGCGGACCCGTTCGCGGAGTTCTCGCGCATCCGCGAACTCGGCCCGCTCGTCGACGCCGAACTGCCCGGCGTCGGCACGGTCCGGCTCGTCACCCGCTACGAAGACGTCAAGTCGGTACTCAGCGACACCCGGTTCGTGGTCAACGTGGCCAACGTGCCGGGCGGCGAGGTGGAGGACCTCACCACGCAGAGCCTGCGCGCCCGCAACTTCCCGCCGGAGTACGACCGCTACCTCCTGGCCAGCATCCTCGACGCCGACGGCGCGGACCACACCCGCCTGCGGCGGCTGGTCTCCCGCGCGTTCACCGTGCGCCGGATCGCGGACCTCCGGCCACGGGTGGCGGAACTGACCGAGCAGCTCCTGGACCGGATGGAAGCCGCGGCGGACGGCGGCGAGGCCGATCTCCTGGCCGAGTTCGCCTACCCGCTGCCGATCACGGTGATCTGCGAACTGGTCGGCATCCCGGAAGCGGACCGCTCGCACTGGCGTGACTGGTCCTCCGCGATGGCGTCCCCGACGGGCGAGGGCGCCGGTGAAGCCATGCGTGAGATCGTCGGCTACTGCAAGGACCTCATCGAACGCCGCCGCGGCGAACCCGCCGACGACCTCACCTCGGCACTCGTCGAAGCCCAGGGCAACGACCAGCTCAGCGAGGACGAACTGATCACGTTCATCCTCGCGCTGGTACTGGCCGGGCACGAAACGACGGCGAACCTCATCGCGAACGGCACCTTCGCCCTGCTCACGCACCCTGACCAGTTCGCACTGCTGCGGGAGAACCCCGAGCTGGCGCCGCGGGCGACCCAGGAACTGCTCCGGTACTGCAGCCCGATCCTCGGCACCAAGATGCGCTACGCCACCGAGGACGTCGAACTGGCGGGCGAGCTGATCCGCAAGGGCGAGGCAGTGATGGCCGTGCCCGCGGGCGCCAACCACGACCCGCGGCGGTTCCCGGAACCCGGCAAGCTCGACATCACCAGGGAGAGCGACGGGCCGAGGGAAACGCATGTCGCCTTCTCGCACGGCATCCACTACTGCCTCGGCGCCGCGCTGGCCCGCCAGGAAGGGGAAGTCGCGTTCGCGGCGCTCACCCGCCGCTACCCCGGTCTCCGGTTGGCCGTGGCGCCGGAGGACGTGGAGCGGCCCGACATCCCGACCGTCTGGCGGCTGACCGCGCTGCCGGTCCGGTTGCGCTAGCGGCGGCACCCACGACGGCCCGGCCCGGGCCGTGGCCGGATACTCGCGGCGTGCGGTTCGGCATCCTCGGCCCGACGGAGATCCGGTCCACCACGGGCGAGCCGGTGCCGCCAGGTGGGCCTGGCCTGCGCGCCCTGCTGGCCCTGCTCCTGCTCGACGCGGGCCGCGTCGTCGGGCACGAACGGATCCTCGACGGCCTCTACCGCGAGCCGGGGCAGGCGAACGCGCTGCAGTCGCAGGTGTCGCGGCTGCGCCGGATCGTGCCAGGGCTCGTCGAGTACCACCCCGCCGGATACCGCATCGCGGCCGATCCGGACGACGTCGACGCACACCGCTTCACCCGGCTCGCGAACGACGGGAACCGCGCGCTCGCGAGCGACCCGGCACTCGCCGCTCGCCTGCTGGCCGAAGCGCTCGGCCTCTGGCGGGGCGACGCGCTGTCCGACGTCCTCGACGCGCCGTTCGCCGCCGATGCGGCCGCGCGGTTCGCCGACCTGCGGCTCGGCGCGATGGAGGATCTCGCGGAAGCCCGTCTGATGGCGGGCGAAACCCGCGGTGTCGTCGACGCGCTCGACCCGCTCGTCGAAGGCCATCCGCTGCGGGAGCGGTCCCACGCACTGCTCATGCGCGCGCTGCACGGCTCCGGCAGGCAGGCCGACGCGCTCGCGGTGTTCGACCGGATCCGGCGGCGCCTTGCCGTCGAACTCGGCACCGACCCCTCCCCAGAACTCACCGACGTGCACCTCGCGATCCTGCGGGCGGCGCCGTCGGCGACCGCGCCACCGGCGCCGTTCACGAGCTTCGTCGGCCGGGACGACGACGTCCAACGCGTCGGCAAGCTGCTCGGCGAATCGCGGCTGGTCACCGTGACCGGACCGGGTGGCAGCGGGAAGACCCGGCTGGCGGTCGAAGTCGCACGCCAGCGGGACAGCTGCTTCGCCGATTTGTCCACAGTGGACGAATCAGGGGTGGTGCACGCGGTGCTCGCCGCGGTCGGGGCGAGGGACTCCGGGCTGCTGCCGGGCAGGGGCGCGCCGGAGGCGGAGACGGCACTCGTCTCGGCACTCGCGGACGGCGGCCCGTTGCTCGTGCTGGACAACTGCGAGCACGTCGTCGACGCGACGGCGAGGCTGGCGAAACTGATCCTGACCCGCTGCCCGCGCGCGCGGCTGCTCACCACGAGCAGGGAAGCGCTCGGCATCACCGGGGAATCGCTGCACGTCCTCCCTCCCCTCCCGGTGCCCTCCCCCGGTGCCGAGCGCGCCGAGGCGCTCGCGAGCCCCGCCGTGCGCCTGTTCGTCGACCGCGCCGCCGCCGTGCGACCGGGATTCGACCCCGGCGAGCGCGCGATCGAATTGGTCGCCCGGATCTGCCTCCTGCTCGACGGCCTTCCGCTGGCGATCGAACTGGCCGCCGCGCGGCTGCGCGCACTGCCCCTCGACGAGGTCGCCGACCGGATCGGCGACCGCTTCCGGCTGCTGTCCCAAGGCGATCGCACGGCGACCCCACGCCACCGGACCCTGCACGCGGTCGTCGAGTGGAGCTGGCGGTTGCTCACCGACGAGGAGCGGAGCCTCGCACGGCGGCTGACGGTGTTCACCGACGGCGCCACCCTCGGCGCCGCGGCCGCAGTCTGCGGGACGGCCGACGTACTGCCCTCGCTGGTCATGAAGTCCTTTGTGGAGCTTCGCGACGGGCGCTACCGCATGTTGGAGACCATCCGCGCGTTCGCCGCCGAACGGCTCGTCGAAGCGGGCGAACGAGATCGGCTTCGCGAAGCGCACGCACGGTACTTCCTCGAACTCGCCGAAACGGCCGACCCCCGCTTGCGCGCGTCGGACCAGCTCATCTGGCTGGCGCGGCTGAAGGCCGAACACGGCAACCTGCACGCGGCGTTCCGGCACGCCGTGACCGGTGCCGACATCGCGACGGGTTTCCGTTTCGCCGGCGCGCTTTCCTGGTACTGGTGGCTCTCCGGCAGGCGCGACGAAGGCAGGCACCTCACCGCGCGGCTGCTCGGTGAAGGACCGTTGCCGGGGCTCGCCGAGGAGTACCTCCTCTGCGTGGTGAACGCCGATTCGGATGATCCCGCCGCGTTCCGGCTCGCCGAGTCGATCCTCACCGAGCCGGGGCTGCGGCTCCGGCGGCCGCAGGCGCTGTTCCTGTTCCGGATGGCGGGGAACCCCGGCGACGAAGTGCCGTCCGGCCTGCTCGGCGACGACGCGTGGCCGTCCGCGCTCCGCGAGCTCGGCACGGGTCACCGCGCGCTGTTCCGCGGCCGGGCGCGCGCGGCGGAAACGGCGTTCCGGCGCGCGCTCGACGGCTTCCGGTCGATCGGCGACCGCTGGGGTGCCGCCAACGCGCTGGACCGGCTCGCCGAACTCGCGCGCTGGTGGGGCGCGCACGAAGAAGCGGCCGAACTGACCGGCGAAGCACTGGCCGTGCTCGCCGAACTCGGCGCCGTGCGCGACACCGCGGACCTGCTGTGCCGTCGCGCCTACGGGGTCATCTGCGCCGGTGGCGATCTCGCCGCCGCGCACGCCGACTACGAACGCGCCGTCGAACTCGCGCGGACGAGCGGCGGCTCGGACACCGTCGCGCGGGCGCAGTGCGGGCTCGGCGAAATCGCCCGCCTGCGCGGCGACGTCCTCGCCGCCCGCCACCTGTTCGAATTGGCGCTCGGCGGCTCGGACGACACGCGCGCGCGAGCGAAAGCGGGGCTGTCGCTGCTCACCGAGGCCAATCCTGCGGGGTAAGCAGCACGCGGTCGCTCCGTGCGTGATCCGTGCGCGGCCCGTGACCGGGCTCGCCGATGCTGGCCGTACCGACAGCGAACGGAGTTTCAGCATGGGGAACCTGACCGGCAGGACCGCACTGGTGACCGGGGCGTCACGCGGGATCGGGCGCGCGATCGCCGTCCGGCTCGCCGCCGACGGCGCCCGCGTGGCGGTGCACTACGGGCACGACGAGGCCGCGGCGAAGGAGACCGTCGAACTGGCGGGCGGCGGCGCGTTCGCGATCGGGGCCGAGTTCGGCCCCGACAGCGCGGTCGACGAGCTTTTCGGCGCACTGGAAGAACACCTCGCCGGGAAGCCGCTCGACATCCTGGTGAACAACGCCGCCGCGGGTCCCGACGGCTCGATGGAGGACACCACCCCGGCACAGTTCGACCGGCTCTTCGCGATCAACGTGAAGGCGCCTTTCTTCGTCACCCGCCGGGCCCTGCCCCTGCTGCGCGACGGTGGCCGCGTGATCACCCTGTCCTCGGCGTGCACGCGGATCGCGACCCCGCACCAGACCTCGTTCGCGATGTCGAAGGCCGCGATCGAGGTGCTGGGCATGACGCTCGCCAATGCGGTGGGAGCGCGCGGGATCACCATCAACACGGTGCTGCCGGGCGCCACCGACACCGAAGTCAACTCAGCACTGCTCGCCACCCCCGGTGTCACGGAACAGATCGCCTCGATGACGGCGCTCGGCCGGGTCGGCGCGGCGGACGACATCGCGGACGCGGTCGCGTTCCTCTCCTCCGATGACGCGCGCTGGATCACCGGCCAGGTGCTCGACGTCAGCGGCGGCATGTACCTCGGGCCACGATGAGCAGCAGCACGGCCGGGATCACCGCGGCGAGCGTCAGCAGGGTGATCAGCAAGGCCGACTGCGCGGGCGGCAGGTGGTCGAGGTAGCGGGTGTGGATGAGTACGTGCGCAACCGAAAACACCAGATAGGTCACCAACGCGGCACGTACCAGCCCGGGTTCCCCGCACACCGCCGCGGTGGCCAGCAGTACCGCGAGCGCGAGGTTCATCGCGCCGAAGTCGAGGAGGAGGTGTTCGTTGTAGGGCAGGTGCATGTGCACCCACGCCAGTGCGAAGAAGGATCGCGGGGCGAACAGGATCCAGCCGCCCAGCACGGCTTGGGTGGCGGTCAGGAAGCTGAGTCCCGCCAGCACGGCGGTGTTCGTTTTCGTGGTCACCCCCTTGGGACAGCACAGCTCGCCGGTTCGTGACAGTCGTGCGCGTTACGCTCGCCGAAAGGGCTTGCACCTGACGCGACGTCAGTTCATAGCCTCGGTTCCGCCGTCGCACCCGCGGCGGCCCGAAGGGTCGGAGGGGCACGGGTGAACGAGGGGTTCAAGGTCGGCGAGCTGGCGAAGTCCGCGGGCCTGACGGTGCGGACGCTGCACCACTGGGACACGATCGGGCTGCTCAGCCCATCGTCGAGGACGTCGGCCGGGCACCGGCTCTACGGCGACGCGGACGTCCGGCGGCTGTACCAGGTCGTCGCACTGCGCGGCCTCGGCCTGCCCCTGGAGCAGATCGGCGCGATCCTCGACGGCGAACCGGATTCGCTCGGCGACATCCTCGCCGGGCACCTGGCCAGGATCGAGGCGCGGATGACCGGGTTGCGCGCGCTTCACAGCTCGGTCACCGCGCTGCTGGCCAGGGTGGGCACCGGTGCTCCCCCGACGACTTCGGATCTGCTGGAACTGGTCGACGAGGTGTCGAAGATGAGTGAAACCTTCCAGGACTACTTCTCCCCGGAGCAGGTCGCCGCGCTCGAACAGCGGCGTGACCGGCTCGGCGCGGACTACTTCGACAACGTGCGAGCCGAATGGGGTGCGCTGATCCCGCGGGTCCAGTCCGAAATGGACGCCGGGACCGAGCCGGCGGCGCCGGAGGTGCGCGCGCTCGCGAAGCGCTGGATGGAACTGTTGGCGGCGTTCGACAACGGCGACAGCGGCCTGCGCGAGGCGAACTTCCGCATGCGCGCCGAAAACGCGGAAGAGATCGCACGGGCGGGCGGACCGTCGCCGGAGATGATCGAGTACGTCCGGCGCGCGAACCAGGCCTGACCGCAGGGAGCGGCGGGCGCGATACCCGCCGCTCCCGGATCAGCGCGAGGTCACGGCATCCGTTTTCGCCGCCTTGAGCGACGCGTGCGTCGGGCCATCGGGCACGTGCACCGGGCGTTTCGCGTCGAGTTCCTCGCGCAGCACCGGAACGACCTCTTCGCCGAGCAGGTCGAGCTGCTCCAGCACGGTCTTGAGCGGCAGGCCGGCGTGGTCGACGAGGAACAGCTGGCGCTGGTAGTCGCCGAAGTGCTCGCGGAAGGTCAGCGTCTTGTCGACGACCTCCTGCGGGCTGCCGACCGAAAGCGGGGTCTGCTCGGTGAACGACTCCAACGAGGGCCCGTGCCCGTACACCGGCGCGTTGTCGAAGTACGGCCGGAACTCCCGCAGCGCGTCCTGCGAGTTGCGGCGCAGGAACACCTGCCCGCCGAGGCCGACGATCGCCTGGTCCGCCGTGCCGTGCCCGTAGTGCTCGAACCGCTCGCGGTAGAGGTCCACGAGCGCGATGAAGTGCTCCTTCGGCCAGAAGATGTGGTTCGCGAAGAACCCGTCGCCGTAGTAGGCGGCCTGCTCGGCGATCTCGGGACTGCGGATCGAACCGTGCCAGACGAACGGCGGCACCCCGTCGAGCGGACGCGGGGTCGAGGTGAACCCCTGCAGCGGCGTGCGGAAGCGGCCTTCCCAGTCGACCACGTCCTCGCGCCACAACCGGTGCAGCAGGTGGTAGTTCTCGATCGCCAGCGGGATGCCCTGCCGGATGTCCTGGCCGAACCACGGGTACACCGGCGCCGTGTTGCCCCTGCCCATCATCAGGTCCACCCTGCCGTCGGCGAGGTGCTGGAGCATCGCGAAGTCCTCGGCGATCTTCACCGGGTCGTTCGTGGTGATCAGCGTCGTCGAGGTGGACAGGATGAGCTTCTCCGTCCGGGCCGCGACGTATCCGAGCATCGTCGTCGGCGACGACGGCACGAACGGCGGGTTGTGGTGCTCCCCGCTCGCGAACACGTCGAGGCCGACTTCCTCGGCCTTGCGCGCGATCGTCACCATCGCCTTGATGCGCTCGTGCTCGGACGGCGTCGCACCCGTCGTGGGGTCGGGCGTGACGTCCCCGACCGTGAAGATCCCGAACTGCATCTCGGCCTCCCGCCCTGGTCAGTTCTGCCCATGCAGCTTACTTGAGCGTTCAACTACACGGAGGGCCGGGCTATTCCGGCCCGGCGGTCAGGTACTACCGGCGAGTAACCGGGTGTGGTAGGAATTCGGTCGGTGCATCTCCACGGTGCGGCCGTACAGTCGGCCGGTTCCGCCGCAGTGGCGGAACGACCCGGTGCGATTCCGGGACCATGCGGTCAGACCCCGCCCGAAGGCCCGGACGACCCGGGCCGTTTCGGGCCGTCGTCACCGCTGGGTTGGGAGAAGCATGTTCACCGGTCGGATCAGGGAAACGGGCGTCGTCGAAGAGGCCGCGGGCGAGTCCGTGCGGATCATCGCGCCGAAGAGCGCGGGCTCGCTGGAACCAGGCGGGTCGGTGTGCGTCAACGGCGTGCGGCTCACCGTGCGGGACCTCGATGACCGCTCGTTCCGCGCCACCGTCACCGCCGAAACGCGGCGGCGATCCACTTTCGACACCGTCGATGGCGGGGTCCGCGTCAACCTCGAAACCCCGCTCCGGCTCGGTGACGTGCTCGACGGTCATCTCGTCCAGGGTTACGTGGACGCCGTCGGCAAGGTGGTCAGGGTGGACGCCGAAGGCAGCGGCCTCCGCGTGTGGATCCGGCCGCCGGAACGGATACTGGGCCACCTCGTCGGCAAGGCGCCGATCGCCGTCGACGGCGTGAGCGTCACCGTCGCCGAAGTGCTGCGCGACCGGTTCTCGATCGTGGTGCTGCCCGTGACCGCCGCCGCGACGGCGCTCGGCACGCTCGCGCCGGGTGATCGCGTGAACCTCGAAGCCGATCTCGTCGCCAGGCTGGTGGCGCGCCGGGGCGCCGCCGGGGGCCGCGACGTGGAAGCGGTGGTCACCGGGCTGCACTGGGCCGGGCACGTGTCGGGCAGGGCGGGCGTCGGCAAGGCGGTGCGCCAGCTCGCGGCTGGCGGCGGGGTCGTCGTCTGGGACCCGGCGACCGAAGGCGAGGCGGACGTGGTGTTCGCGGGCGCGAGGCTCAAACCGGACGCGTTCCGGTTCCTGCTCACCGCGGTGTGCGGCCTGCCCGCGGTTCCGTGCGCGCCGGAGGTGCTCGACCGGCTCGGCATCGACCCGATCCCCGGGGACGGCGACCGGCACGGCACCGCGTTCTGCGTCCCCGTCGACCTGGCGTCCGCGGAGGGCACCGGGGTGTCGGCGGCCGAACGCGCGGCGACCGTGCGCCGGATGGCCGACCCCGCCGCGGTTCCCGGTGACTTCCTGCGCCCCGGCCACATCTCACCGCTGCGGGCGCGGGCCGGGCTGCTCGCCGAACGCCAGGGGCATACCGAAGCGACCGTCGCGCTGTGCGTCGCGGCGGTGCTGCCTCCGGTCGGCGTGTGCTGCGAACTGATGAACCACGACGGGACGATGGCGGGCGCCGCCGACGCCGAGGTGGCCGCGGTTCGCTGGGGCATGCCGCTCGTCGATCTCGCCGACCTTCGAGAGTGGTTGTGACAGCGGGAAATTCGCTGTCCACAGTGGATTCAGTGGCGCGAGTGGTGCTGGTACCAGTCCTGCCACTGGTTGATCGCCGACTCGATGGCCTTCTGCCAGTCCTCGGCGGGGTCGCGCGGCGCCGGTTTCGGCGCCGGCGGCTTCGCCGTGGTGACCGGCGTCTGCTTCTTGGGCGGCGGTTTGGGCGTCGACGGCTTCGGCTTCGCCGGTTCCGGGGGCGGCTGAACCGGCGCCGACGGTGGTGGTGGTGGCGGTGGCGGCGGTGTCCATGTCGGGTACGACGTCGAAGGCGAAGTCGACGACGTGCTCGACGGCACGACCGGGGCAGCGGGGCCGATCTCGGCCGCGGGTTTCTCGGCGGCGTCGGTGGGCAGGAGCACCACGAGCGTGCCGATCAAGCCGAGCGCGACCGCGCCACCGACCGCCGCGAAGGCCGCCGCGCGCTTTCCGTTGGTCCGTTCGGGTGGTGCCGATTCCCCGGCGCCGTCCGCGTTCCCCAAGCTGCCGCTGAGCGCATCCATCGCGGAAGTGGTCTCCGCCGCGCTCCCCTGCCCCGGGACGCCCCCCGCGCCAGTGGCCACGTCGAGGGCGCCGAGGAACAGCGGACGGGTCTCGAGCACGGCTTCTTCGGGTGTCACCACTCCGGGGGCTGCCTCTTCGGGTGCCGCGTGCCGTGCCCGGCGCGCCATCCGCCACCTCCGTAGAGTCTGCCGCCTTCGCCGGCGAGAAGACCACCGGACCTCGGGGGAGGATACGCCCTGCGGACCGCGCCGTGAACCCATCGGGTGAATCCATCACATTGCGCTACCGCACTTGAATCTCGCGACTCTGCTTCGAACTCCTTTTACCACGATGTCGATCCGGGGCTCCCAGGTTCGACGTGTCAGTAGCAGGAAGGGAGAAGGTCATGTCGCACCCGCTCGGCCCGCTGGCCCACAACCTGACCGCGTACGCCATCTACGCCACCGCGCAGGCGGAGATGCGGCGCGCCTACGCCCTGATCGACCGCGGCGACTACCTCGCCGCGGCACGCGAAATCGATTCGGCCGCGCACGCCGCCGAGGTGCTCGCGCACGCCACCGAAGAACTCGACACCCGCCGCAGCGCGCGATGGCTCACCGTGACCGCGGCCAGGAGACGGTTCGCCGAGCAGGCCCGGCTCCGTGCCGGTACCGCGCTCGCCGCCTGACCGGCACTGGCTAGGCTTCTCCGCGGATACCCGGCCACACCAGCGAAACGGACCTCGATGCCCCTGTCCACCGGCACCAGGCTGCGGATGGCCGCCAGGCAGGCGCTCACCCGCGCGCTCGACCAGATCCCGCAGGAAGCGGTGCACCGAGTCCGCCAGCGCTACGCCGACTCGGACGGGCCGTCACGCCGCGCGCTGGCGCCCGCGGCGGCGGTGCTGCGGCATCGTTCACTCGCGCCGCGTGCCGACATCACCGTCCCCGGCGATCCCGAACTGCGCTTCGTCGCCGTCGAATCGCGCTTGACCCGGCTGCTCTACTGGTACGGCGAATCCGGATACGAGCCGGGCGAAACCCGGTGGTGGCGACGCCTGTGCGGGCAGGCGGAACGCGTGGTCGAACTCGGCGCCAACATCGGCTTCTACACGGTGATCGGCGCACACGCGGCGCCGAACGCCCGCTACCTCGCGGTGGAAGCGAACCCGGAGTCGGCCGCGATCCTGCGGGACAACCTCGCGCTGAACGGCCTTTCCCACGTGACCGTCGTGAACGCGGCCGCGGTCGGTGACGACGACGCCGGCGGCACCACCGAACTCGCACTGCCGGACCAGGAGCGCTACGCCGCGCCCACCGGCGCCTACCTCGCCGCGGGCACCGAGGGCATCGCCGGGCGCCCTGCCGCCCGCACGGTCACGGTGCCCACGGTGTCCGCCTCGGCGCTGCTGGCGGACGCCGATCTCGTCAAGCTCGACATCGAGGGCATGGAGTCCGAGGTGCTCACCGCCGCGTGGCCGTCGATCACGGCCGCCCGTCCCGTCCTCGTCGTCGAGGTGCTCAAACGCGTCCCACGGCTGCGCCAGGTGATCCGGGACCTGCACGGCCTCGGATACCTGGCGTTCGCGATCGGCGAGCGGTCGCTGCACCTGCTGGAGAAACGGGACCTGGACAGCGAAGCACCGCTCCCCCGGTTCGGCAGCCGCGACGTCGTGCTGGTGCCGTCCGAAAAAGCCGGACTGCTCTAGGACCTCAGGCCGCGCTGAGCGCCGTGCGCCACGCCGTCCGTTCGGCCACGAAGCGGCGCAGCGTGCGCGCCTCGCGGGGCAGGTTCCAGGTCACCGCGCCGACGACGCGGCCGTCCGCGCCGTAGAGCGCCGCGAACCGTCCCGCCGCCGGTTCTCCCGCCACGACCGCGAAATCCAGTTCCGCACCGGTGACGCCGTAGGCCTGGACCTTGACGTCGTACTGGTCGGTCCAGAAGTACGCCAGCGGGCGGTACGGGGTCCGGTCGCCGAGCAGGCTCTTCGCCGCGGCCCTGCCCTGTTCGGTGGCGTTCATCCGGTGCTCGACGCGCACCCTGCCCAGTTCCGGGTCGCGCCACGAGGCCACATCGCCCGCCGCGACCACGCCGTCGGCCGCCACGCAGAACTCGTCGCACTCGATCCCATCACCGAGGGCGAGGCCGCTGCCGTCGAGCCAGCCCACCGCGGGGACGGACCCGATCGCCACCAGCACGACGTCGGCGGGGATCCGCGAGCCGTCGTCCAGCTCGACGTGGGTGACGCGCCCGTGCGCACCCGTCAGCCCCGAGACGCCGGTCCCGCAGCGGACCCGCACCCCGTGCCCGGTGTGCAGGTCCGCCAGCAGCCCGCCGATCTCGGCGCCGAACTGGCGGATCATGGGCGCGGCCAACGGATCCACCACGGTCACCTCCCTGCCGAGCCCGCGCGCCACGGCCGCGACCTCGGCACCGAGGAATCCGGCTCCGACGACCACCACGGACGTCGCGGCCAGCAGCGCCGCCCGCAACGCCATCGCGTCGTCGAGGGTGCGCAGGACGTGGACACCGGCCAGCTCGTGCCCGTCCCGCAGACGGCGCGGGGTCACCCCGGTGGCGAGCACGACACCGTCGCAGCCGAGTACGCGGCCGTCGGAGAGGGTCAGCTTCCTGGTACCGGCGTCGAGCCCCGTCGCGGAGGTCCCGAGCAGCCAATCGATCCCGAGCCCGCTCAGCGCATCGGGCTGTCGCAAGGCGGTTTTGCCGGGTTCCCAGGTGCCCTGGAGCACCTGTTTGGACAGTGGCGGCCGGTCGTACGGCGCGTGCGGTTCGTCGCCGACGACCGTGATCGGTCCACTGTGGCCTTCGTGGCGCAGCGTCTCCGCGGCGGTGAGACCCGCCGCGGAGGCGCCGACGACCACTATCCCGGCGTTCACGGCTCCGACAGCTCGATCGCGAGCGCGGGGCAGATCCTCGCTGCCTCGCGGACGTCCTCTTCGGACCCCGCCGGCACGTCCTCGGTCAGCAGCACCACGATCCCGTCGGAGTCGCGCTGGTCGAACACCTCCGGCGCGGCCAGCACGCACTGGCCCGCTCCGACACACCTGTCCTGATCCACGATGACCTTCATCGCCGTCCTCCCTTCACCACGTGACCGGCAGCTCGTGCACCCCGTACACGGCCATGTCGTCCTTGAACCTCAGCTCCCCCAGCGGTTTCGCGAGCGCGAGCGTCGGGATCCGGTGGTACAGCGTGCCGTAGGCGACCTGCAGCTCGACCCGCGCCAGCGGCTGGCCGAGGCACTGGTGCACGCCGTAGCCGAACGCGACGTGGTGGCGCGCCTTCCGGTGGATGTCGAGCACGTCCGCGTCGGGGAACGCTGAATCGTCGCGGTTCGCCATGTCGTTGGCGGCGATGACCCCCTCGCCCCTGCGGATGAGCTGCCCGCCGACCTCGACGTCTTCCAGTGCGACCCTGCGCCGTCCGGAATGCGCGATGTTCAAGTACCGCAACAGCTCTTCGACCGCGTTCGCCAGCAGCTTCGCGTCACCGCGTTCGCCTGCCGCGCGCATTTCGGCCAGCTGGGACGGGTTTTCGAGCAGCGCGACGGTACCGAGCGCGATCATGTTGGCGGTGGTCTCGTGCCCGGCGACGAGCAGGACCTGCCCCATTCCCGCGATCTCGTGCCGAGTCATCCGCCCGGTCGCGAGTTGCTCGGCGGCGAGCTTGCTCAGCACGTCGTCCCCCGGCTCGGTCAGCTTCCGCTCGGTCAGCTCGCCGAAGTAGTCGAGCAGTTCCTTGGTCGCAGCGAGGGATTCGGCGGCGGTTGAGGTGCGCGAGATGAGCGTCTTGCTGATCCGGTGGAACAACGCGCGATCGGCGTAGGGCACGCCGAGCAGCTCGCAGATCACCAACGACGGCAGCGGGAGCGCGAACGCCTGGACCAAGTCGGCCGGTTTCGGCCCCGCCAGCATCTCGTCGATGAGGCCGTCGACGATGCCCTGGATCTTCGGGCGCAGCGCCTCCATCTTCTTGACCATGAAGTCCGGGGTCAGCAGCCTGCGCTGGGCGGCGTGGGCAGCGCCGTCCATGGTGATGAACGACTTGGTCACGCCGCTGCGCGCGGCACGGCCCTCGGTCACGTGCGGGTAGCCGGGCAGGTCGCTGTCCGCGCTGAACCTGGGGTCCGCCAGCAGCGCGCGCACGTCGTCGTACCGGGTCACCACCCACGGCGTGCTGCCGTCCCACAGCTCGACCCTGGTCACGGGTTCGTCGTGCTGGATCCTCGCCAGCTCTGGCGGCGGGTCGAACGGGCAGCGGCCGCGGGTCATGGGGAAGGCGGGAACGCCCGGCAGGGTTTCCGTCATCGGAGCCTCCTCTACGGAGAGTTACCAAACGACTGTTCGGATACTTACTGAACATATGTTAGGCAAGTCTGTTGACGCTTGTCGTCCCGGCGAGGCCAAGCTCACCCCGTCGGCCTAGTCCCATTGGGACAAAAGGGAAAAATCCTCAGTCGAAGACGAGTGACACGAGCTCGTCGACGAACGGGATCAGCCGCCTGCGCCCCATCTCGCTCGGACTGCTGTGCAACAGCGCCACCCGCCCGTGCACCCCGACGAAGACCACCACGGCCGCCCGATCACTCGGCACCCGAAGCTTGTGACCCGCTTCGTCGCACCGCGCCAGCCCTTCGGCCACCGTGTCGATCACGTCCACCATCGGGCCTTCCGGCCGCGCCTCGGAGCTCGGCCGCGCGGCGGCGCTGCTGAGCATGATGCGATAGTGGCCAGGATTGTCGACCGCGAACGCGCAGTACGCGTACAGCTGTGCGCGCACCCTGCCGACGACGTCTTCGGGGTCCATCCGCGCGTCGGCTTCGGCCATCAGCTCCCGGAGCCGCGCGAACTCGTGCCTCATCAAACCGGTCACCAGCGCGTTCCGGTCGGTGAAGTGCTGGTAGATGCTCGCGGGCGCGATCCCGACGGCCCGTGCCACGCCGCGGATCGTGAGCCCGTCCTCGCCACCGAGCTCGGACAGCAGCCTGCTCGCCGCGTCGAGGATCTCCCCGCGCAGGCGATCGCCCTCGCCCCAGCGGTTGCGGGTGCGATGGGGGGCTTTGTCCTCCTCGTCCGGCACGGGGACCATTCTTACCTCCTCAGTGGACACCCGGGACAGCGACCGGCGGCGTCACCGCCTGCCGTCCGCCTGAATGGTGCGCAATCCGGTGAGCAGGACTTCCAGTGCGCAGGCGAAGTCGCCGGCGGGAGTCGCCCCCGCCGCGAGCCGCTCCCGCATACCGCGCGCCATCAGCGGGAACGGGAAGCCGTCCTGCGAGAACAGTGCCCGCTCGGCCGTTTCGTCCGGTCTCGTCTGGGCTTCGACGGCCCTGCCGAGCACGAAGTGCACCAGCACCCCGGCGGCCCGGGTGGCGTAGGCGAGCGAGAACCCGGCATCGGCGTGCAGCACCTCGACCGCGCGTTCGGCAAGGTCTCCCAGTGACCGCGCGACGCGGAGGTCGGCGCCGAGCGCCACGCGCGCGCCGTCCCGGTGGCCGAGCAGCACGGCGTGCAACGCGGACGCCGCGTCCTCGAGCCAGCGCACCCACGGCACCCGCCCCGCCGGGGGCAGCGCCGCGGTCACCGGGGCGACGATCACGTTCGTCATGTGATCGAGCAGTGCCCGCTTGCCGGTGAAGTGCCAGTACAACGCGGGGGCCTTCACCCCGAGCTCCGACGCGAGCCTGCGCACGGTGAGCTTGTCGAGCCCTTCCTCGTCCAAGAGCCGCAACGCGACGCGCACCGCGTCGGCCACCTCGATCGGCATGATCCCTCCGTTCCGCGATTGACACCTTAACGCGTTAAGCGCATCCTTGTCCTTAACTAGTTAAGGAGAGTGTATGGACACGGATGTCATCGTTGTCGGCGCGGGCCCGGTCGGGCTGTTCCTCGCGGCCGAACTGGAGCTGACGGGGGCGCGCACGATCGTGCTCGAACGGCTCAGCAACCCGGCCGGGGAGACCAAGGCACGCGGGATCGGCGTACTCGCCGGCGAGATGCTCACCCGCCGCGGCCTCGGCGCGCGGATCGCCGAGGCGCACGCGCGCGGGCTCGAGGACTTCGCGCGTGATCACGGGAGCCCGCTCGGGCACTTCGCCGCGATCCACAAGCTCGATCCAGGGCTGACGGCGGAACCGGACCGGCGCTACACCTACATCTGGCAGCCGGAGCTGACCAGCGTGCTCGCCGCGCACGCGGCGGAGCTGGGCGTCTCCGTCCACACCGGACACGAGGTCACCCGGTTCGAGTCCGATGTGGACGGAGTGACGGTGCACGCGGGTGCGCGCCGGTTCCGCGCCGGGTACCTGGTCGGCTGCGACGGTGGCCGCAGCTCGGTGCGCAAGCTGGCCGGGTTCGACTTCCCCGGCACCCCCGCGCTGCTGCGCACCGTCGCCGGGCGCGCCCGGCTCGACGGGGAAGTACCCGCGACCGGGCGGTACGACACGGGCACCTTCATGCACGGCGGCGGCACGGCCGTCGGCATGGTCGGCACCGGCGAGCTGGACGCCGCCGCCCCCGCCCTCGACGGCCCGGTGACCGCCGACGACATGGCGGCGAGCGTCCGGCGCGTCACCGGCGCCGACGTGTCGATCACCGAGCTGCACGACGTCCGCGTGTTCGCCGACCGCGCGCGCCAGGCGTCCACCTACCGCATCGGCAGGGTGCTGCTGGCCGGGGACGCCGCGCACATCCACTCTCCCAGCGGCGGGCAGGGCCTCAACCTCGGGCTGATGGACGCGGCGAACCTCGGCTGGAAGCTCGCGGCCGTGGTCAAGGGAGAGCGGCCGGAAGCACTGCTCGACACCTACACCACCGAACGGCACCCCGCGGGCGAGGCGGTGCTGCGCAACACCAGGGCCCAGTCCGCGCTGCTGGCACCGGGCCCGCACGTCGACGCACTGCGCGAAATCGTCGCTGAGCTGATGGACCTCCCCGAGGCGAACCGGTACTTCTCCGAACTGCTCTCCGCGGTGAACCTGCGCTACGACTTGCCCTACCCCGCCGAGGGCGAGCTGACCGGACGCCACTGCCCCGATCTCGAACTGGTCGGCGACGACGGGCGCGCTTCGCGGCTGAGCGAGCACACGCGCACCGGCCGCGGGCTGCTCCTGCTGCCGCCACCGGTCCGCGACCTGGCCGCACTCGCCCCCGGCCTGGTCGACGTCCTGCCGGTCGCGAAGACCAGCCGGGACGACGCGGGCGCACTGCTGCTCCGCCCGGACGGTGTGGTCGCCTGGTCCGGCTCGGACCGGGAGACCCTGCGCCGCGCACTGGAAACCTGGTTCGGAAAAACGTCTCCCGGCGCGATGTAGAGAACCCCTTGCCGACTCCGACCTCTTCGCGAACACCCACCGAACGAGGAGATCCGATGGCCGACAAGACCGCAGGGCGCCGGGCCTGGCTGGGGCTCGCCGTGCTCGTACTGCCCACGCTGGTCGTGGCGCTCGACATGAACGCGCTGTTCCTCGCACTGCCGAAACTCAGCGCCGACCTCGGCGCCGGCGGTACCGAGCAGCTCTGGATCAGCGACAGCTACGGCTTCCTGATGGCCGGGTTCGTGATCACGATGGGTACGCTCGGCGACCGGATCGGCAGGCGGAAGCTGCTGCTCACCGGGAGCGCGGCGTTCATCGCCACCTCGGTCGTCGCGGCCTACGCGGGCACGCCGGAGATGCTGATCGCCGCGCGCGTGCTGATGGGGGTCGCGGGCGCGACCCTGATGCCTTCGACGCTCGCGCTGATCAGCACCCTGTTCCGCGACGACCGGGAGCGCGGCAAGGCGATCTCGGTCTGGGCGACCTGCCAGTTCGCCGGTGCCGCGTTCAGCCCGGTCTTCGGCGGCTTCCTGCTCCAGCACTTCTGGTGGGGCTCGGTGTTCCTGATCGCGGTGCCGGTCATGGTGCTGCTGCTGGTGACGGGCCCGTTCCTGCTGCCGGAGCACCGCGACCCGGCCGCGCGCCGGATCGACATCGTCAGCGTCGCGCTGTCACTCGCCGCCGTGCTCCCCGCGGTCTACGGCATCAAGCGGCTCGCCGCGGACGGCGGTGACACGCTGTTCGCCGTGCTGTCGATCGTCGTCGGCGTCGCGTTCGGGATCGTGTTCGCCCGCCGCCAGCTCTCGCTCGCCGACCCGCTGATCGACCTGCGGCTGCTCCGCGACCGCCGGCTCACCGCCGTGCTCGGGACGCTGCTGCTCGCCGGGATCGCGATGGCCGGTGTCGGGTTCCTCGTCACCCAGTACCTGCAGAGCGTGCTCGGGTTCTCGCCGACCGAGTCGGCGATCGTGTTCGCCCCGATGGGCCTCGCCGTCGCGATCGGCACCATGATCGCCCCCGCGCTCACGAACCGGGTCCGCCCCGGCACCGCGATCGCCTCGGGCCTCGTCGTGTCCGCACTCGGCGGTGTGCTGCTCACCCAGGCGGACCGCGGCCTGTCGTTCGTGATCGCGGGCATCGCGGTCCTCGCGCTGGGCACCGGGCCGCTGTTCGCGCTCGGGACCGGGCTCGTCATCGGCTCCGCGCCGGTCGACCGCGCCGGATCCGCGGCTTCGATGTCGGAAACCGCGAACTTCTTCGGCGGCGCGCTGGGCGTGGCGGTGCTCGGTGCCGTCGCGGCCGGGATCTACCGCGGGCGGATGGGCGGGGCGGCCGGGGCGGCGCGGGAAACCCTCGCCGGGGCCGTCCACGTGGCGGCATCGTTGCCCGGAACGCGCGGGGCGGAACTGGTGACCGCCGCGAAGGGCGCGTTGACCAGCGGGCTCACCGCGGGTGCGGTGGTCGCGGCGTCGGTGTTCGCGGTGGGCGCGGTACTGGTGAGCACGCTGCACCGGGAACGCCGGACCGCGCCGGAACCCGTCGCGGCCTGAGCGCCCACCGCGCCGGAAGGGCACGCTCCGCACCGGAGCGCGCCCTTCCGGCGCACCGACGAGGCCAAGACCGGAATCGAACCGGCGTATACCGCTTTGCAGGCGGGTCCCTCACCACTCGGGCACTTGGCCGTGAATTACTGAATCGCACGCGAAAATGACATGGGAAAGACAGTGACGGCGACAAAAAGAAAACCGCCCTGCCGGAGGCAACTCCGTCGGGCGGCTCGAACGCGGCACGGTCAGTGCGCGGTCACGGCGAGCCACCGTGGCGACAACGACAACAGGAAGCCCCGCGCACGCGGTCCCTGCTGGCCATCGTCATCATCGGTGCCTTTCCGAACTGTCTTTTCCGTTAATCGCCGGACGCCGTTCAGCTTGCCCCAGAATTCGGCGTCCGTCAACCGCGTTCAGCATTCGGGACCGAGGCGTCCTCAGGTGCCGCGCAACTCCGCGACCACCGGCGCGAATTCCGTCAGGAATTCGCCGTTGACCGAGAAGTAGGAGACCCCGAGCTCCTCGCGCCAGCGCCGGATCCGGTGCGCCGCTTCGGCAGGAGTGCCCCGCAGCACGGTCACCGCGCCCGTCGCGGCGAGTTCGTCGACGCTCACCCCGGTGTACCGCTCGACCTGCGGTGCGGGCGCGTCCCCCACCGCGATCAGGTTCATCGCCAGCTCGACCTCGTCGGCGCGCCGACCGGCCGCGGCACCGAACCGGTCCACAACGGACAGTGCTTCGACCTTCGTGGTCTTCGGTCCCCAGGCGAGCGTGACCACATCGGCCTCCCGCGCGGCGAGCTCGATCATCTTCGGGCCCGACGCGGCGAGCAGCAGCCGCGGCCGGTCGGCGTCCTGTTTGATCTCCTCGATCAGTTCCGCCAGCCCCGCCAGCCGGCTCCCCGCACTCCCGAATTCCCTGCCGAGGGATGCCGTGTGCCCGGCGGCGTGCGGCCTGCCGGTGCCGAGGCCGAGTTCGAACCTGCCGCCGGAGAGCCGGTGCAACGTCCGCGCCTGCCAGGCGAGCTGGCGGTGGTCCCGGAACGGCTCGGCGAGCACGAACGTGCCGAACCGGAGCCGTTCGGTCGTCGCGGCGACCGCCGCGAGCGCGGTCAGCGGGTCGTGGCCGGACACCGGGTCGGGGGTGACCAGCGTGTCGAACCCGAACTCCTCGGCCTGCTTGGCGATCCCGGTCAGTGCGGCGAGATCAGCCGCGTGGCCCGCGACGACGCCGAAGCGGAAGGGACGGTCGGTCATGGTCGCACTCCTAGGTCGCGGGCTGGTCCGGATCGGACGGCGTCCCGCCGGAACACCCCGGCGATGGCCAGCGCGCCGGTCGCCGCCAGCACGGCGAGCGCGGCGGCGGAGAGCACGGTTTCCCACCAGGACGCGGCGAACGGCGAAACACCGGTCAGCGATTCGACGCCGATCACGGCTGTCAGCACGATGTCGGCGGCGACGGCGGTCCACACGAGACGGACGCGCTTCGCCTCGTCCCAGCCGGTGAACCGCAGCAGCCAGGCCAGTCCCGGCAGGACGAGGATCGCGTGCATCGCGACCGCGTGCACGGGTTTCAGCGCACCCGCCGTGGTGTAGGCGAGTTGCGGGTCGCCGCCACGGGCCTCGACCACGCCGGTGGCGATCATGGCGGCACCGGCTCCCAGCGCGACGAGGAGGACGGCGAACCCGAACCGGAGTGCGATGCGCATGCTCCGCGGCGCGGCACTGGCGCGCAGCGCGGCGCCGGTGAAGCTCAGCGCGGTGACGATGATGACCCCACCGCCGCCTGCCAGCGTCATCGAGACCGTGGTGTCGAACGGGGTCTCGAAGTTGAAGTGCGACGGCACGCCCCGCCACGCCTGCACGCTGACCAGCGCGGTCTCCGCCACGCAGGCCAGCGCGAACACGCCGAGCAGCACCTTCCGCACCCCGGCGCGGACCTGGACGAACGAGGTCGCCCACGCCACGGACGCCAGTGTCAGGCCGAAGGACAACCCGAAGGTGGCCGCCTTGCGCAGGGAAACCGGTCCCTGCCATGACCCGCCGGTCGCGACCAGCACGACGACGTGCGCCATGCCGCTGAGCATCAACGCCGCGCCCACCGCGTGGGCGAGGCGTTCGATCGGCCTGCCCTCGGTCCAGCTGCGGCACAGCGCGTCGCCTACCGGCTGGAGCTTGTTCGTCATGCCCCGAATTCTCGGCTGGCGCGACGGGCCGGACAACGTGCTGGAGGCGGCTTCCCGGGATACGTAACCCGACGTACGGTTCAATGACCACTGTGGACCTGCTCCGACATCTCCGGCTGTTCGTGACCGTCGCCGAGGAAGCGCATTTCGGGCGCGCCGCCGACCGGCTCGGCATGACGCAGCCGCCGGTGTCGCAGGGCGTCCAGCGACTCGAACAGCGGCTCGGCGTGGTGCTGCTCAGCAGGGGCGCCGGCGGTGTGCACCTCACCCCGGCAGGCACCGAGCTGCTGCCGAGGGCCCGCGCGCTGCTCGAGGACGCGCAACGGTTCTCCGACGACGCCGAACGCCACCGGGAAAACCGCGGCGCGCTGCGGATCGGGGTGGTGCCGCAGCTCTGCGACCGGCAGGTCGCCGCGATCGTGGCGGCGGCGCGCGGCAGCGGCGGCTCACGGGTGGTCATCGCGAGCACCGCGCCCACCGGCGAGCTCGTGGACGCGGTCACCGCGGGCCAGCTCGACTGCGCGCTCGTGCACCACCCGGCGCTGATCACCGCGCTCGACTGCGGCGAAGTGCTGAAGGTGCCCCGGTGGTTCCTGGTGCCCGAAGACCATCCCAGCGCGACCGCGGCGGCGCCCGCGGTGCGGTCGCTGCGCGGGCTGCCGATCGCGACCGTCCCCCGCTCGCACGGCACCGCCGCGTTCGACCTCTTCGTCGACACCGTGCACGCCAAGGGGCTCGATCCCGAGTTCCTGCCCGCCCCGACCGAGCGCGACACGGTGGCCGCCGTCGCCGCGGGGCGCGCCGCCGGGCTCACCACCGATCCCCGGCTCGACGCACCGGGTGTCGCGGTCGTGACGATGCCCGGTGACGATTTCGCGTTGCGGCTGCGGCTCGTGTGGCGGGCACCCGGCCCGCCCTCCGACGTCCGCGACGCGGTCGAATCGGCGCTCGGATCATGACCTCGGTCGAAGACCGCGTACGTGGCGTCCTGTCCGACGCGGGCGCGCACGGCTGGGTGCACGCGAAGTCGATCACGCCGACCGGGTCGCGCGAAGTCTGCCTCGGCGCCGACGAACTCGTGGTCACCGCCTCGGTGTACAAGCTTCCGCTGTTCGTCGCCCTGTGCCGCCGGTTCGACGCCGGGCTCGTCGATCCACAAGGGACGGTCAAGATCGTCCCGTCGGCGTGCACACCGGGGCCGACCGGCCTTTCGGTGTTCCGCGATCCCGTCACGCTCTCGTGGCGCGACCTGGCCACTTCGATGATGACGGTGTCGGACAACGCCGCCGCCGACGTGGTGCTCGGCGAGGTCGGGCTCGAAGCCCTCGGCCGGACGCTCCAGGATCTCGGGCTGACCAGCACCAGGGTCGTCGGCGGCACCGCGGACTCCTACGACGACCTGGTCCGCGACACCGGCGCGTCGGACGCCGCCGAAGCCTTCGCGGTACTCGCGGACAACGACGCGGCGAAGACGGTCAGCGCGTACGACCCGTCCTACGCCAGCGCCACCACGCCCCGCGACATGACCAGGCTCATGGAGCTGATCTGGACCGACGCGGCCGCTTCGGCGGAGCAGTGCGCGTTCATCCGGCACGTGCTGAACCACCAGGCGTGGTTCCACCGCATCCGGGCCGGGTTCCCCTACGGCAACGTCGTCGTCGGCGGGAAGACCGGCACCATCGGCGCGGTGCGCAACGAGGCAGCGGTCGTGCAGTTCGAGGGCGAGGCACCGGTCGCGGTCGCGGTGTTCACCTTCGCCGCGCGCACCGACCCCGCGGTGCCGAAGGTGGACGCCGCGATCGCGGAATGCGCGCGCATCGCCGTCACCGACCTCCGCACCGGCCGCCGGTGACGAGTCTCCTGGCGCCGCGATGCCCCGAAAGACGCTCCTATCGGAGTCAAGGCGGGGCCGGTCGCGTATGCCCCGACGGCCTCCTTCAGGGCATCGACATCACGGCCGGGTTCGCCGGGTGATCTGGTGCGACCTTTCCCAGCCACCCCGCATCCGGTCACGCAGTGTGCTCAGCGCACGGCTCGGGCTGGTCGCGATCAACACCGCCACCGGCAAGTCGCTGGTCCACCGGCAGGACGAGCGGTTCCCGATGCTGTCCACGTCGAAGGCCTACGCCGCGGCGGCCCTCCTGCACGAACACCCGCTCAGCACCGGCTACTTCGACGAGGTGATCAAGTTCGGCCAGGCGGACATCCTGCCCGACTCTCCGGTGACCTCGACCAGGGGCGCCACCGGCATGACCGTCGCCGAACTGTGCGACGCCGCCATCACCAGGAGCGACGACACGGCGGGCAACCAGATCCTGAAGCTGCTCGGCGACCCCGGCGCGCTGACGAAGTTCGCGCGCTCGATCGGTGACCCGGCTCGACCGCTGGGAACCCGATCTCAACACCGCGATCCCCGGCGACGAGCGCGACACCACGACGCCTGCCGCATACGCGAACGCCTACCGCGCGTTCGTGCTGGCGGCGCCGGAACGGGACCGGCTGAAAAGAGGAAGCGCTGATCGCCGACGCCGCGAAGGCCGTCGCCACCTCGCTGCGCTGGACCGTCCTCTTCGGACTCTCAGCGCCCGGCGGGCGGGTCGTCGTTCCGCGACGCCGCGGGACGGCGACGGCCGTCCATCTCGGTGCCGCGCATCGTCAGCACCACGATGCACACGGCGCCGACGGTCAACGCGATATCGGCGACGTTCCCGACGAACCAGCCGTTGTAGTCGATGAAGTCCACGACGTGCCCCCTGCCGAAGCCCGGTGCGCGGAACAGCCGGTCGAGCAGGTGCGTGAGCGCGCCGCCGAGCAGGAGGCCGAGCGCGACCGCCCACCCCGGCGAGACCACCTTCGCGGCGAACCACGCGACGGCCACCACCGCCACCGCGGCCAGCACGGTGAAGATCCAGGTGGACCCGGCGCCGATGGAGAACGCGGCACCCGAGTTGTAGAGCAGCCGGAACCGCAGGAACTCGCCGAGTACCGGGATCGGGGCGCGATCGGTGAGCGCGGACTCCGCCCACAGCTTCGTCAGCTGGTCGGCCGCGAGGATCAGCACCGCGACGGCGACGGCGACGCCCCACCGCCGTGGCGACGGCGTGGTGGCGGGTGAGGACGGTTCCGGCTCAGCCATGCCGCCACACTATTCGGTTCGCGATCCGGTGCCGCGAAGCGGTCGGGACGTCAGCCGCTGCCCGCCGCGGACGCCGACGTCGCGGCCACGACCGCCACGACGGCCGCCGACTGCACGGCTTCCACGGCGCGCCGCACCGCGGCCGCGGCCCAATCGCTCTTCGCGATCTCCTTGGCCAGCTGCTTGGCGGCACGCGCGTCCGGCACGTCGAAGACCCTGGTCACCACGTTCATGGCGGACAGCAGCGAAATCAGCGGGCCGGTGCGCTCATCGGGACGGCGCTGCCCGGCCAGTACCGCGGTGATCTCGGTCCGCAGCGCGTCTTCGTGCGCGCTGTCCGCGGCGGGCAGCCGTTCGACCGGGAACAGCCCGAGCACGCGCTTTTCCTGCCTGCGCAGGATTCCCTCGCGCACCAGTTCGTCGGCCAGCTCCTCGCGGAGACCTTTCGCGATCGGGCCGAGGACGTGATCCGGCTTGCGGCCCTCGTTCGCCCGTACGATCTCGGCCGCGGACCGCAGCACCGGGTGCGCGGGCACCTTGCCGTCGAGTGCCTTGACCCGGCCCGGCTTGACGGTGTCCTGCGCACCGCCGACGTCGATCGCGCCGTTGAGCGCGAGCTCGATCAGCACCGCGCCGGCGAGTGCCTTGTCCGGTGCGTGCATCGACGCACTCAGCTTGCCGGACTCGTCGTCGAGCAACAGGAGCAGGAGGTCGTGGGCGAGCAGCATGCGGTTCACCCTACCGGCCGCGAGGGCCACCGGTGGGGTGAACCGCCGCCACTCACAGCCCGGTGAAGACCTGGTCGACCCACGCCTTGTTCTGGTCGGCCCACTGCTTGGCCGCAGCGGCTTCCTGGCCCTTCGGCGCCTTCTGCACGGCGTCCTCGAGCGAGGCGAGCTGCTGGTCGGTCATCTTCAGGTTCTTCGCGATGTTGGCCAGCGCCGGGAAGTCCGCGCCGAAGCCCTTGCGCCCCACCGCGTGGATCTGCTCGCCCTTGCCCATCGCGCCCTGCGGGTCCTGCAGGTCCTTGAGCTGGTACCGGGAGTAGGCCCAGTGCGGGTGCCACAGGGTGACCACGATCGGCTTCTGGTCCTTGATCGCGCCCTCGAGCCCGGCGAGCATCGCCGTCGTCGAGGAGTTCAGCAGCGACATCGAGCCGTCGAGACCGTACTTCGGGATCACGTTGTTCTGCACGATGCCGGTCTCGCCGGCGCTCGCCTCGATACCGGTGATCTTGCCGCCGAAGTCGGCCGCCTTCGCCTTGAGGTCGGCGATGGTGTTGACGTCCTTGACGTAGGTCGGCACGGCGAGGTTCAGCGTCGCGTTGTCGTACCAGACACCGAGGTCTTCGAGCTGGGCGCCGAACTCCTTCCAGTACTTCTCGTGCGTGGCGGGCAGCCAGGCGTCGAGGAACAGGTCGGCGTCGCCCTTGGCCAGCCCGGCGTAGATCGGGCCCGCGTCGAGGAGCTGGAGATCCACCTTGTAGCCCTTGGACTCCAGCACCGTCTTGTACAGATTGGACAGTGCGACGTCCTCGTCCCAGTTGATGTAGGCGATCTTGACGGCCTTCTTGCCCTGCCCGCTGCTGCTGTCGGCCGCACGGCCGCCGCACGCCGCGGTGAGCGCGGCGAGCGAGACCAGCGCGGCACCGATGGCCACGACCTTGCGGAAGCGGTTCACTTTAGACACACCTGTCCTTTCCTGATGGGGTCTCAAGCCTTCTTGGCCAGCCGCTTCGCGCGCCCGACGGCCGAGCGTGCCCCGAACGACGCGGTCAGCCGGTCGAGGTAGATCGCGAGCACGACGACCGCCACGCCCGCTTCGAACCCGGCGCCGACCTGGACGCTCGTGACCGCCGCGTAGACCTCCGCGCCGAGGCCGGGCGCGCCGACCATGCCGGAGATGACCACCATGGACAGCGACAGCATGATGATCTGGTTGATACCGGCCATGATCGACGGCATCGCGAGCGGGATCTGGATCTGGGTGAGGATCTTGGCCCGCGTGGAGCCGAACGCCTCGCCCGCTTCGACCATCTCCTTGTCGACCTGCCGGATGCCGAGCTCGGTCAGCCGGACGCCAGGCGGCAGGGAGAACACCACGGTCGCCACGATCCCCGGCACCGGCCCGATGGTGAAGAAGAAGATCACCGGGATCAGGTAGACGAACGCGGGCAGCGTCTGCATGAAGTCCATCACCGGCTTGATGACCTTGCTCGCGGTTTCGTTGCGCGCGGCCAGGATCCCGACCGGCACCGCGATGAGCACCGCCACGATCCCGGCGATGATCACCTGCGCCAGCGTCTGCATCGCCGAGTCGAACTTGCCGAGGCTGTCGACGAGCCCGAACCCGACCGCCGCGCCGATGGCGAACTTCCAGCCGCGCAGCCACCAGCCGAGCAGGGCGAAGATGATCAGCATGACCAGGCTCGGCGGCCACTGCAGCACGCTCGTGATGCCGTCGAGCGAGCCCTGTACCGCGGTCTCGATCGCGTCGAACAGCGGCCCGATGTTTCCGTCGAGCCAGTGCACCAGGTCGTTGAACCACTCGCCGAGCGGAATGGCGGGCACGTGCCAGCCGTCCGCCAGAATCGCCTCACGCATCGGCGGCCACCTCCTCGGCGCCGTGTGCGCCGCCTTCTTCGATCACGCGTTCCGCCGCCTTCACCGTCTGCCCGAGCGCCGCGAGCAGGGTCGCCCTCGGTATCACGCCGAGCAGTTTGCCGTCGTCGTCGACCACTGCCAGCGGGAGACGGCTTTCCGCCGCGGGCGCGAAGAGTTCGTACACCGGCGTGTCCGGGCCGACCGAGGCGATGTCGCTGCCGATCAGGTCGCGCACCGTGTCCTGCCCGCGCGCCGCCGCCTGCGCGACCGCTTCATCGGTCACGACACCGACCAGGCGGCCGTCGCGTTCGACCACGAACAGCGCGGAGTACTGGTGCTCGCGCATGGTGTGCAGCGCGGCCCTCGGCCCGGCGCCGGAGCCGATCGTGGCGACCGGGTTGGACATCACCGACTCGGCGGTGAGCACGCGCGTCCGGTCGACGTCCTGCACGAACTTGGCCACGTAGTCGTTCGCCGGGTCGTTGAGGATGTCCTCCGCGGTGCCGATCTGCACGATCCGGCCTTCCCGCATCATCGCGACCCGGTCCCCGAGGCGCATCGCCTCGTTGAGGTCGTGCGTGATGAAGATGATGGTCTTGCCCAGCTTCGCCTGCAACGACAGGAGCTGATCCTGCATCTCCTTGCGGATCAACGGGTCCAGCGCGCTGAACGCCTCGTCCATCAGGAGCACGTCGGTGTCCGCGGCCAGCGCCCTCGCCAGCCCGACGCGCTGGCGCATCCCGCCGGAGAGCTGGTCCGGCAGGTGGTCTTCCCAGCCGTTCAGCCCGACGAGGTCGAGCGACTCGCGCGCCTTCGCTTCGCGCTCCTGCTGGCTCATGCCCCGCACTTGCAGGCCGTACGCGGCGTTCTCCAGCACCGTGCGGTGCGGGAAGAGGGCGAAGTGCTGGAAGACCATGCTCATGGTCTGCTGCCGCATTTCCCTGATTTCCCGCCCCGACATCGCCGTGATGTCGGCACCGTCCACATAGACCCGTCCCGAGGTCGCGGGCAGCAATCCGTTGAGCATCCTGATCAGCGTCGACTTGCCGGAGCCGGAAAGCCCCATCACGACGAAGATCTCGCCCTGCTCGACCTCGAACGACGCGTCGATCACCGCGGGCGTGACCCCCGGCACGCCCAGTTCCGACCGGGTGACACCACCTTCCAGCCTGCGCACCGCGTCCTCCGCGCGACGCCCGAACACCTTGTACAGCTTTTCCGCACGAACAGTTGGCAATGGTCTCCTCGTGTCCACCCGGGCTTGTTCCCGAACCGGACCTTACTCGGTGTGACCGATTGCGCCACCGTTTGGGTGAATTTGCAACATAATCGTCGCGGAGTGCCTACATTTAGTGGTTAAGCAACCGCGCTCCGCGAATGCTTCCGGCGGTCGAATTCGAGGCGACGCCGACGCTTTTCGCTGGTCGCGACCAGTTTGGCAGGCGAGAGGGGCCGATCGGGCGCCGGAACCGCCGAAGCGTCCGGGGTGAGGTCCAGCCCACGTGGCTGGGGCACGGCCACCGGCGCCGGTGTGCGCGGAGGGTGCCGGCGCGACTTCATGCACCGGGCGAGGTCGAGCAGCCCGGTGTCGGGCAGGTACGCCTTGCCGAGCGCGATGCCGATCCTCGGCAGATCCGCTTCGTCCCGGAACGCCAGGTAAAGCGGCTCGTACCGCGGCATGAACTTCGCCTTGAACGCGTGCAGGGAACGGAAACCGTAGTACGGCTCGAGCATCGCGCCGAGCGAGTCCATCACCTGCTCGACCGCGGGGGTCCGCGCCTCGCGGTGCGACTTCGCCAGCGGCGCACCGGAAAGCGACACGAACCGCGCGCCTTCGGACTGGAACGCAAGGCAGCTGGAGGCGATGAGGAACTCCATCACCGGCCGGAAGCCGTCGGCGCGGCGGCGCATCACGTCGAGCGTCCAGCCCTCGATCTTCCCGTCACCGGTGTACACCGGCATCCACGAGGTGACACCGTGCACCTCGCCGTCCGCGTCGATCGCGATCCCGACGCGCGTGCGCGGGTCGAGCGCCTCTTCGACGCCGCCGAGGGTGAAGCCCATCTCCGGCATGCCCTTGTCGCCGACCCACTCGTCCGAGATCCGGCGCACCTGCGCGATCAGGCTCCTCGGCTGCTCGGCCAGCGTGACGAGCCGGAACTCGATGTCCTCCTTGCGCGCGCGGTTGATCGACGACCGCACGTCCTGCCACTTCTTGCCGCGGAACTCCAGCGTGTCCAGGTCGAGCAAGGTGTCCTCGGCGACCTGGGCGAGCTGCCAGCCGAGCTGGCGCGCGATCACCGCGGTCTCGGCGGAAACCGAGAACAGGCACGGCACCATGCCGGTGTCGTCGCACATGTCGACGAACTCGTGCACCGCGCGGGCCTTGTCACCGTGCGGGGCCACCGGGTCCCCGACGCCGATCGCCACCCTGGCGTGCTTGCGGTAGGCCACATAGGACCGCCCGTCCGCGGTGCCGAAGTGCGAGTTCTCCGGCCAGGTCGTCATCCACGACAGCGATCCGCCGCCGTGCTCGCCGAGCAGCCGCGTGGCCACGGCGGGATCCGTCGTGCCGTGCTGCCTGCCTGGCCGCAACGGGTGCCGCCGCGAGTGGACGCGGAACGCGCGCCGCGCCGCGACCAGCACGACCAGCTCGGCCGTCCACAGCAGACTGTCCGCGACGAACAGGGGCACGCCGACCGTCCAGTCCGGATTCCCGCCAAGCGCGTCGAGCACGATCAGCGAGGCGGCCACGACACCGGCCAGCACCGAGGCCACGGTCACCGCGATCGCCCAGCGCCACGCCACCCTGCTCCCCCGGCGCATCCAGTTCACGATCAGCGCGACGCCGACGGCCAGAATCGCGACCTCGACGAACGACATGGACGCCACGTCGGACGGACCGAACGGGCCGGTCCTCGGCACCAGCCCCATCACCGCCTGCGCGATGGTCACCAGCACCAGCCCGGAGATCGCGAGCAGCCGCCATTCCCGCTTGTTCGGCGCGCCGGTGCGGCGGGCGCGCCGCTTGCCGACCAGCACACCGGACAGCGGCAGCGCCAGCGCGACCGCGATGAAGTGCACGAGATCGGCGAGCGTGCCGATGTAGATGATCGACACCGCGACGTAGACGCACAGCGCCGCCCTGATGCGCAGCCGCCACGGCGACCGGACGGCGGCGGACACCACCGCGATCGCGACGAGCGCGCCGCCGGAGAACCCGGCGTCGACGCGCACGCCGGCGGCGTCCGCCCAGTCCCAGCCGAAGCCCTGGAAGACCGCGAGGAACAACGCCGCGCCCAGCACGCTGACGAGCTGGCCCACGATGGTGACCGCCATCGTCCGCCTGGTGCCGAGCCGCCACTCGGTGAAGCCGACCAGCAGGGCGAACCCACCGGCCATGGGCAGGTAGAAGACCGGGATCACGGCGAACATCGGCCCGGTGAACAACGTCCACCAGCGGCCCTCCTCCAATGGTGGGAGGCCGTAGCCGAAGTGCGAGAACCACGAAGCGTCCTGCGCGTCGCTCCAGAGCGCGCCGCTCACCACCGCCACGACGAGCATCGCGAACGTGACGGCGGCGGTGAACGGTACCCGGCGGACCAGCAGCATGGTGCCGATACTTCCGCCATGCGGACTCAGTGCGCGTCGGTCACAGGTCTGACCCGGCATCGAACCTGAGAGGGACTCTCAGCGAACGTAGGTCACGCCTTTGGTCTAACCCGAACGCCAGCAGCACGTCTCCCGACGCCACGCAGAGTGACCTTCCCGGACCGCCGCGACCGCGATGACCAGCGCGGCCACGGGATCAGCCCAGCCGGGCCGAACGGGGAGGCGAGCGCGAGCCCCATCAGGAGAACCCCTGAGAGACCGGTGCACGGCCCGCGGCTTCGCGCGGCGGACAGGAACGGCACCACCGCCAGCGACACCGCCACCAGCACGACGTCGGGCGTCGAATGCCGCGTGGTTACGCCTCCGGCTCGCCGCGCAGGTGCGGCGCCTGCGCCTCGAGCAGTTCGAGCTGCGCTCTGATCGCTTCGAAGTCCGAGGCCGCCGAGACGTCGAGTGCGACTCCGCCGGCGCGGTCGAGCGTGGCGGCGAAAGCACGCGCGGCTTCTTCCAGGCGGGCCGAGATCCGTTGCGCCGTCTCACTCGTCTCGTGCCCGTCCCCGCCGGGCGCGAGCGCTTCGCCGTACCGGGCGAGACGCAGGACCTCCTCCAGTTCGGCGTCCATCTTGACACCGAGGTCGACCAGCCAGTCGCGAACGGGACCGGGATCGAGCACCGCGACGAGATCGTGGAACCGGCGCACGGAACCGGCGCACCGCTCGTGGTAGCCGGCCCACAAACCGCCTTCCCGCAACGGGATCCGCCGCTCCACGGGTACCGGCGCGGCCGGGAGCACGGCAGGCCCAAGGGGCGTGGGCAACGCGGGACGGGGCATCGCCGCCCGCGCGAACACCTGGACCACCCCACCGCCCGCGATCCCGATCCCGCCGCCGACGACCAGCCCCGCCAGCGCGGTGATACCGGCGTCCGGGCCGGCGAAGAAACCGCCGAGCCCGAGCACGACGAGCACGAACACGATCCCGGCCAGGCCGCCAACGGCCCAGCCGGACAGGGCGATCATCCCGCGAACCCGCTGCCTCGCGTTCACCGTGCCGCTCCCCTCGCCTGCTCGACGGACTGGCGGAACGTCCACTCGGCGTGGGTGAGGCGCGCACTGACTTCCCGCGACTCCGGTTTCGTCGGATGGCGTACGGCACGGGGGTCCACTGAATACCCGGTGGCGGCGAGCCCGCGCAGTTCCGCGAGATCAGCCGAAAGCGCTTCGGCCGCCCCCGCCGCGCGGTCGCGGGCCTGGCCCGACGGCATCGCCGCCACCTCGGCGTCGAACTGCGCCTTCGCTCGTGCGCAGCCGTCGTACCGCTCGTGCCAGAGTCCTGCGCCAAGCAACTGGCCGTCCTGCCCCGGCGCGGTCGCCGCCCAGCCGAGCGCGGCGCGCTTGACCAGGTAGCCGACGCACAGCCCGGGGATCACCGCCATCAGCGCGGGGACGGCCGCCTCGACGAGCTGCGGCGAGGACGGCAGGGACAACAGGAAGACCAGCACGGTGACCACCGCGGTGCCCAGCAGCACACCGTGTCCGGCCAGGATCCTGCCGACCGGGCCCGCTCCCGGTGTCGGCCCCATCAACGCCCCCCGAAGTTCCGTGCTGACTGGTTGTGACGAGCATACTGGAGGCTCAGTCGGCGGGTGGATGCTCGGCCAGCCAGAGGAAGTCCCGCACCGAGATCACCCCGAGGACCTGCCGGACTCCCGGCGGCATCGCGGCACGCGTCTCGTCGCGGACGACCTCCGGCGAGCAGAGCCGCACCGCGTGCCCCCGCGAGTGGAGCACGCACCCGCCGTCCGCGAGCACGTTCTTCACCCAGTCGGCATCCGGGCCGTAGGTCAGCGCGACGACGTACGCGCCGTCACGGCGGAAGACGTTCACCGGCGTCCGGTACTCCTTGCCGGAGCGCCTGCCCCGGTGCGCCACGATCCCGAATCCCGGCAGGCTGCCCGCGACGCGGTTGCCGACCCGATTCGTCACGACCCGGTTGAACCGGGCGACCCGCTTCGAAAGAACCATGCCATCGAGGATCCTCGTCCGCGGCGCGATCGGCGACTCGGCACCCGCTCGCCCGTTTCCCGGGCACGGCACGGGATCGCGCGCCGGGTTGCTGCAGTTGGCGGTCCACGAAGATCGCCAGCGCTGGCACGCTGAGTACACGCACGACGACGTGCCGTCGACACCGGGGGTCCGCGCCATGACCGTCCTGCCTCGAAGACTCCTCGCCGCCGCACTGGTCCCCGCCGCGCTCCCGCTGGGCGGCACCCCGGTCGCGGCGGCGGCCGAAACCGTTGGCAGCTATACGAACCCGGTCGTCGCTCCGGTCGCGGACACCTTCGCCGACCCGGCGGTCATCCGCGGCAAGGACGGCTCGTGGTACGCCTTCGGCACGAGCGACCCGCTGCGGCAGGGCGAGCGCACCCGGCACCTCGTGCCGATCCTGAAGTCGCCCGACCTCACCCACTGGTCCTACGCCGGTGACACCTTCACGGCCGCGAACAGGCCCGCGTGGGCGGCGCCGGGTGCCGGGCTCTGGGCGCCCGACATCCGTTACGCCGACGGGAAGTACCTCCTCTACTTCACCGTGACCGACACCGTCCTGAACCCCGGCGGCGACTCGGCCATCGGGGTGGCGACGGCTCCGACGCCGGTCGGCCCGTGGACGGACAACGGCGCCCCCGTGGTCTCGCCCCGTCCCAACGGGACCGGCGGCTACCTGTGGACGTTCGACCCCGCGATGGCCACCGGGGACGACGGCACCCGCTGGCTCTACTACGGCTCGTACGAGGGCGGGCTGTCCGTCGTGCCGCTCTCCCCCGGCGGCTTGCGCACGGCGGGACCCGCCACGAAGGTCGCCATCGAGGGACGGTACGAGGGCGCCTACGTGGTGCACCGCGGCGGCTGGTACTACCTCTTCGGCTCCGCGTCGAACTGCTGCGCGGGCCCCACCACCGGGTACAGCGTCTTCGCCGGGCGATCGCGCCTGCCGGCCGGGCCGTTCACCGACCGCGACGGCGTGCCGCTGCTCGCGTCCAGGGCGGGCGGGACACCCGTCATCCAGCCGAACGGCAACACCTGGGTCGGCACCGGGCACAACGCGGTCGTCACCGACGACGCGGGCCAGGACTGGATCGTCTACCACGCCATCGACCGCGCGAAACCCTACCTCGACCAGCCGTACGGGGTGAACCGCAGGCCGATGCTGATCGACCGGCTCGACTGGGTGGACGGCTGGCCGACGGCGAGGGCGGGCGCGGGCGCGTCGACGGGGCCGCGGCGCGCGCCGGTGACCGGTGGCGTGCTGGCCGACCGGTTCGATTCCGGCGCCGCGAACTGGCGGCCTGCCGCGGGCTGGTCCGTCGCACCGGGAGCCGAGCACGACTCCGGCGGCCTGCTGCGGCACCGCGACGGTGCGCCGAGCGCGGACCGGATCGATGCCGTTCGGGCACTTCCCGGCGCCGTGCACCTCGGCGTCGACATCCGGCTCACCGGGGAGTCGGCGGGTTTCGCACTGGCGCGCGGGGTGACCGCGACGCTCGACCGCGCCGCGGGCGCGCTGGTGGTGGACGTGGCTTCCGGCGCACGGCACGACGTCCGCGTTTCACCGCTGCCGAAAGGGTTCCGGTACGACACGTGGCACGTGCTCTCCGTCGAGATCGCCGACGGCCGGATGACCGTCGCGGTGAGCGAGGCCGCGCTCGGAGACCCGATCGTCACGCAGGAGCGCGGGGAGAGCCGGACGCTGCCGGGCCGGTTCGCGTTGACCGCCCGGGGCGGGGCCGAGTTCGACAACGTCACCGCGGCCCCCGCGGCACGTCCCGTGCGCGAAACCGAGGCGCCACCGCGCATCGGCTGGTTCGACGCCTGGCATTCCGACGAGTTCGACGCACCGCTCGGCCCGGTGTGGCACTGGGTCAGGCCGGATCCCGTCGCGACGGCCACCGGCGGCGCACTGCGATGGCCGACGCAGGCGGCGGACCTGGTCGGCGACCACAACGACGCGAGCGTGCTCCTGCGGGACGCGCCGCGGGGCGACTACGTCGTGGAAACCAGGCTGCGCCTCGATCTCGGTACCGACACCTCGCGTGATTTCGAGCAGGCCGGGCTCGTCGCCTACCGGAACGACGACGATTTCGCGCGCCTGTGCGAAGTCGCCATCGGTCCGACCCGCCAGCTCGAGTTCGGCAGGGAAATCCCTTACGCGGCCAGGCTTTCCTACGGCGGCATGGCCTTGACCGCACCGGGTCCGGTGACCTGGCTCCGGCTGGCGCACACCGTAGATCGCACTACCGGCGAGCACCGCTTCCGCGCGGCTTCCAGCACGGACGGCCACGCCTGGCGATGGGGCGGCACCTGGACGTTCGGCGCGGGCGAAGACCCCATGATCGGGCTCGTCTCGCACGGCGGCGCCACCCCGCCCGCCACCGCGCTGTTCGACTACTTCCGCGTCTACCGCTGAGGGCTGCCGGCCTGCCGGTACCGTCCCGGCGCGACATCGAAGGCGCGCTTGAACGCGTGCGCGAAGGCGTACGGGGATTCGTAGCCGACGCGCGTCGCGATCCCGCCGAGCGGCAGGTCGGATTCGCGCAGCAGGCGCGCCGCGCTGGTCATCCGCCACCACGTCAGGTACGCCATCGGAGGACGGCCGACGAGCGCGGTGAAACGGCGCGCGAGCGTCGCCCGCGACGTCCCCGCGAGCCCGGCGAGCGCCTCGACGCTCCACGGCTTTCCCGGCTCTTCGTGCAGTGCGTGCAGCGCCGCTGCCACCACCGGATCGGTCAGTGCCGCCGTCCAGCCGCACCTCCGGCCGGTTTCGGCCTGCTCGTCGAACCAGGCGCGGAGCAGGTAGACGAGCAGCACGTCGAGCAGGGCGGTGACGACCGCGCCCGTGCCCGACCGCGCTCGCCGCACTTCCGCGCCGAGCAGGCCGACGGCGGAGCCGAGTTCGGGATGGCGCCCGGCCCCCGCCGCCACCGCGATCAGGTCCGGCAGCTCGGCCAGCAGCGGGTGCGCCCTGCTGCGGTCGAGGCGGTACTTGCCGCACAGCAGTTCCGTCGTGCCCGTCCCGCCGACCGGCTCCTCCGGCCGCCACCGCTCGAACGGCACGGTGTTCCGCGGCCCGTCGGCGGCGGTGTCGGTCAGCACGTGCCCGCCGCCGCGGGGGAACAGCACCACGTCACCCGCGCCGAGGGTCACCGGTTCGCCGCGCTCGGGGAACACCCGGCAGCCACCGCGGAGCGCGACGTGGAACCCGATCCCGGCATAGGGCGCGAACCCCAGGCTCCACGACGAACCGATCGCGGCGCGCGTCGAAGACGGCTGCCCGGTGCGCATCACGGCGATGGCATCACTGACCACGTCCACCCCCGGAACGTAGTCCATGAGACGCACGCGCATCACTGTGCCGTTCTCGCGCATGGATCCGCTCATCGACGCGACCTACGGTTTCGTTCATGGAGAGCATCACCTTGGGCGAGGTCGAAGTCGTGCGGATCGTCGAATGGCACGGCCGGATCCTCACCCCGGCCACCCTCGTCCCGGAAAGCCCCGCAGAACTGTGGCGCGCCAACGAATCCTGGCTCGCGCCGGAGTTCTGGAACCCCGTCGAAGACGCCTGCGTCGGCGCCGTGCAGACCTGGGTCCTGCGCAGCGGAGGACGGACCGTCCTGGTGGACACCGGCGTCGGCAACGACCGGCACCGGCCGCAGATCCCGGTGTTCGATCACCTGCGCACCGACTTCCTCGACCGGCTCGCCCGCGCGGGAGTCGCCCCGGCGGACGTCGACGTCGTGGTCAACACCCACATCCACTACGACCACGTCGGCTGGAACACCCGCGCCCGCGACGGCGGCTGGGTGCCGACGTTCCCGAACGCGACCTACCTGATCCCCCGTGCGGACAACGAGTTCTTCGATCCCCGCAACGCACACCGGCGGCGCCCGCCACGCGACGAGCACGAGCGGCTCCGCAGGGAGGGCGGCGAAATCGTCTTCGAGGACAGCATCGCGCCGATCCACCGCGAGGGTCGGGCCGTGCTGTGGGAGGGGGCGCACCGGATCGACCGGAACCTGGTCCTCGAAGCGGCACCGGGGCACACGCCCGGCTCGTCCGTGCTGCGGCTGTCGTCCGGCACCGACCGCGCGGTGTTCGTCGGCGATCTGCTGCACAGCCCCGTGCAGATCCTGCACCCCGAGCACAACAGCTGCTTCTGCGAGAACCCCGCCGAGGCCGCAGCCACCCGGCACCGGGTGCTGGCGCGCGCAGCCGATCTCGGCGAGCTGGTGGTACCGGCCCATTTCGGCGGGCACGGCGCCGCCGAGGTCCGCCGCGACGGCGCCCGCTTCCGGATCGGCGCGTGGGCCGGTTTCTCCCCCGCGGCCTGATCACGAACGCAGCGACAGCGACCTCGGCGCTTCGCGCTCGCTCTGCGGGATGACACCACCGGCGCCGTTCGCCGGTACCACGAGGCCGCTTTCGTAGGCGGCGACCACGGCCTGCGCGCGGCTGTTCAGGCCGAGCTTCGCCAGCGTGTGCTTGACGTGCGTCTTGACGGTGGCTTCGCTGAGCAGCAGCCGCTCCGCTATCTCGCCGTTGGTGTACCCCGCGGCGACCAGCCGGAGGACCTCGGTCTCCCGAGGGGTCAGGTCGCGCAGGTGCCTTCGCGCGCACGCGTTCGCCACGTGGCTTTGCGCGTACGCCTCGACGAGCCGCTGAGTGACGCTCGGGGAAATGAGCGTGTCACCGGCGACGACCGAGAACACCGCGGCGATGATCCCGTCCGGCGGCGTGTCCTTCAGCAGAAAGCCGGATGCGCCGTCCCCCAGCGCGGTGTACACGTATTCGGGCAGGTCGAACGCCGTCAGCATCACCACCCGCGTCCCGGGACTGGCAGCCAGGATCTCGCGCAGGGCGCCGATTCCGTCCAGTTTGGGCATCTTCATGTCCATCAGGACCACATCGGGGTCGAGCTTCGCGACCATGGCGACCGCACGCGTGCCGTCGACGGCCTCGCCGACCACTTCCAGGCCCGGCGCGGTCTTCAGCAGTGCGACGAGCCCGGTCCGGATCAGGACCTGGTCGTCGGCCACCAGTACGCGGATCGTCATGACCCGTCTCCGGTGATCGGCATGCACAGGACGACCTGGAAACCACCGGATTCCACCGGGCCCGCGGTGAGCACGCCGTCGTAGAGCGCGGCGCGCTCCCGCATTCCGCGGATGCCGTGCGATCCGGGTGTGGTGCGGGCGTGCGTCCTGCCGTCGTTGGTGACGGTGAGGAAGAGCGTGTCGGTGTCGTACTCCAGCTCCACCGTCGCGGTCGCGCGTTCCACGTGCTTGAGGACGTTGGTCAGCGACTCCTGCACGACCCGGTAGGCGCACAGGTCCTGGCCCGCCGGGAGCTCGCGCGGGGTGCCCTCGATCAGCAGGTCCACCGGGAGACCGGCGCGCCGCGTGTGCTCGACCAGTTCGTGCAGCGACGCCAGGCCCATCTCGCGGCGGTCTTCGGAATCGGCCCCGGAGGGGTCGTCGACGCGCAGGATGTCCAGCAGGCGCCGGAGTTCCGACAGCGCGGCCCTGCTGGAGTCGGCGATGGTCGAGATCGCGGTACGGGTCGATGACCGGTCGGTGTCGATCACGCGCCCGGCGAGTCCGGCCTGCAGCGCGACGACGGACATGTGGTGCGCGACGATGTCGTGGATCTCCCTGGCGATCCGGACCCGTTCCCTGGCAACCGCCTGCACGGCTTCCTTGGCGAGGTACTCCGTGTACTCCCCCTTGCGTTTGACGCTCACCCCGAGCATCAACGCGATGAGGAGCGTGACGCAGGCGAGCGCGGCTTCCGCCCACGATGTCTTCTCCGCGGTGGCGAGCCCGGACGCCAGCACCACGGCGACGCCGGCGAAGTACAGGACGGCCGCCGTCCTGAGGCGCCGGAGGCTGGCCACGGTGAACATCCCCAGCACGGCACCGAGCCAGTTGTCCGCCTGGGTCAGATTGCCCACCAGCAGGTACATCCCCGCCGCGCACCCCATCGTGAGGAAGGTCGCGACCGGCGCGAACTGCCGTACCGCGACGGGCGCGGCGACCAGCACGAGGAGCAGGTAGTCGAGCGGCCCCGGCGCGATCTCGGCCAGGCTGATCTGGGTCGCGAAGGCCAGCGCCAGCAGGATCAGCGCGAGCAGGACGTCCGTCCGCACCGTCCGCATGCTCGCGCCCATGAACGCACCGTAGCGGCGCCGGGGCTGGCATCCGGCCAGTCCGGCCGCTACCACCAGAGGGGTAGCCGAACTTACCCTCACGGGGCGAAGACGGTACCCGATCCATTCCCTATGCTTTTCGATATCAGCAATTCGCATTCCCGTCGGTACTCCCGTGCAGTACGAGTCGAACAGGGCGAGTGGGGCATGACTGATTTCGACGCAGTGGTCATCGGTGCCGGAAACGCGGGGCTCACCGCCGCGACGACCTTGCAACGCGGCGGGCTGCGCACCCTGCTGGTCGAACGGCACAGCGTTCCCGGAGGCTGCGGGACCTCGTTCCGGCGCGGCCGGTTCGAATTCGAAGTCGCACTACACCAGCTTTCGGGCGTCGGCGCGGAAGGACAGGAGCGGCGCACGCTCCGCGGCTTGTTCGGCAAGCTCGGCGTGCTCGGCAAAATCGACTTCGTCCAGGAGGACGACCTCTACCGCGCGGTGGTCCCCGGCTGCTACGACGTGACCATCCCGGCCGACTGGGACCAGGCCGTCGAAGCACTCGAATTCGCTTTTCCCGGGAACCGCGAAAACCTCAAGCGGTTCTTCGGCCTGGTCCGCGAAGTCACCTTCTGGAAAACCGCGGCCATGCGCGGGATACCCGCGGGCAAGATCGACCAGGTCTTCTTCCGGAACGCATTGCGCACGCTCCAGGACGTGCTGGACGAGCACTTCGGCGATGCCCGGATCAAGCACGCGCTTTCCGCATACTGGTTCTATCTCGGGCAACCGCCGTCGAAGCTCAGTTTCCAGGACATGGCGGCCACCCTGTTCGCGTACCTCGAATTCAAACCGTGGCACGTGAAAGGCGGGTCGCAGGCCATGTCCTCGGCGCTGTTCGAATCCTATGCCGAGGCGGGTGGCACCGCGCTGCTGAACACCGCGGTCGACCGGATCACCACCGGCGGCGGTGCGGTGACCGGGGTCCGCCTCTCCGACGGCCAGGAGTTCTCCACGCGTGACGTCGTTTCGAACGCCGCGCTGCCGCTCACCTACGACCTGCTCGACGGGAAGACACCGGCCGCGGTCCGAGCGGATCTGGCCACGCGACGGGTCGGGGTGTCCGCTTTCGTGCTGCACATGGGACTGGCCGCACCGCCCGCCGAACTGGGGTTCACCACCAGTACGAGCTTCATCGGCGCGGATCTCGACAACGACCGCGCCCACGCGACCATGCGCACGCTCGAACCGGCGCGCACCATCTGCGTGAGCTCGTACGACGTCACCCCGATCGGGTTCGCGCCACCAGGATCGACGCACGCGAGCCTGATGACCCTGCAGTACGCCAAGCCGTGGGAAACGGTGCCTCCCGCGCAGTACGCGAGCACGAAGTTCGCCTACGCCGAGACCCTGCTCGACCGGATCGAGGTGCTCGTACCGGATGTCCGCGCCGCGATCGAAGAGGTCGACGTCGCCACGCCGGTCACGCTGGAACGCTATCTCGGCCACCCGGGCGGGGCCATCTACGGCTACGCGCAGGACCGCACCGAAGGCTGGGTGTTCCGCGACGACGAGCACGGTTCGGCCGTCCCCGGCCTGCACGTCGCGGGTTCGTGGTCCGGCCTCGGCGGATTCCAGCCGACGTTCGAAGCAGGTGCCAGGGTGGCCAACCGCATGCTCCGCGAAAACGCCGCACGAGTGAGGAACTGACGATGAAGAACTCCCTGTTCGCGAGGTTCGACCACGTCGAGGGAATCCAGGCGGAGATCGACGAGCGCGCCGCGGGCGGCCCGTCCCGGTCGCGCCCCCGGCCGGCAGACATGATCAATCCGGGCGAGTTCCGGGTCACGGTGACCGATGTCGTCGCCGAAACCGCGTCCAGCAAGACCTTCCGGCTCGAACACCGCGGCCGGGTGCGGTTGCTGCCGCCCTTCCTCGCCGGGCAGTACGTTTCGCTGCACTTCCAAGGGACCACCCGGCCGTTCGCGATCTCGTCCAGCCCCGCCCAGCGCGCCTGGTACGACATCACCGTCCGGCGGGTTCCCGGCGGCAGGGTCAGCAACCACCTGCTCGACTACGTCGAGGTCGACGACGTCCTGACCATGACGGGCCCCAGCGGCACGTTCCACCACAACCCGCTCTTCCACGGTTCCGACGTCGTCTTCCTGGCGGGCGGGTCCGGTGTCGCGCCCGCGATGAGCATGCTCAGGGAGATCGCCGACCGGCGGGCCGACCGCCGGTTCCACCTGGTCTACGGCTGCCGCTCGGACACCGACGTGATCTTTCGCGGCGAGCTCGACGAACTGGCGCAGCGATGGCCGAACATCGAAGTCGACTACGTCATCACGGAACCGGGCCCGGACTGGCGCGGCGCGCGTGGCCTGCTCTCCGCGGCGACGGTGGAATCGCTCACCGGGCCGCTGAACGGGCGCATGGTCTACGTCTGCGGTCCGCAAGCCCTCTACCCGTACGCACTGGACCAGCTGACCGGTGCCGGGCATCCGCGGAACCGGATCCGCTTCGAAGCGAACGGCGCGCCTGCCGACGTGACCGCGCAGGCCCGCTGGCCGGACGGCGTCGACCCGTCGGGTCGGGTCACCGTCAGCGTCGGATCGCACGAGTTCCGCACGCCGCGCAACCGCCCGCTGCTCGACGCGCTCGAAGACGAGGGCATCCGGCCGACCGCTTCCTGCCGCTCGGGAGAGTGCGGCCAGTGCCGCATCCGCGTCGTCGGCGGGCAGGTCTACAACGCCGACGAAGCCAGGCTGCGCATGTCCGACGAATGGTTCGGCTACACGCACTCGTGCGTCAGTTATCCCTTGACCGACACGAGTCTCCAGCTGTGACGCTTGACCTTGTCGCGACGTCAGGGTTTCTACTGGGCGTATGCAGATCGGTGAACTCGCCTCGATCGCGGGCGTCAGCACCAGGGCGGTCCGCCACTACCACCAGCGCGGGCTGCTCCCGGAACCCCCTCGCCGCGCGAACGGGTACCGCCACTACGGGCTGCGCGAGGTCATCCTGCTCGCGCGGATCCGGCGGCTGACCGAACTGGGCCTGACCCTCGACGAAGTGCGCGACGTCCTCGCCGACGAACAAGGCCGCGACCTGCACGAGATCCTGGTCGGCCTCGACCACGACCTGGCCAGGCAGGAAACCGCGATCCGCGACCGGCGGGCACGGCTCGCGGGTTTGATCGAGCGCGCCGAAGCGGGAGCCCTGCACGCCGACGATCCGGTTTCCCCGGAAACGGCGGCACTGCTCGGCGTGCTCGGCCGGCCCGGCACGGCGTCCTCACCGATGGCGCGACTGGAACGGGACCTGGTCGCCCTGCTGGACACCGCACCGGACCAGCAGGGCGTGCTCGCGACGATGACCGCGCTCGCCGGGGATGGCGAAGCCGCGGCCGAAGCGCTGGCTCTGCACCGGCGGCTCGACGAGCTGTCCGAGGCGCCCGTCGGCGACCCGCGCGTGGCCCCGCTCGCCGCCGAACTCGCCGCGAGCGTGCCACCGGAGGTGGTCGCGCTGATCGCCGATCAGCTCCCGGACAGCCTCGACACCCCGTTCGCCGGCGCGATGCTGGACTCCGTTTCCCCAGCGCAGGCCGAGGTCCTCCGCCAGGCGATCCGGCTGCTGTCATGGCCGCGCTGAGGTACCAGGCCCGCTCGTTCGCCGATCTGTGGTGGTGGGTGCGCGGCCGCAGGCACGGGGTCGGCGCCGGGGATCTGGCGCTGGGGCACAGCCGTGACCGTGCCCCGATGCTGCTGGCGCTCGCCGGGCTGCTGTGCGTCGAAACCGCGGCCGTCGGCCTGCTCGTCCCGTGGCCGGTCGTGCACGTGCTGGACGCGCTCGCGCTGCTGCAGGTGCTCGCCATCGTCGCCACCGGGGTGACCCGCCCGCACGTGCTGCGCCCCGGCGAGCTGGTGTTGAGGTCAGGCCCGCTCGTCGAGCTGCGGCTGCCGCTGCACACGGTGATCGCCGTCCGCGCCGACCGGAAGGACCACAGTGGACGGTCGGCCGAGCTGACCGGCACTGAACTCGCGCTGCCCGTCGGCGACCGGACCGACGTCACCGTCGAGCTGTCCACCCCGGTCGTGGTGCCGGGGACCGAGGGCACGGCGAGCGTCATCCGGTTCCACGCCGACGAACCCCGCGCCGCCGTCAGCGCGATCAGGGCCGCGCTCAGCGACCTGACAGGTGCCGGTCGAGGAAGCGGCTGAGCCGGGGTGGGACGACGTCCGCTTCGCTCGCGCCGCGGTGCTCGAGGCCGGGCGCTGTCGCCGTTGAATCCCCAGTTCTCCTCGACGTACGGCGATGATCACGAAGACCCCGTAAAGCACGGAAAAGCGGAGAGCATATCCCAATCATTCATGTACATGAACTTCATCCGCGCTCTTGAATTTGATTCACGGTGCCCTTACCGTTTTTCCTACGCCGCCTCCGCCTCGGGCACCGCCGCCCGGTCCAGGAAGGAACCCCATGTCACCGCTGGTTTCTCGGCTGCGCAAGAGTCTGCTCGTCCTCGGGACGACCGCCGGAGTCGCCGCAGGTCTCACCTTCGCCCCCAGCGCCGCGACGGCGGCCGCGGCCCCGTGGACGGGAACATTCTCCGGATTTCCCTCGTCGTCGTGGAAGAACAGCTGGGGCATCGACGGCAGGGGCCAGTTCGGGTTCGACAACCTCAGCACCAGCGGCGGAACGCTGGACGTCAAGTACGGCAAGGGATCCTCGGCGCCCTCGTGCACGAACTGCCCCACCAGCGGTGGCGGCCAGTTCTACCAGGACCTCGGCAAGATCGGCCGCGGCGATCTCGAAAACGCGACCACGCTGTACCTCAAGTACGACATCCGCTTCCCCGCCGACTTCGACTACGGCAAGGGCGGCAAGCTCCCCGGGCTCTACGGTGGCGATCCCGGCAACGCCAGCGGCGGCAACCACGGCCCCGGCTGGTCGACGCGGTTCATGTTCCGCAACGGGAGCAAGGGCGAGGTGTACGTCTACACGCCCGCCGGTGACGGGTACGGCAAGGACGTCGGCCTCGGCTCGTGGAGCTTCTCCCCCGACGGCAGGACGCACACCATCCAGCAGTCGGTGAACCGCTCAAGCGGGCAGATCACCGTGTGGTACGACGGCAAACAGGTCCTGTCGGAGAGCGCGGCGCCGGGAATCTCCGGCATCCCGTTCAACGGCGTGTTCTTCTCGACCTTCTTCGGCGGCCATGAAACGAGCTGGGGCCCGAAGCACGAAGTGCACGCCTACTTCTCCGGCTTCACGGTGAGCACGGCGAAGATCTGACCGGGACGGCGGTGGCGAATTGCCGCCGATACGGCCCTGCCGGATGTCCCCTGGGACATCCGGCAGGGCCGTATCGTCAATTGTTTCAGGCGGCGGTGTCCTTCTTGGCCCGCTTCCGCGGCGCGCGCTTGCGGGCGGGCTTCGCCGTCTCTTCGGCGGCCTCCTGCTGCGCGGCGTCGAAGGCGGTGATCACGTCGGCGGCGAGCCTGCCGCGCTCGGCGAGGTCGTATCCGTTCTCCTGCGCCCAGGCGCGGATCTCGCGGTTGCGCTCCCGGCGGGCGGGGTCGGCCGACCGCGAAGCGGACGGGCCGGACTTGCGGCCGCCGATGCGCCGCGCCGAAGCCACGTAGGGTGCCAGCTCGTCACGCAGGTTCGCCGCGTTGTCCTCGGAAAGGTCGATTTCGTAGCTCACACCGTCGAGACTGAACGGCACCGTCTGGCTGGCTTCACTGCCATCGATGTCGTCGACCATCTCCACACGTACCTGCTGTGCCATCGGTAACGGGTTCCTTCGAAAGTTCGGTTTGGACACTCGCGGACGAGTTGCCAAGACAATAGCCCCTTACCGCGCCAGTCTGCTCACATACCCGCCGGTTTGGCCGGAAAAAGCCCGGACCGTGCCCGGAACGTCACACCCAGTTCCACGGCGGCCGCCTCCGGCGCCATCGAAGTCCGATGTGGACAAGGCGGCGGACTGCGCCGACCGTGGCAATGCCGACTGCGGCCGGTGACCGGTTTATTCCCGTCCGGGGAAGGTCGTCCCACCTTTCCCAGTACGTGGCCGCCTGCCGCGGCACACCCGTTTCCGGCGCACAATGCGGTTACCGCACCGGGAAAGGAGCGTCATGGCAGCCGTACCGCACCCGCACCTCGCCGTCGCGTTGGAGGGGGCAGGCGCCCATCCCGCGGCATGGCGCGAACCGGACGCGAGGCCGGCCGAACTGGTCACCGCGCGCTACTGGGCGGGCCTGGTCGCCGAGGCGGAATCCGGGCTGCTGGACTTCGTCACACTGGCCGACTCGCTCGGGCCGCCGCCGCAGGACACCGGCCGCGTCCACACCGCCCTCGACGCCGTGCTGGTCGCGGCACGGGTCGCGCCGCTGACTTCGCGCGTCGGGCTGGTGCCGTCCGCGACGGCCACGCACACCGAGCCGTTCCACCTGTCGAAGGCGATCGCGACGGTCGACTACGTCAGCGAAGGCAGGGCGGGCGTGCAGATCCAGGTTTCCGCCGCCCCCACCGAGGCGGCCCAGTTCGGGCGCCGCCGGTTCCCTGCCGAGGCCACGGGCCTGCACGACGAGGCCGCCGACTACGTCGAAGTCCTGCGCCGCCTGTGGGACAGCTGGGAAGACGACGCCGAGATCAGGGACGTGCCGACCGGCCGGTTCGTTGACCGGGACAAGCTGCACTACGCCGACTTCGAGGGAAAGTGGTTCAGCGTCAAGGGTCCGTCGATCACCCCGCGCCCGCCGCAGGGCCAGCCGGTGGTCGCGACGGCGGCCGTCGACGACGAGTCGTTCCGGCTCGCCGGGCGTTCGGCGGACCTCGCCTTCGTGACCCCGCGCGGTATCGACGAGATCCCGGCGATCGTCGACCGCGTGCGCACGGAAGCGGCGGGGCGGATCGTGCTCCCGATCGCCGACCTGATCGTCTTCCTCGACGAGACGGCCTCGGCCGCGGCCGACCGGAAGGCGCGCCTCGACGACCTGGCCCCGCTCACCAGCGATACCGCGGTCTTCACCGGCACCCCGGCCGCGCTGGCCGAGCACCTCGTCGCCTGGCACCGCGCCGGACTGCCGGGTTTCCGGCTGTGGCCCGGCGCACTCCCGCACGACCTCACCGCGGTCACCACCGGGCTGGTGCCCGAACTCCGTGCCCGCGACGCCTTCCGCGACACCTACGAGGCGAGCACCCTGCGGGGGCTGCTCGGACTCGACCGGCCCGCGAACCGCTACGCCGCCTGAGGAGGGGCCGAAGATGAAGCAGATCCACCTCGCCGCGCACTTCCCCGGCGTGAACAACACGACCGTGTGGAGCGATCCGGCGGCGGGCAGCCACATCGAGTTCAGCTCGTTCGCCCACCTCGCGCGCACGGCCGAGCGCGCGAAGTTCGACTTCTTCTTCCTCGCCGAAGGGTTGCGGCTGCGGGAGCAGGGCGGCCGGATCTACGACCTGGACGTGGTCGGCAGGCCCGACACCTTCACCGTGCTCGCCGCGCTCGCGGCGGTGACCGAGCGGCTCGGCCTGGCCGGCACGATCAACTCGACGTTCAACGAACCGTACGAGGTGGCCCGCCAGTTCGCGTCGCTCGACCACCTCTCCGCGGGCCGGGCCGCCTGGAACGTGGTGACCTCGTGGGACGCCTTCACCGGCGAGAACTTCCGTCGCGGCGGGTTCCTCCCGGAGGACCAGCGCTACGAGCGCGCCGAGACGTTCCTGCGCACGGCAGGCGAGCTGTTCGACTCGTGGCGTGCAGGCGATGTCGTGGCGGACAAGGAAACCGGGGTGTTCGTACGCGATGCGAACACGGGCGCGTTCTCCCATCACGACAGCCACTTCGACATCTCGGGCCGGTTCACGGTGCCGCGGAGCCCGCAGGGGCGGCCCGTCATCCTGCAGGCGGGCGACTCGGAAAGCGGCCGCGAGTTCGCGGCCGCGTCGGCGGACGCGATCTTCACCCGGCACGGCACCCTCGAAGCGGGGCAGGCGTTCTACCGCGACGTCAAGGGCAGGCTCGCGCGGTACGGGCGCACCCCGGAGCAGCTCGTGGTGCTGCCCGCGGCGACGTTCGTGCTCGGCGACACCGACGCGGACGCGCACGAGCGGGCGGACCTGGTCCGGCGCCAGCAGGTCAGCGGGCAGACCGCGATCAGGACGCTCGAACAGGTGTGGAACCGGGACCTGTCCGCGTACGACCCGGACGGCCCGCTGCCGGAGATCGACCCCGACCCCGGCGAGCACACGATCGCCAAGGGCAGGGCGAGCGTGCGCCAGTTCCGCGATCCGGTGGCGACCGCGCGCGAGTGGCGGGAGCTGGCCAGGGCCAAGAACCTCTCGATCCGCGACCTGGTGATCGAGACGGGTTCGCGGCAGACGTTCATCGGCTCACCGGAGACGGTCGCGCGCACGATGAACGAGCTGGTGCAGGCCGACGCGAGCGACGGGTTCGTCCTCGTCCCGCACGTCACCCCCGGCGGGCTCGACGAGTTCGCCGACAAGGTGGTCCCGCTGCTGCAGGAACGCGGCGCCTTCCGCACCGAGTACACCGGCACCACGCTGCGCGACCACCTCGGCCTCGACGCGCGCTGACCCCGGTCCTCGACAGCCGGGATAGGGTGCGGTCCGTGCTGAAGAAAACCTGGGTGATCGCCGCGACCGTACTGTTTTCGAGCGCGCTCGTGACCGCGCCCGCGACGGCCGCGGACACCGTCGCGCGGCCCTGCCCGCAGCTTCGGCTGTCCGCCGGCTGGTACGGCGGCAACGCCGGGAAGATCCAGCGGGTGATCGACGAACGCGGCCGGTGCGGCGGCCACCGCGGCGCACGGCCGGTCGCGGTGTTCGACTGGGACAACACGGTGGTCAAGAACGACACCTCGGACCAGACGATCTTCTGGATGCTGCGCCACGACAAGGTGCTCCAGCCGCGCGGCGCCGACTGGCGCACGACGAGCCGCTACATGACCGACGCGGGCGCGAACGCGCTCCACGACGCCTGCGGCACGGACGTGAAACCGGGTGCTCCCCTGCCGACCAGCCGGAACGTGCGCTGCGCCGACGAACTGCTCTCGGTGCGCAAGAACGCCAAGACCACCGCCGGCGCCGAGGTGTTCGACGGCACGCACAACCACCGGTATATGGAAGCGAGCTACGCGTGGGTCGCCCAGCTCAACGCGGGCTACCGGCCGTCGGAGGTCCGTGCGATCGCCGCCGCGGCGCGGCTCGACGCGTTGCGCGCGCCGATCGGCGCCACCCAGCGCGTCGGCTCCCACACCGAGACCGCGTGGATCCGGTACTACCCGCAGATCAAGGACCTCATCCGCACGCTCGGCAAGGCCGGCTTCGAGACCTGGGTCGTTTCGGCATCGCCGCGGGAAACCGCCGAGGTGTGGGCGGCCGGGGTCGGCGTCCCGCCCAGCCGGACGATCGGGATCACCTCGCTGACCACCAACGGCCGTTTCAACGGCCACCTCGCGGGCTGCGGCGGGATCGCCGACGGCGAGGACGCGATCATGCCCTACATCGACGGCAAGCGGTGCTTCATCAACAAGACCGTGCTCGGCATCGAAGGCGCGGCGCAGCTCGACCAGGCGCCCGAAGCCCGGCGGCAGGCGCTCGCCGGTGGCGACGCCACCACGGACATCACCATGCTCGGTGACGCCACCGGAGTGCGGATCGCGTTGAACCGCAACAAGGACGAGCTGATGTGCCGCGCCTACGACAACGCGGACGGCAAGTGGGCGGTCAACCCGATGTTCATCCAGCCGCTGCCCGCGCTGGCACGGACCTACCCGTGCTCGACCGCGGCCTACGAAAACGCCGACGGCTCGCACGCGCCGGTGCGCCGCGCCGACGGCACCGTCATCCCGGACCAGCGGGACACCGTGCACGGCTGACCTCCAGGCCCGGGGCGAGGCCGTCTGATTCCCCGAAGGTCACCTTCGGGGAATCAGACGCCGCGATCTCCGCCTTCGCGGCGGGCGCCACGGCAGCGCTGATGCCCTGAAGGACGCCTTGAGGGACGTAGCTGCCGTGAAGGTCACCTTCAGGACATGCGGGGGCGGACTACCCCGCCTGCGTAACCGGGCGGCCGACCGCTTCCTGCATGCCGCGCACCGCGAGCCGGTCCGCCCGCTCGTTCTCGGGGTGTCCCGCGTGGCCCTTGACCCAGTGCCATTCGACGTCGTGCCGGTTGACCGCGTCGTCGAGGCGCTGCCACAGGTCGACGTTCTTCACCGGCTGCTTCGCGCTGGTCTGCCAGCCGTTGCGCTTCCAGCGCGGCACCCACTGCGTGATGCCGTTGCGGACGTAGGTGCTGTCGGTGTAGATCCGCACCACCGCCTGCCGCTTGAGGCCCTCCAACGCCTGGATGGGCGCGGTGAGCTCCATCCGGTTGTTCGTGGTCTCGGTGGCCTGCCCGCCGTAAAGCTCCTTCTCGTGCGTGCCGTAGCGCAGTAGCGCGCCCCAGCCGCCGGGGCCGGGGTTGCCGCTGCACGCGCCGTCGGTGTAGATCTCGACGACCTGGTCCTCCCCCTGCACAGTCATGCCGGGCAACATACCCGCCCGCCTTCGCGCGCCGTCAGCAGGCAAGGTCCCGGCGTGGCGTCTCCGTGGCGATAGTCGTCGACGGAGAATCGTGCGTCCGCCACAGGCGCTTCCTCCCGCAGCGCGGGATGAGAGTCCCCTGTGGACAATCGCGAAACGGTGATGCCGATGTTCACCCCCTCGGGGCGGCGGTGCTCCAATGGCACCCGGACCTCGAGCGGGCGCGGTTCTCCACCCCGATCTCCACCCTGGCGAGGATCCCGTGCCGCCGGATCGCGGTTAGTTTCGCCGACCATGACCGATGCTCTTGTGTTCAGCGGGATCTTCCTCGTGCTGGTGCTCACCACGCAGATCGGGCGGCGACGGCATTCGACGCTGCTCGCCGTGATGCCGTTCGTGTCCTCCGCCGTGATCGGCGGGCTGGTGATCTTCACCGGCGAGCACGACTACCGCCCCGCCGACTTCGTGTGCGCCGCCATCGGCACGGCGATCGGCGCCGGTGTCGGAATCGGGCTGTCGAAGACCATGGCCGTGTACCGGGATCCCGGCACGGCAAAGCTCTACACCCGCGCCGCGTTCCCCTACCTCGCCATCTGGCTCGTCGTCCTCGTCGCCAGGATCGTGTTCGTCTGGCTGCTCGAGAACGTCCACTCGTTCGCGGTGTCCTTCGGCGAGTTCATGGCGGAAACCGGGTTCGGTCGGGACGGGGTGGCGTTGTTCTTCCTCCTGATGGCGCTCGCGATGGTGCTCACCCGCGAGGTCAGCGTCCTGCGTCGCGCACCGAAGACCGCCGCGGCCCTCCCGGTCGCGGCCTGACGCGGTCGAGAAGAGTTGCTCCGCGCGGCTGGGGAGCGCGCGGAGCAACTCCTTCCCCACCCGGTGGCACCGGACCTTCAGCCACCACGCCCAACCGGCCAGCACGCACAACGCCAGCAGGAGGTAGGTGTTGCCGTACAGGTGCTCCGCGAGCGTCCAATGCCGTTCCTTGTCCTCACCGGACGGCGCGAAGTGGTGCGGCCCGACGAAGAACACCACCGCGAGCGCACCCGCCGCCACCCACCAGCGCGGCGCGCCGGTGCGGCAGGCATGTCCACAGAGGACGACCAGCGCGGGAGCCAGCCACACCCAGTGGTGTGACCACGAGATCGGGGACACCACGAGCGCGGCGACCGCGTTGACCAGCACCGCCACCGGCGGCTCCACGCGCCGCATGACGATCACCGCCGCGACCAGTACCGCGGCCACCAGCACCGCGCCGAGGACCGCGTGCCACCCCGGCGGCAGGCCGAGCCGGGTCAGCTCGGCCTCGATGGTCTGGTTCGTCGCGAACGGCGAACCGCTGAGCCCGGACGCCCCGGTCAGCTCGACCAGCCAGTAGTGCGCCGATGCCACCGGCGCGACCACGAACCCGGCGGCGCTCGCCGCCAGCGCCGTCGCCGCGGCGGTGGTCGCCGATCGGAAGTCCTTGCGCAGCAGGAAGAACAGCACGAACGCGGCGGGGGTGATCTTGACCGCGGCGGCCAGCCCGACGAGCGTACCGCGCGGCCAGCGCGTTTTCGGCAGCAGGCAGTCCGCGAGCACCATGCCCATCAGGACCAGGTTGACCTGTCCGAACCCGAGCGTCGCGCGAACGGGTTCGAGCAGCAGCGCGGCGGGCAACAGTGCCAGCCCGACCACCACCCGGCGCCACGGCAGCGCGAGGCGGACGGTCACGACGAGCGCGAGTCCCAGCGCCGCCACCGACAACGCGAACATCCCCACCGCCGCGCACCACCACGGCGCGGTCACCAGCGGGGTCAGCGCGATCGCAGCGAACGGCGGGTAGATGAACGGCAGCGTGACACCGGCCGAGGTGGGCGGCAGCGTGCCGTACGGGTCGTCGCCGCGCCACAGCGCCTGCGCACCGAACCGGTACACCTGGAGGTCGATGAACTGGCTGCGGGCGACGACCACGACGGCCACCACCCCGATCACGGCGCCAATGGCGAGCAGGAAAGCTTTGTAGCGAAGGAAAAATGTTCCGGTCATACCCGTTCGACACCGGCAGCGCGCCGAAAGGATGCATGACGGTGCTCACCGAAGCGGGTTTTCGGCCCAGGTCCGCGAATCCGCGATCGACCCGGTCAAGCGGAGCGAGGCGACCAGTGCCTTCACCTGCTCCACCGCATACTTGCGACTGTCGTTTGTGGACGCCTTCGCCGAGCGGTGCCCACCGACGTCCAGGATCGTGGCGCTCGTGCCGTCCACGATCGCGGGACGGCCGTCGACAACGCTGTTGGCCGGATACGCCACCGGCGCGCTGAGGCCGACTTCCATCGTGGCCCGCGGTTCAGCGGCGGTGCCGAGCACGAGCCGCGCCGCCGTCTGGTCCGTCGCCGCCGAGGCCGGGGTCACCACGCCGAGCAGTCGCTCGTTCTCCGGTGCGATGATCGTGAAGGGCACCCGCACGGGGGGGTTCGTGTCGACCGCGACGCTTTCGGCCACGTGGTGCGCTTTCGCCTTCGCGTCGGGTTCGGCCGACGGCACGCTCGCGAACGCCCACGCGCCGTCGGCCCATTCCCACGCGAGCTCCGTCCGGTCCGCGCCGAGCACCGGCGCGCCGAGGTAGACCGCGCGGTGGTCGCCGACCGCGGGCGCGGGCGTCCCCGTGCCAGGGTCCCACTGGCGGCCGCCCACATCCGGCACCTGGCCGCGTGCGTACAGCGCGATCGCCGCGACGGGCGCACTCGGATCCGCGGTACCGGCGAGCTTGAGGTCCATCCGCTGCCGGTAACGACCGGTTTCGTAAGCGTAGGGCGCGAATCCGCCCGCCGAGCCCGCGGTGAACCGCTGGTGGAGCACGTCGAACTCGGCGGGTGCCGAGGTCACGGTCAGCTCGCCGGGATCGTTCCAGGATCGGACGATTCCGGGCAGCACCGCCGCCACGAGCGCAACGACGACCGCGACCGCACAGGCTCCTCCGAGCCGCCGGCCCCGCTGCTTCCGCCGCCCGGCGGTGATCGCCCGCTCGACGCTGACCGTCGTGTCCTCGCCCGGCGCCACCTCCCGCAACGGGGTGAGCAGCCGCGCGTCTTCCTCTTCGCTGGATCGCATGCCCATCTACTCCATCCCCAGCGTCGTCATCGGGTGCTCGCCGAGCTGGCGGCGAAGCGCGCGCAAGCCGTGCGTCGTCAGACTCTTGACGTTGCCGACGGAACAGCCGAGGTGCTCGGCGACCTCGGCGACGGACAGATCGCACAGGAACCTCAGCACCAGCGCCGCGCGCTGCCGCGCCGGCACGCGCGCCAATGCCGCGTGCACGACGGTGCGCAACTCGACATCCGGTCCGCTCGGCGCGGGCGGCACCGGTGTCTCGTCCGGCCCGCCGACCAGGGAAACGCGCTGGAACCAGCCCCGCCGCTGCTCGTTGAGGAACGCCCTGACCACGATCGTGCGCACGTAGGCGTCCCTGTTCCTGGCCGCCGAAGCCCGGTTCCAATGCAGGTACAGGCGAGTGATCGCGGCCTGCACGATGTCGTCGGCGCGATGCGGATCGCCGCACAGCAACAACGCCGTCCTGCGCAGGACCGGCAACCGCTCGGTCACGTACTCCGTATACCGCCGCTCCTCGGCCGCACGCACCAGGCCGCCTCCCCTCGCCTACCCCGTCGACGACACCGGACCCGGCCGGGGATGCGTGAGCTGGGTCACATCATCGCCGGGCGCGCGGGCCCTCGATCACCAAGTCCACCTGGTGTTCGAAATCGGCAGGCCGGGTCCGGCGCACCCGCCCGCAGCGCCCGGTGCAGGTTCGGGAACCGCTCGGCGGTCACGTTCCGCCGGAACATTCGACCAGGCCGGCGACCGCCCGGCCCGCGGTCTCGTCCGCTAGCGACATCGGCTTCTACACCGAGCACTTTCGCCACTCCGCGCATCGAGACCGCGTCGAGCCCTTTTTCGTCGCCGAGCCGCAACGCTGCGCGGAGAATCACCTCTCGACTCAACGGGGGTCGTGTCACCTGCTCCGCCACCCGATCACCGTACGCCGTCGCGGGTCCCCATCCAGACTTACCCGACGCCCGAAGCGGAGCACTGCCATGGCACCTTTCGCGTACCGCAGACCTCATCCGTCCAGGGAATAGCCCCACGAACGGCAGAACGGTGCCAAAACCGGGGCGAGGCCGTCCACCGGAAGAGGTCGCTCGTTCCGCTGGATCACGCCCGATTTGAACGCTTCGGTCGCATCGCCGACATCCACTGACATCGAGCCGTGGTCCCGGTGTCCGTAGTCGAGCATCTCCGGCTCCCATGCCACACCAAGGAAGTCGCACAGGTCGTGCACTACGCGGGCCGGGTCCGTGGTCAACTCCTCGTAGCGGAGATGGAATCCGGTGAGCGTCTCGCGAGCCTCCTGCATTACCTCCAGGTATTGCATAAACCGTTCGAGATGACCGTCGGCTCCCAGGTGCTCCCGGTACGATCGCAGTATCCGCTGAGGATGCCGGACGAGTAGAATGAATTTCGCTTTCGGCCACATCTCGACGATCCGCCGCCAGTGGAACAAGTGGGACGGGGTCTTGTCCACGAACACCGACTTCCCGCTCTGGGCCAGCAGCCGCTGCATCACCGAATCCCACAGGAGGTTCTCCAGGTCCCGCGGGGTCACCCCGAGTTCTTCGAGCGAACGCAGAGTCAGCCGGTGCGTGGGCTCGACGCACAGATCGCCCAAATGAAGCTCGTGCGGGGCATAGATCTGAGAATGGCTGTCGAGCACGCACCGCAGCAGGGTCGACCCGGTACGCGGTGGCGACAGGATGAACACCGGCGAAGTCGTGACCGGCCCGACGAAAGCAGGTTTCGCGAAAGTATCCATGATGGTCGGGTGACGCACCTTTCGAACGAAAACCGGACAGAGAATTGCGGGGTTTCGACATCGATACCAAGTGCGACACTACCTCGACAAATTCACAAACCTCCCGAATCGGAAACTTTCGGACACCTCACTTGGTCCCGTCGGCCAACGACGAGGACCACCACAGTGCCCACCAGCATTACGTGGTCCGTTGTCGAGTCCGGCGAGGCGCCCGCCGCGGTGAACGCGACGTCGACCACGGCCCGGCAAGTCCACCCCAGCCCGCAGGCGACACGACGGCGAGCCTCCACGGCAGAAGTACTGCTTCACGACTTGAGCCAACCGGGATCGTCACGGCGCCAGTGTCGCTGTCAGGACCCGGCTTGGCGAAATCCGTCGGCCGGGTTGATCACCGGGCGGTGATCCCGGAAGGACAAGACAGGCGAAGACATCATGATTTCCGGCGACTTGGTCGCCGTTGGTGACGCTGGCTGACGTTTCTGCGTCGGCCCTTCGACTTCATCTCTCACTGGAAGGAGATACGAAAATGATTCGGATACATGTCACGAGACCGCCTCCAGTCGGTCAGACGGCGCTCGGCTCCTTGCGCAGTGCGGGAAGGACTTCCGCGCCGAGCAGGTCGAGCTGGCCGAGGACCGTCTTGAGCGGCAGCCCCGCGTGGTCGATCAGGAAGAGCTGGCGCTGGTAGTCACCGAAGTGCTCGCGAAAGGACAGCGTCTTGTCGATGACCTGCTGCGGGCTTCCTACGGTCAACGCGGTGCCCGCCACCAAGTCCTCGAGCGAGCCGTTCGCCGCACTCGGCGTGGCGTTGAAGTACGGGCGGAATTCGTCCACGGCATCCTGCGACCGAGCACACACGAAAGCCTGACCACCGACTCCCACGACGGGCCGGTGGCCGTGATGTGCACTTCGTTCGCGATAGCGGTCGACCAGCGGCCTGAAGTCGGCCACCCGCCGGAACAGGTTGTTGACGAACAGACCGTCGCCGTACCGTGCCGCCAGCTCAGCGGTTCCGACGCTTCGCTCCGCACCATGCCAGACGAATGGCGGGACTCCGTCGAGCGGCCGCGGCACCGACGTGAAATCCCGCAACGGCGCGCGGAATTCGCCCACCCAGTCCACTGTGTCCTCTCGCCACAACCTCCTCAACAATGCGTAGTTCTCCGCCGCGAGTTCCATCCCGTCCGCGTTGTTCTTCCCGAACCACGAGTACACGCGTTCGTCCTTGCCCCGTCCGAGCATGACGTCGTGCCTGCCGTGCGCGAGGTGCTGAATGGTCGCGTAATCCTCCGCGAGCCGGACCGGGTCGTTGGTGGTGATCAACGTCGTCGCGGTCGAGAGGATCACGCGCTCGGTGCTCGCCGCCAGATACGCGAGCAGAGCGACCGGCGAGCTCGGCACGAACGGCGGGCAGTGGTGCTCACCCGTGGCCACGACGTCGAATCCCGCTTCCTCGGCGTGCTTCCCGATCCTGGTGATCGCGTGGATGCGCTGGTACTCGGTCGGTGAGATGCCAGTGTGCGGGTCTGGCTTGATGTCGCCGACCGAGAAGATGCCGATTTCCACTTGATGTCCCTCCAGTTCTTGGGCAGGGTAGTCGGTGCATCTCCAGATCGCGAATCAATTTTCGGCTGGTGAAATTTATGTCTTTGTTCGTGTGTTTGGGTGGCGCGGTGACAGTTTCAGGCACGCCTGCGGCGCGCCGCGGGAATCTTCCGCTCCACGGTGCGAGTCGCGTTGTTGGTCACCAGCGGAAGATCCCCGCGGAACGAAAACCCCTGGTCGCCCTGGGGTGCCGTTCCCCACGCATCGACGGTCCCGGTTGTTTGCTGGCTTGCGATGATTCTGCGGGATATCGCGGCCCGGAGTGCTGAGGTGTCGCGAAGATCGGTGGTGGGGGAGGTTGACTCCCAGTTGGCGGGTCGGTTCGGTGCCGGCAACCCCTCGGCGTTGCGGCGCATGGTGAACTCGCTGGTCATGCGCGCCGATCCGGGCGGATACGAACAGCGGCGGCGAGCGAAGGTGGCGGCGCGGGTGTTGGAGATCCGGCACGGAGACCACGGGTCCTCGACCCTGTTCGCGGAACTACCCCCGGACCGGGCGCAGGCGATCTACACCCTCTGCGACCAAGACGCCCGGCGACTCGAACAACAAGGCGACCAGCGCACCACGGATCAGCTCCGGGTGGACTCCTTCGCCGCGCGCTGCCTCGGCGGGGAGGCGTGCGGGACACCTCGGGCACAGATCTTCGTCTACATCGACCTACCGGCCCTGCTGTGGAGATGCAGGACAATCCCGCCGAACTTTCGACAAGAACTCCACCTGGACCCGGGTTGTCACCGAACCTGTCCTCGGGGAGCCAATCGACGTGGGGCGTAAGAGCTATCGGGCGCCGAAACCTCTTCGCCGGTTCGTTCACGTCAGGCATCGGGTCTGCAGCATGCGGGGATGCTGCAGACCCGCCCAGTGCACCGACCTCGACCACGCCACAGCCTGGGCCGACGGCGGCCGCACCGACAAGATCAATCTCCGGCCACCATGCCGCCTCCACCACATGCTCCGCGACGAACCCGGCCGGACATTCCACACCGAAGCCGACGGCACCCTCACCACACCAAGCGGCCGGACCTACCACGACCGGAACTAGGGTGCCCTCGTGAAACGCGTGCTGCTGACGGGAATGTCGGGGACCGGAAAATCCACGGTGGTCGCGGAACTGGCCGCGCGTGGGTACAAGGCGATCGACGCGGACCACGACGGGTACTCGGAGTTGGTGGGTGTTCCCGACGGGGAGCTGACCGGGGTGGGGTCGGGGCAGGACTGGGTGTGGCGCGAGGACGCCATCGCCGAGTTGCTGTCCACTGAGGACACCGACGTGCTGTTCGTCGGCGGGTGTTCGCCGAATCAGGGGGAGTTCTCGTTCGACCACGTGGTGCTGCTGTCGGCGCCCGCGCGGGTCATCGTCGAGCGGCTGACGACGCGGACCACGAACTCGTTCGGGAAAGATCCTGGTGAGCTGGCGCGGACGCTCGAATTGCAGGAGACCATCGAGCCGTTGCTCCGGGACGGCGCCGACCTCGAACTGGACACGACCGCGGCCCTCGACCACACCGTCGAGGCCGTGCTTCGGCACGTTCGAGAAAGCGAGCCGGTGGTGATCGTCGACTACGACGACGGGTGGCCCGCCTTGTTCGACGAGTTGCGGCAGCCGCTGGCGGCGGCGCTCGGAACGCTTACGTCGCGGGTCGAGCACGTCGGCAGCACTTCGGTGCCGGGGCTGGCCGCGAAACCGATCATCGACATGGTGATCGTGCTGGACTCCGCGGTCGACCTCGACGAAGCGGCCGCGCGGATCCGGCCGCTGGGATACGAACGGAGAGGCGATTCGGGCGTGCCGGGACGCGAGGCGTTCAGCAGGCCGGACGGCCTTCCCGCGCACCACCTCTACGCGAGCGCGGCCGACGGCGAGCAGTTGGCCCGCCAGCTCGCGTTCCGCGACGCGTTACGCGCCTCGCCGGAGAAGGCGCGGGCGTACGCGACGCTGAAACGCGAGCTGGCGCGACGGTTTCACACCGATCGGGCCGGTTACACCGACGCGAAGACCTCGTTCATCGAAAGCGTGCTCCGCGAAATCACCGAAGGGCGTTGACGGTGATCGTGAGCGTGTCGGGGTCACCGGCCTGCACGGCGCCGCTGAAGTCCGGGCCGGGCGAAACGTCGTCGTACGGGAACGCGTAGCCGCGGTTGTCGGGGAGCTTGCTGTGCACGATGCGGGCGTAGTGGTTGGTCTCCGCGCCCTGGTAGAACTTCGCGGGGTCCTCCCCCATCGGCTGGTTCGGGTTGTCCAGCAGGGTGGTCCGGTTCAGCGGCGCGGCGAGCCGGGGAATGATGGCCTTGCGCGCTTCGCTCGCACCGTCGAGCGCGAACGGGCCGCTGTCGCAGCTCCACACGTCCGCGGTCGACGGCTTCGCGAACGCTTCACCGTTGTTGAACGTCAGCTTGCCGTCACCACCGACCTTGCCGGTGAACTTGCCGAGATCGGAGCGCTGCGAATCGATCGTCAGCTCCTCCCCCGCGTACTTCTGCCACACCTTGTCGAGGTAGCCGTCGAGGTAGCCGTTGAACTTGTCCGCGCGGTAGTGCGCGGACAGCACGCGGAGCGCCTTGCCGTCGCCGCCGGATTCCACCAGCTCGCCCCAGGCGCCGCCCTGCTTCTTCAATTCGTCGCAGATGCCGTCGAGCGCCTTCGCCGGAAGACCCGGCACGTTCTGCTCCCCCGATCCCGACGTGGTCAGGTGCAGCCCGAGCGGAATGGCCACGAAATCGACGTAGCTGATGTTCGCGAACAACTGGTCGTCGTTGAAGGTGAACTCGCTGAACGACCAGTCGCGCCCGTAGTTCGGGTCGTCGGCGTTCACGAAGCTCGGATGCACCATGGCAGGACCCGGATTGATGAAGAAGTCGAGCTTCGAGTCGAGCACCACGTAGATGCGCGCGCCCGACATCTTCGGCACCGAAAGCTCGGCGCCCGAACCGATCGGGATCGCGCAGTCCTCGCCGAGCGGCGTCTTCTCACCCGACGGCGACGGCGGGTAGTACGGCGTGCCGTCCGCCTTCATGACGACCAGCTTGTTCCCCGGCGCGATACCGGTGATGTACGCGAACGCCGTGCCCGCACCGGACTTGTTGTCGAACTTGACCTTGACGGTGTCCGGTGTCGCCGCGGGTACGAGGCCGCGGGCCCATGCCGAATTCGTCCCCCACACCGGATAGGACACCGCCGCCGCCGCGGAAGCACCGAGAAAAGCTCGCCGGGAAATCAAGAAGAACGCCTCCCAAGGCCGGAATTTCGGGTGCCGGAAAGCTAGCCAAGGCACCGGAAGACGGTCAACGAGCAACCAACATCCTGACCGATTTTGTCATAAACTTTCCCACGAAAGTCGGCGGGCCAGGGTGAGAACGGGCAACTCAGCTGCACGGAGTGACAATTCCGTATTCGTGGATCTTGCGGTAGATCGTCGCCCGTGACATGCCGAGCGCCTCCGCGGCCTTCGCCTTGTTGCCGCCGGCGTCGCGCAGGCTCCGCACGATCGCGTCGCGCTGGATGGACTCGAGCTGGGTCAGCTGCCGCCTGGACACCGTGCGGTGGTCCGGCGGCAGGTCGTCCGGCTGGATCGCGCCGCGGCGGCGCCGATGCCGCACGACGTGGTTGAGCATCTGGTAGAGCTGCTCGGTGTTGCCGGGCCAGGTCGACCGCATGAGCAGCTGCATCGCTTCGTGCGAGCACGTGAGATCGCCCTTGTGCGAAAGCTTCGCCAGGAACAACGGCACCAGTTCGCGCAGGTCGTCGATGTGGTGCCGCAGCGGAGGCACCTCGACGGTGGTCGGGAACAGCTCGCGCAGCGCGGGCGAGCTCGCGCCGTTCCGCGTGGTCGCGGCGACCCATGGCAGGTCCATGCCCTCCGCGCGCGCCTCCTGCACGTCGGCGGCCAAGGACGCGAGCTGCTCGGCGCCGAGCCGGTCGACGTGCCGGATCACCAGCCCGTGCCCGGTGCCCTCGGTCAGCTCCGCGCGGACGCCCGCCATCCAGTCCGGCGCGGTGCGGTCGGCCACGCCGGCCGCGTCGACGACGTGGAGCCTGCCCGCGATGGTGCGGCGCTGGTGCACCGCCCTCGCCAGCGCGAGCTTGCCGACGCCCGGTTCGCCGGTGAGCAGCAGCCATTCCTTGGCGCGGTAGGCACGATCCACTTCGTGGCAGCACCGCAGCCACAGCGGCCGGGTGCCGACGAGCCCCGGCAGGAACATCGGCAACGCGGGCGAACTGCCGCTCGCCTCGTCGGGCTCCGGTTCGATCAGGGAAATGTGCACGATGCCCCCGGAGCGCCCGCTCTTGTCCCCCACCGGGCGGCAGGACAGCCGCACCGTGTTCCCGGTCGGCAGGTGGACGAGCACCGGTGCGCGGCGGCGCCCCGCGAGCGCGTCCACCGCGTGGCTGAGCAGCACCTGCTGGTCGGCGGGGTCGAGCAGCTTCCGCGCCGGGTCGTTCATGATCACCACGTCGCTGGCCACCGCCATCACCATCCCGGTGGTGCGGCGGCGGGCCTGCAGATAGGCCTGGAACAGTTCGAGCTCGCGGAGCCCGCTCTGGGTCAGCAACGCCTGCGCCACCTGGTCCGCGGTCGTCTTCGCCAGCGCCACCAGCAACGGCCCGGCGTCCTTGCGCCAGCACGTCAGGTCCACCGCGCCGACGGTCTTGCCGGTGATCGGGTGCTGGACCGGCGCGCCCGCGCACGCCAGGTCCTCCAGGTACTCGGCGTAGTGCTCGTGGCCGAAGACGTGCATCGGCCTGCCGCCCTCCAGCGCGGTGCCGATCCCGTTGGTGCCGACGAACTCCTCCGCGTAGCTGAACCCCGGCGCGAGGCGGATGCCGTCGAGGTGGTTGCGCAGGTCGACGTCCCCGGTGAGCCTGCTGAGCACCACCCCGGACTGGTCGGTCAGGATCAGGCTGATCGGCTGACCGTCGAGCTGTTCGCTCAACCGGCGCAGCACCGGCTTCGCGCTCCGGGTCAGCGGCTGGTCCGTGTCGGGGTCGCGGACGTAGGGCAACGAGATGTGGTCGGCGGCCACGTTCCATTCGTGCGATCGCCACCACGAAGCCAGAATCGTGTGCCGGACGGTGCGCGGGTCCACCGATTCCGCGGTCAGGAACCGCACGCGCGCATCCGCCAGCCGCCCGTCGGGGTCCGCCGTCCTTGACGTGTGGTCCACCGAATGCCTCCTGGTCCATTCCGGCAGGCGTGCGGGCTTACGGGCTGTCGCAGCCCAGGTATCGAGGGTAGGCCCCCCGCGGTGGCACGTCCTGTCTCAAATTGAGACCGCCGCGCTCCGGCGGGGGCCGTGTCATCGCGGGACATCCGTCCCAGGAGGTTCGAATGCCCGACGCAGGCGAGAAAACCTACAACCCGTGGACCGTGGTGAACCTGGTCTTCGCCCATCTGGCCGAGCAGGGCCTGCATCCCGTCCTCGGCGGCGCCGGGCATCCGGGTGACGCCGCCGCCGACCTGCTCCGCGCGCTCGGCGTCACCCCGGCGCCAGAAGGGAACCGGTACGTCACGCGGGAGGTGCGCGACGAGCTCGCCCAGCTCAGGACCACGATGCTCGGCGAACCGGAGCTGTGACCCCCGTCTCATGATGAGACCGGAGGATGCCCTGACCGGCGGTGTAATGCCCATGCCGGCAAGCGGTCCCCCGTTCGCGGAAATCCCGCCGTGCCGGCCGCAGGCGCCGGTGGTCTGCGTCGACTCGATCGCGATCGCGCTCGCGGAAGCAGAGGAGATTCAATGAGTCGTCAGAGCGTGGCGAAAGCGCACCAGAAGATCCAGGAACTGTCCTGGGATCCGGCGTACCACGAGCCGGTGTCGCAGTACGGGACGGACTACACCTTCCGGAAGGCCAAGAAGAAGGACCCGCTCAAGCAGGTCCTGCGGTCCTACTTCCCGATGCAGGAGGAAAAGGACCACCGCGTGTACGGCGCGTCCGACGGCGCCATCCGCGGCAACATGTTCCGCCAGGTACAGGAGCGCTGGCTGGAATGGCAGAAGCTGTTCCTCAGCATCATCCCGCTGCCCGAGATCTCGGCCGCGCGGGCGATGCCGCTGCTGTTCCGCACGGTGCCGAACCCGGAACTGCACAACGGACAGGCGATCCAGATGATCGACGAGGTACGGCACTCGACGATCCAGCAGAACCTCAAGCGCCTGTACATGAACAACTACATCGACCCGGCCGGGTTCAACTCGAGCCTGCGCAACTTCCAGAACGACTACTGCGGCACCATCGGCCGCCAGTTCGCCGAGGGGTTCATCACCGGTGACGCGATCACCGCGGCGAGCATCTACCTGACGATCGTGGCCGAGACCGCGTTCACCAACACCCTGTTCGTCGCGATGCCCGCCGAGGCCGCCGCGAACGGGGACTACCTGCTGCCGACGGTGTTCCACTCGGTGCAGTCCGACGAGTCGAGGCACATCAGCAACGGCTACGCGACGCTGCTGATGGCGCTGTCCGACGAAAGCAACCACCAGCTCCTCGAACGCGACCTGCGCTACGCGTGGTGGAACAACCACCGGGTCGTCGACGCCGCGATCGGCACCTTCATCGAATACGGCACGAAGGACCGCCGCAAGGACCGGGACAGCTACGCGGAAATGTGGCGCCGCTGGATCTACGACGACTACTACCGCAGCTACCTCGTCCCGCTCGAGAAGTACGGGCTGGTGATCCCGCACGACCTCATCGAGGAGTCCTGGAACCAGATCTGGAACAAGGGCTACGTGCACGAGGTCGCGCAGTTCTTCGCCACCGGCTGGCTCGCCAACTACTGGCGGATCGACGCCATGACGGACGAGGACTTCGAGTGGTTCGAGTACAAGTACCCCGGCTGGTACGACAAGTACGGCAAGTGGTGGGAGAACTACTCGCGCCTCGCGACCCCGAACGGGCACCACCCGATCGTCGCCGAAGAGGTCGACTACCAGTACCCGCACCGCTGCTGGACCTGCATGGTGCCGTGCCTGGTCCGCGAGGACATGGTGATGGCCGAGGTCGACGGCCAGTGGCGCACCTACTGCCACGAGATGTGCCGGTGGACCGACGAGACCGCGTTCCGGCCGACCTACCAGGGCCGCGAGACCCCGAACATGGGCAAGCTGATCGGCGCCCGTGAATGGGAAACCCTGTACCACGGCTGGAACTGGGCCGATGTCGTGTCCGACATGGGCTTCGTGCGCGACGACGGCAAGACGCTGGTCGCGCAGCCGCACCTGAACCTGGACCCGAAGAAGATGTGGACGCTCGACCACCTGCGCCGGATGGGCCCCTTGCAGAGCCCGAACGTGCTGCTGAACGAGATGTCCGCCGAAGAGCGGGAAGCGTTCCACGCCGACTACGTGCGCGGTGGCCCCGCGGGACGGCCGGCACCCGCCGCCTGACCGGAGCCAGACGACCGCGAGCGGGGCCCGGGCATCCGGGCCCCGCCGATCCCCCAGCGCGAGGGAGCCATGGCTGACAAGCACGTTGTGCGCTTCGAACCGGTCGGCATCGAGATCGAGGTCGACGAGGACAAGACGATTCTCCGTGCCGCCGCGGAGCAGGGCATCATGCTGATGCACGGCTGCAAGGAAGGGCAGTGCGCCTCCTGCAAGTCCTTCCTGCTGGACGGGGACGACGTCGAGCACGATCGGTACTCCACCTTCGCGCTGCCCGACTACGAAAAGGAGGAAGGCTTCACGCTGCTGTGCCGTGCGCACGCCTACGAGGACCTGACCATCGAACTCCTCAACTACGACGAGGAGATGATCCGCTCCGGTCTGCCGATCCAGGAGGCGACCGCGGTGGTGGTGTCCAACGACCCGGTCACGCACGACCTGCGGCGCCTGGTGCTGAAGCTGGTCGAGCCGACGGAGCTCAACTTCTTCCCCGGCCAGTACGTCGACATCGCGGTCCCCGGCACCGAGCACACCAGGTCGTTCTCGATGGCCAACACCTCCAGCCGGATCGACGGCCGGCTCGAATTCGTGATCAAGGTCTACCCGGGCGGGGTGTTCTCGGAGTTCCTCGCCGAGAAGGTCGAGACCGGCGACCGGCTGGAGCTCACCGGGCCGTTCGGCGTGTTCACGCTGCGGGACGCGCCGGACGCCGACCTGATCTTCCTCGGTGGCGGGGCGGGCATGGCGCCCATCCTGAGCCTGCTGCGGTCGATGGCGGACCGGGGCATCGACCGCAGTGCCACCTTCTACTACGGCGCACGGTCCAAAAAGGACCTGTGCTTCGAGGAGGAACTGCGCGCACTCGAAGATCGGCTTCCCGATTTCCGTTACGTGCCAGCGCTTTCCGAACCGGCCGATGACGACGTCTGGGACGGCGAGACCGGACTGATCACCGATGTCGTGCGACGGCTGGCAACGAAGGCGGCCGGAGCCGACGCCTACGTCTGCGGCCCGCCGCCGATGGTCGAAGCGGCCATCGAACTGCTGCCCGCGCTCGGTGTCGAGGACAAGCACGTCTTCTACGACAAGTTCACCACCACCGGGGACGACCAAACCGAAGGGTGAGGGAAGAACAGATGACCACCGCACCAGAACGAAGCGTGCCGAAACCGGTCTTCACCGACGCCGAAGCGGGCGCCAAGGTGTTCCCGGACTCCCTGTCACGCCGGTACAACTACTTCAACCCGGCCAAGCGCAAGCAGAGCCACTACGAGGACGTGACCGTCGAGGTCCAGCCAGACCCGCGGCACTACCTCGCGCAGGGCTGGCTCTACGGGTTCTCCGACGGCCGCGGCGGCTACCCGCTCGAGTGGACGGCGCTCAAGGCGTGGGGCTCGGACCGGCCGGAGCCCAAGCGGTTCGCCGGATCGGGCGGCAAGGGCTACGAGTGGCCGGCGCACGGCTGGCACGAGTTCCGTGATCCCAACGAGGAGTGGGAACTCACCATGTACCGCTACAACTCCAACGTGGTGCGGCAGGTGAACCAGAACATCGACTCGGCGCGGCAGGCGAAGGCCTTCGAGCAGTGGAACCCTAACTGGACGGCGTTCGTGGCGCAGCACGTCGGCGCGTGGATGCACGTCGACCACGGGCTCGGCCTCTACCTGTACGCCAACGCGAACCGCAGGGCGCCGACGAACATGCACAACAACGCGATCGCGGTGAACAGCATGCACCGGATCCGCGCGGCGCAGGACCTGGCGCTGTACAACCTGACGCTGTCCGAGGAGATCGAAGGGTTCGACGGCGGCGCGCACCTGGAAACCTGGAACTCCGACCCGGCGTGGCAGGGCGTCCGCAAGACCGCCGAACAGCTCACCGGCATCGACGACTGGGCCGAAGCGGTCTTCGCGTCCAATGTGGTCTTCGAGCCGCTGGTCGGTGAACTGTTCCGCAGCAACCTGGTGCAGCAGGCCGCGCCGGGCAACGGGGACTTCATCACCCCGACCGTCGTCGGCGCCGAGGAGTACGACTTCGCCGAGCGGGATCTGCGCTACACCAAGGCGATGTTCGACCTGCTCGTGAACGACCGCGAGTACGCCGAGCACAACCAGGCGATCCTGCACGGCTGGCTCGAAACCTGGGTTCCCCGCTGTATCGCCGCCGCGAGGGCGCTTTCCCCGTTGTGGTCGCAGCCGGACGCGAAACCGCCTCGGTTCGAGGACGCGCTGGACCGTTCGAAGAGCCGTTTCAGCGGCATACTGGCGGGCCTGGGCCTGCCCTCCCCGAAGGAGTTGGCGCAGTGACCGTGTTCAAGACCGCAGAGAGCCCGTACAAGTCGAACAACACCGCGTCGAACATGTGCGGCGTGACGCTGATGAACAACCAGGTCGGCGCGGTGGTCGCCGAGGTGATGCGGGGCAAGGAGAACGTCACCGTCACCGAGCTCCCCTCGATGATCAGGGTCGACGCGAACCGCCGCATGGAGTTCGACTACAACGAGATCTCCGAGGCGCTCGGCGAGGAAGAGGGCTACTTCGACGCGGCGGAGTTCGAGGAGAACATGTCCACCCACTACGGGCGGATGATCCACGAGGACGACCGCACCATCATGTTCGCCAATCCCGAGGACGCCGCCGAGTTCCTCGACTTCGACCTGACCGCGAGGTGAGGGATGTACGAAAAGGACGGTGAAAAGTACTTCGTGGTCGACAGCCACCTGCACTACTGGGACGCGAGCCCCGGCAACTGGGTGCCTGGCGCGGAACAGTACGCCAAGGGCTGGATCGAATGCTTCCACGCGTACCAGAGCCTCGGGCCAGCGGAAACGCACTGGGCGATCGAGAAGTTCCAGTCCTACACCGAAGACGACCTCATGAAGGACGTCTTCGAGGACGGGCACGTCGATGTCGCGGTGTTCCAGCCGACTTACCTGAAGGAGTGGTACAAGGAGGGGTTCAACACGACCGAGCGCAACGCCGCGCTCGGGTCGAAGCACCCCGGGAAGTTCGTCGCCAACACGCGGTTCGACCCGCGTGAAGGCGAAGCCGGGATGAAACAGCTCCGCGAGGACGTAGCACGCCACGGCTCGACCGGCGCGAAGCTGTACACCGCCGAGTGGCGCGAAGGGTCGCGCGGCTGGAAGTTGAGCGATCCGGAGGCGTACCGGTTCTTCGAACTGGCACAGGAACTCGGCGTCAGGAACATCCACGTCCACAAGGGACCAACGATCTGGCCGCTGGACAAGGACGCTTTCGACGTGTCCGATGTGGACCACGCGGCGACCGATTTCCCCGAGCTCAACTTCATCGTCGAGCACGTCGGCCTGCCCCGGATCGAGGACTTCTGCTTCATGGCGACGCAGGAGCCCAACGTCTACGCCGGTCTCTCGGTGGTGATCGGCGGGCTCATGCACGCGAGGCCGAAGTTCTTCGCCAAGGTGATGGGCGAGCTGCTGTTCTGGGTCGGTGAGGACAAGATGACCTTCGGCAGCGACTACGGGATCTGGGAGCCGCGCTGGCAGATCGAAGGATTCGTCGACTGGGACTACCCGAACGACGACTACTCCGACTACCCGGCGGTGACCACCGCGACGAAGAAGAAGATCCTCGGCCTGAACGCCGCGAAGCTGTACGGCATCGAGGTTCCCGCGGAATGCGCGCTGGACGACGGCCAGGGCACGCCCGCCGCACAGGACGACTCGCAGCTGGTCACGCGGTGACGAGCGCACCGGTCACCGCCCTCGACCGGTCGCGCGTGCTCACCGCACTGGGCGCGGTGCGCGATCCCGAACTCGACGAGCCGATCACCGAACTCGGGTTCGTCGAGTCGTGCACCGCGTCCGGTGCCGGGGAGGTGGTGGTGCGGCTGCGGCTGCCCACCTACTTCTGCGCGCCCAACTTCGCTTTCCTGATGGTCGCCGACGCCTACGACGCGGTGTCGGCGGTCGAAGGGGTGCGGAGCACCGAGATCGAACTGCTCGACCACTTCGCCTCGGCGGCGATCAACGAAGGCGTCGCCGCGCAGGCGGGGTTCGCGAAGTCGTTCGACGGCGAAGCGGCGGGCGAGCTGGACCGGCTGCGCGCCGACTTCCTCCGCAAGGCCGTGCTCGCCGGGACCGACCAGGTGTGCCGTCCGCTGCTGGCAGCCGGACGGACACCCGATGAGCTGACCGCGATGACGCTCGGCGATGTGCCTCCGTCACCGGAACTGGACCGGCTCCGGGCGCGCAGGGCCGATCTCGGACTGCCGTCGGGGCGGGACGCGCCGCTCGTGCTCGACCCGGTGACCGGTGCCGGCGTCGGTGTCGCCGGACTGCCGCTGCACCTGCGGAAGGCCCGGCTCACCCGGGTCGGGATCGAAGCGAACACGGGGATCTGCCGGGGAATGCTGGCGCACCGGTACGCGCCGGGCGAAGAGCGGAACGGGATCGGAAAGGACGGAGTGAAGCGATGAAAGCGGTGCGGCTCCACGGATATCACCAGCGGCCCGTGGTCGAAGAGGTGCCAGAGCCGGTGTGCAAGGGACCGCTCGACGTCGTGGTGCGGATCGGCGGGGCCGGCGTGTGCCGCACGGACCTGCACATCATCGAAGGGCAGTGGGCCGGGGCGATGGACCCCGCGCTGCCCTACACGATCGGGCACGAGAACGCGGGGTGGGTGCACGAGATCGGGTCCGCGGTGACCTCGGTCGCGGTCGGCGACACCGTCATCCTGCACCCCACACCGACCTGCGGGCTGTGCCACGCCTGCCGGGCAGGCAACGACATGCACTGCGCCGCGAGTTCGTTCCCCGGCCTCGACGGCGACGGCGGGATGGCCGAGTACCTGCTCACGTCGGCGCGCGCGTGCGTGAAGCTCGCGCCGGAGACGAAGCCGCGGGACGTCGCGGCGCTCGCGGACGCCGGGATCACCGCCTACCACGCGGTGCGCAAGGCGCTCCCCCTGCTCTACCCCGGCACCACCTGCGTCGTGCTCGGCGCCGGCGGCCTCGGGCACATCGGGATCCAGTGCCTCGCCGCGCTCACCGCGTCGAAGATCGTCGTCGTGGACCGCAACGCCGACGCGCTGAAGCTGGCCGCGGAACTGGGCGCGCACGAAACCGTGGTGGCGGACGGGAACCAGGTGTCCTCGGTGCTCGACCGCACCGGCGGCACCGGTGCCGAGGTGGTGTTCGACTTCGTCGCCGAGGCCGGTGCCGAGCAGGACGGGTTCGCGATGACGGCGCGGGCCGGGTCGTACTACGTCATCGGCTACGGCGGCACCGTGCACATCCCGACGCTCGACATCATCTCCACCGAACGCAGCATCGTCGGCAACATCGTCGGCACCTACAACGACCTGGCCGAGCTGATGCGGCTCGCGCAAGACGGCCTGGTCACCCTGCACACGAAGACCTACCCGCTGACCGCCGCGGTCGAAGCGCTCGACGACCTCGACCACGGACGGGTGCGGGGCCGCGCCGTGCTCGTCCCCTGATCCGGCCCCCGCCGACCGACCCCAAGGAGGAGCGTTCAATGTCCAAGGAACTCCGTTTCGGCCACACCGCGCGGGATCTGCTGCTGTCCGGCGTCGACCAGCTTGCCGAGGCCGTGAAGTCCACGCTGGGCCCGAAGGGACGCAACGTCATCCTCGAAAAGATCACCGGGTCGCCGGTGATCACGAACGACGGTGTGACGATCGCGCGCGAAATCCACCTCAAGGACCAGTTCGAGAACATGGGCGCGCAGCTGGTGAAGGAAGCCGCGATCAAGACGAACGACATCGTCGGCGACGGCACCACCACGGCCACCGTGATCGCGCAGGGCATCGTGCGCGAGGGGATGCGGCACATCGCCGACGGCGGGAACCCGGTGCTCGTCAAGCGCGGGATCGACCTGGCGGTGGCGAAACTGGTGGAGCGGCTGCACACCGTGGCGCACCCGATCATCAGCGAGGCCGATTTCGCCAGGGTGGCGGCGATCTCCGCGAACGACGACGACGTGGTCGGCGAGGTGATCGCGAAGGCGCTGCACACCGTCGGCGAGAACGGGATCGTCACCGTCGAGGAGCAACCGGGGCACGGCATGGCGGTCGAGTTCGTCGAAGGGTTCGAGTTCGACAACGGCTACCTCTCGCCGTACATGGTCACGAACCCGGCCAGCCTCGAAGCCGTGGTGGACGATCCGTACCTCCTGCTGTGCAGCGAGAAGATCACCAAGGTGCAGCAGCTCATGCCGTTGCTGGACAAGATCATGCGGGCGCCGAAGCCACTGGTGATCATCGCGGAGAACCTCGAAGGCACCGCGCTGAGCATGCTCGTGCACAACCACGTGAACGGGATCTTCCAGTGCGTGGCGGTGAAGGCGCCCGGTTTCGGCGACCGGAGGCTGCACAAGCTGGAGGACATCGCGGCGATCACCGGTGGCGCGGTGTTCAGCCGCCATTCAGGACTGACGCTGGAGACCATGGGCGTCGAGCACCTCGGCAGGGCGAAGCAGGTGCGCGTCAACGCGGACCGCACCGCGATCCTCGGCGGTGCGACGGCGGACCAGGTCGAATTCCGGCTCACCCAGCTCCGGGCGGAGCTGGACCGGGCCGCGTTCGGCATCGACGAGGACGTGCTGACCGAGCGCATCGGCTCGCTGTCGGGCAAGGTCGCGGTGATCAAGGTCGGCGCGCCGACCGACGCCGAGCTGAAGGAACTGCAGCACCGGGTCGAGGACGCGCTGTCCGCGACCAGGGCGGCGATGGCCGAAGGCATCGTGGCCGGTGGCGGCGCGGCGCTGCTGCACTCGGGCTCGGCGCTCGACGAGCTGACCGTCAAGGACGACTACGCGATCGGGGTCGACATCGTGCGGCACACGCTGCACCAGCCAGCGCATCTGATCGCCGAGAACGCCGGGTACCCGGCCGAGGAGGTCGTCGCCAAGGTCAGCGAGATGGGTGCCGACGACGGGTTCGACGCCTTGGAAGGCCGCTACGGCAACATGATCGAACTCGGCATCGTCGACCCGCTGCGGGTGGCGAGGTCCGCGCTGCAGAACGGCGCGTCGGTGGCGGGCATGCTGCTGACCACGAACACCCTGATCGCCGAGGAGCAGACCGCGTGGGGCGGCAGCCGCGCGCTGATGACCGAGTTCGGCCCTCTCGACGAGGGCCTGCACCAGCCGTCACCGGATTCGAGCACACCGCAGTCGTTGGGGCTCGGGCCGTCGGTCGGCTGACGAAGGGCCTGGCGGCGGGACTCGCATGGGCCCGGGCCCGCCGTCAGGCCCCGCTCGCCCGCAGGGTGAGCAGGGTGATCTCGCTCGGTGCGAAGATCCGGAACGGCGGGCCCCAGAACCCGGTGCCCCTGCTGGTGTACAACTGGGTCCGCTCGCCGTGCCTGGTCAGTCCGTGCACCGAGGGCTGGTCCGCGCGCACGAGGTAGTGGAACGGCCAGATCTGGCCGCCGTGGGTGTGCCCCGAAATCTGCAGGTCCACCCCCGCTTCGACGGCCTGCGCGAGCTGCTTCGGCTGGTGCGCGGCGAGCACGACCGGCAGTGCGGGGTCGGCCCCGTCGAGCGCCTTCGCCAGGTTCGCGCCGTGCCCCGGCACGCGTGACGCCTCGGCGGTGGCGTCGTCGACACCGGCCACCACCAGCGACTCGCCACCTCGTTCGACGAGGACGTGCCGGTTGTGCAGTGGTTCCCAGCCCAGCTCCGCCATGTGGTCGAGCCAGGCCTGCGCCTCGCCGAAGTACTCGTGGTTACCCGTTATGTACACTTTGGACAGTCTGGCCCGTACGGTGCCGAGCGGGGCGGCCTGCGCCCTGCGCTTCTCGACGGAGCCGTCCGCGATGTCGCCGGCGTGCACCACCACGTCGGCGTCGAGCGCGTTGACCGCCGCGGCCACCTTCGCCGACCAGCCGGAGCGTTCGATCGGGCCGAGATGGGTATCGGTGATCACCGCGACGGTGAGGCCGTCGAGCGCGCGCCCGAGCCGCGCGATGGGCACGTCCACCCGCTTGATCCTCGGCAGGCGCGTCGCCTCTCGGTGCCCCCAGGCGAGCAGTGCCGCGGCGACCACCACGACGGCGATCGCGACCACCCGGCCCCGCAACGGGTTCTCCACCCCGAACACCATCAGCACGAGGCGCAGCACGTCGCCGAGGAGGCTCCACACGAACAGCACCCAGACGATGCCGAGCAGCGTGTCGCCGATCCTCGCCGCCCAGTCGAGCCCGCGCCGGGAATGACCGAGGAACATCGCCACCGGGAACGCCACGAAGGCCATCGCGAACACGACCGTGCCCACGATCACGACCGCGGCGGGCCAGCCGGTGCCGGACCGGAACAGCGTCCACCACGGCACGCCGAACAGGACGACCAGCACCACGACGAGTACGACCGCGAACAGCGTCCGGCGCCGACCGCGAGGCGGGGCAGCAGGAGGACGGTTTTCGCTGGACACGGGGGCGCTCATGACAACCATCTTACTGGTTGGTTACTTCCGGCGACGCGATCGTGACCAGCTACGCACCACATCCGGCGTCGGAAGGCACGGGGTCGTCGGCCGACCTCCGCCAGCCCCTCTCCGGATCCTCGCGGGATCTTCGCGGGATCCGTGGACCGCCAGCGCGCGGAGAGCAGTCGCCTTTAGGATCTGCGCCATGACGTACCCGGGGCCGCCGCAGGGCCAGCCGCACCAGCCGAACCAGGGCTACCCGCAGCAGCCGGGGTTCCCGCAACAGGGATATCCACAGCAGCAGAGTTATCCGCAGCAGGGTTACGGCTATCCGCAGCAGGGATATCCGCAGCAAGCTCCTGCCCCGCAGCAGCAGTACCCGCCGGGCTACGGAATGCCGCCGCGGACGGGGCCCGGGCCCCTCACGCTGCCGGGAATCGGCGCGATCCCGGTCGGGATCGGCTTGGCCATCCAGCTCGCCGCGTTCCTCGGGGTGCCGTGGGCCGAGCACGTCTCGTTCCTCGATCTCACCGGCGCGGTCAGCCTGCACAACAACAACGGCAACGGGTACGCCGCGGTCTACGTGCTGTTCCTCGGGTATCTGATCCTGGCCGTCACCATGCTGGTCTCGCTGACCTGGACGCTCGGTGGTATCCGCACCGAAGGCGCGGTCCGTTACTTCGGGCACCGGAAGAAGTCGCTGACCCACGAAACGTTCCCGAAGTTCCAGCAGTACTTCACCTGGCGCGCCGTACTGATGCTCGTCCTTCAGGCCACCGGGATCACGGCACTGTTCTACAAGACGCCCGAAGCGGCCACCGTCGGGCCGTGGTTGGTGGTCGCCGGGGGTGTGCTCGTCATCATCGGCTGCAAGATCGGGCCTCGCAAGGGACCGGGTCTGCCCGCACGCGGACTGCCTGGCCAGGCACAGTTGGGCCAGTTCTAAGACCGCTCTGGGCTGCTCATCCCGGATTGTCGTGCATAGGCTTGAAATTGGGGGCCGCTTTTTCGAGTTTGCTCGCGTTTTTTGGGGGGCGCGGCGATTGCCAACGGAACGAAAACCCTTGGCCGCCTTGGTGTGCCGTCCCCGACGCATTGTTGATCCCGTATGTTGTTTGGCTTGCGGTTTCGTTGTGGGCGCGTTGTGGCAGGTTGTGATCATTTCTATACCCGATCGGGTGGCGGGTTGATTGATAGAATTGTTTTGTGGATGTACTGGAGAAGTCTGAAGAGCGGGTTGTTGCTGATTCTGCGGAGCATTGGAAGAGGTGGTTCCGGTATGGGCAGGCGATGTTGTTGCGGCAAATCGCGCAGATGAGTGGGGTGTGGTCGCGAAGATCGGTGCTGGCGTGGGTGGCGTTGTCGTGCAACTGCACCCAAGCCGGGGCGGAGAAGAAAGCGGCGCTCGCTGACGCGTTGACCTCCTACTTGCCGTGCACGTTGGAGGCGTTGGAGAACGGGCTGATTGATGAGGGGATGGCGTCGAAGGTTTTTGAGGCTACCGCGTGTGCGTCCCGGGAGGTCGCGGCTGAGGTGGACTCGCGGTTGACGTTCGAGAACAAGAATCCGGGCTCGTTACGACGGATGGCCAACTCGCTGCTGATGCGGGTCGATCCCGAGGGGCATGAGGCGCGGCGGCGGGCGAAGACGGCGGCGCGGATGGTGGAGATCCGGCACGGGGATCACGGGTCCTCGACGTTGTTCGCGGAGTTGCCCTCGGATCGGGCACAGGCGATCTATGCCCTGTGTGACCGGTACGCGTTGGACAAGAAGCGCCAAGGCGACGTGCGCACCATGGACCAGCTCAGAGCCGATGGCCTCGTGGAACTGTGCCTGGGTGGGGCGTGCGGCGGTAAGCCGACGGCGCAGGTCTTCGTCTACATCGACCTGCCGACCCTGACGGGCCTGCGGAACAACCCCGCCGAACTGGCCGGATGCGGCGAGATCTCACCCGAGATGGCCCGCGAGATCGCCTTCGAACCGAACTCGGTGTGGAACCGGATCGTGTCCGAGCCAATGACCGGGCTACCGATCGACATGGGGCGGAAAAGCTACCGGCCGTCGAAAAAGATGCGCAGGTATGTCCAGGTCTTGCACCGCACCTGCTACCTGCCGGGGTGTTTCCGGCCCGCGCAGTACAGCGACCTCGACCACATCCAGCCCTGGCGCGAAGGCGGCGGCACCGACAAGATCAACTTCCGACCCTTCTGCCGCGTGCATCACGGCCTGTGCGATGAACCCGGCTGGGAATTCCACACCGACGACGACGGCACCATCACCGTCACCACCCCCGACGGCCGCACCTACACCGAAAAACCGACCGGGTTCATCTAGCGGATCGACTTACCCTTCGATCCGCCGGAACGCGAACGACATCCGAGAGCCCGCGATGCGGCTGTCGGACCGGCGACCGCCTGCGACTGGGCGTGCCGGATCGCCCCGCCCAGCGTCGTGGTCACACCGGGTAGATCCACGATCACCGGTTCGAGATCCTTGCGCGTTTTCGCCGCGCACAACCTTCGGCGGCCAGCTTTGACACGGCTTGCTATTTCAGTCATCATTGAAACTACTGAAATACAGTCCACCGGGAAGAGGCACCCATGCCCGCGCAGCTCGAACTCGACCGCGTCCAAGAGACGTTGCTGCTGACCCTGTACGCGCGGGCGAAGGACAGCGCCCTCCCCCGGCCGGTGCTCGGCGACACCCGTTCCGCCGAGCTCGCCGGTGAAATCGCGCGCGAAACCGGCTACGACTTCGCGAAGCTCAAGGCGTCCGCGACACTCGCGCGCAGTACCGCACTGCGCGCCAAGCGGCTGGACGAAACCGTCCGCGCCTTCGTCGCGAGCCATCCGGACGCGGTCGTGCTCGACCTCGGCTGCGGACTCGACACCAGGGTGTTCCGGTGCGACCCGCCGCCCGGCGTCGACTGGTACGACGTCGACTACCCCGCCGTCGCCGAACTGCGGCAACGGTTCCTGCCGTCGCGGTCCCACCTGGTCGGCACCGATCTGACCGAACCGGGCTGGTTCACCGGGATTCCCGCCGACCGGCCCGCGATGATCGTCGCCGAAGGGGTGCTGCCGTTCCTGCCTGGCGAGTCCTTCGCCTCGGTCATCCGTGCGCTCACCACGCACTTCGTCAGCGGCGAACTCGCGCTCAACGGGTACACGCGATTCGCCGCACGGGCGATGAAGTACCACCCGACGATCAAGGCGCTCGGGATCGCGGCCGCACACGGGTTCGACGACCCGCACGAGCCCGAACGCTGGGGCGCCGGGCTCGTCCTGGCCGAAGAGCAGTTCCTCACCCGCGCTCCCGAGGCCGCCCTCTTCGACGAGCCCACGCGGACCGTCACCCGGCTCTTCGCGCACAGCACCGCGTTGTCGCGCCAGGGCGCGCGCATTCTCCGCTACCGGTTCTGATCTCTTTCGTCGTCGTCGGCGGTTCTCGCAACCGTCGCGTCGCTCGCGCGTCCTTCCAGTCATGGACTGGGGAGGACTGGGATGACGAGTACCAGGTTGTGGGTGGTGACCGGCGCCGTCGTCGCCGGTGTGGCGGGGGCAGTCGGATTGTGGGTGCTTTGGCTGTATCTCGCCGATTCGGTGGCGTACCGGGCGCCGTACGACCTCTGGCTGTGCCGGATCGAGAACGGCGGCGTCATCGGCGATCCGTTCCTGACCTTTCGCAGGCTCGGCCTGAAGTTCGTGCTGCTTCTCGCCAGCTTCGCCGTCGTCGCACTCATCGTGTTCGGAGTGTGGCGGCGTGGTGAGAAAAGGTGGCGCTGGTTCGCCGCGGCCGTGCTGATCGTCGCCGTGACGACCTGCGGTTACGTGGCCGCGATCGATGCCATGTTGTATCCGGGCTACGAGGTACCGGAATGCGGATGACCTGACGAAAGTCGGGTGCGGGCGGTGTCCTTCGCCCACTACGCGCGAAGTACGGCCTGCCTAACGTTTCCCGCGTGAATAAGACCCGCGTTCTGTGGTGGCTCGCCGCCGCCCTTGTCGTACTGGCCCAGCACACCGACTGGGGCATACCCCTTGCCGCGTGGCTGTTCCCGATCCCGTTGCTGGGCTACGCACGGCAGGTGCCGCCGCGCCGCGCCGCCGTGTTCGTCTGGCTTGCCCTGCTGACCGGCACGGTGTGCTGGCTCGCGGTCACCGGCCTGCTGTTCGTGCCTGCCGTGACCGGGCTCTTCCTCGCGTTGACCGTGCTGCTCACCATCCCGTACCTCGCCGACCGGGTGTTCGCGCCGCGGTTCGGGCCGCTGCTGGGCAGCCTGGTGTTCCCGGTGACCCTGGTGATGGCGGAGTACGCGTTCTCGTTCTTCGACTTCGGTGACTACGGCACGCTCGCCGGCACCCAGTCGGGCACCCTCCCGCTCCTGCAGGTCGCTTCGGTGACCGGGGTGTACGGCATCAGCTTCGCGCTCGCCTGGTTCGCGTCGGTGGTGAACACGGTGTGGGCACGGGGTTTCCGGCCCGCACGGCGCACGGCGGTCGTGTACGCGTGCGTGCTCGTGGCGGTGTTCGCCGGCGGCGCCCTCCGCCTCGTCTTCGCCGACACCGGGGACCACGCGGTGCGGGTGGCCGGGGTGAGCGCGTCGCGACAGGCGCATGACGCGAGCAAGACGGCCTTGAAGGGGCTCGGGATCGAGTACTGGAAGCCGGAGCAGGTCACCCACTCCCCCGGCGCGGGCGCCGCGTTCGCGCCGATCACCGAAGACCTGCTCGCGAGCACCGACGTCCAGCTCGGCGCGGGCGCGAAGCTCGTGGTGTGGCCGGAAACGGACGCGAGCGTGCTCCAACGAGACGAAGCGAGCTTGCTCGAACGCGTCGCCTCGATCACCCGCGCACGGCACGCGTACGTCCAAATAGGACTCGCGCTGTACACGGACGCGGCGCCGTTCGTGCGCAACGTCGCGATCCTCGTCGGCCCTGGTGGCGAGACGGTCTGGACCTACGACAAGACCCATCCCACCCCGATGGAGCCGATGGCACCCGGCACCGGCGACGTGCCCGCCGCCACCACCCCGTTCGGACGGCTGTCCACGGTGATCTGCTACGACGCCGACTACCGCGGCCTGATGCGCCGCGACGCCGACCTGATGCTCGTCCCCGCGAACGACTGGCCGGGCTTCGGCACGCTGCACGCGGAGAACGCGGCGTTCCGCGCGGTGGAGAACGGCTACGCGATGTTCCGGCACTCGGTCAACGGGCTGTCGACCGCGGTCGACGCGCAGGGGCGGGTGCTGGGGCACGCCGACTACTACCGCGCCGACCAGCAGACCCTGGTCGCCGACCTGCCGCTGGTGCCGAAGGCGTGGACCGTCTACAGCGCGATCGGTGACGTGTTCGCGTGGTGCTGCGTGGCCGCGGTGATCCTGCTGGCCACCGCCGCGCTCCGGCGGAAGAGCGCACCGGCAACTGGTCCGGTCCAGATCTTGAACCCGGCGAAGGCGGACGGCTAGCCTCGGGTTTCGAGCCGGCGACTGGGGGTCGGATGAGCACGTTGTTCCTGCCGGTGAGCGGGTTCCTCGGCGCGGGGAAGACCACCACCCTGATCGCGGCCGCGAAACTGCTGGAGGCGCGCGGCCGCCGCGTCGCGATCGTGACGAACGACCAAGGCGCCGATCTCGTCGACACCCGGCTGGCGCGCTCGGACGCGAGCGTGGTCGGCGAGGTCACCGGCGGCTGCTTCTGCTGCCGGTTCGAGGATCTCCTGGACGTGACGAGGACGCTCGTCGACGGCGAAGGGGTCGACACCGTGCTCGCCGAGGCCGTCGGCAGCTGCACGGACCTGCAGGCCACCGTGGTCCGCCCGCTCCGGGCGTACTACGGCGACCGGTTCACCGCGCCGGTGCTGACCACGGTCGTCGAACCGGACCGGCTCACCGCGCTGAGCGCCTCGCTGCCGATGCGCGACACCGGCTCCGACCTCTCGTACCTGTTCGCCAAGCAGCTCGAGGAAGCCGACGTGATCGCGGTCAACAAGACCGATCTGCTCGACCGCGCGGAAACCACCGCGGTGCTGGCAGCGCTGCGGGCGAGCCATCCGTCCGCGACCGTGCTCGCGTGCTCCGCCATGACCGGCCACGGCATGGCGGAGCTCGTGCGCCACTGGACCGGCGGCGGCGCATACCCCGCCCGCGATCTCGATGTCGACTACACGCGGTACGCCAGTGCCGAAGCAGGGCTCGCGTGGCTCAACCGCACGCTCACGCTCTCGGCACCGGACGGATTCGATCCGGCGGCGTGGGCCGACGCGGTGCTGCGTGCCCTTTCGGAGTCGGCGCACCGGCGCGGCTGGCTCGTCGGGCACGTCAAGATCGCACTGGACTCCGCCGCCGGGTTGACGAAGCTGAGCCTGACCGCGGCGGGCGCCGCACCGGTTGCCGCGACGTCGCCCGTCGCGGCTGTCGCGGAGGCGGCTGTCACGGTGAACGCGCGCGTGGCCTGCGATCCGGAAGAACTCGACGACTCGGTGGATGCGGCCGTGCGTGAGGCGGCGGAACGGATCTCGGCGGTGGTGCGGGACTCCGGTGCGGCCGCCGCGTTCAAACCCGGTTACCCGCGACCGACCCACCGGCTCCCGGCCTGACCTCCCGTCGGGCCGGGCGCCCGCTTCCGCCGTGCCGAAGGTGGCACTCCCATGGGTCGCACGGCGTGCACGACCGGTGCTCTTCCCCGCCCTCTCGGGCAGAGCACCGGCCGACCCCCAGGTACCGAATGCTAGGCCACTACGGCCACGGGGGCTGCCGGTCAGATGACCCTCAATTCGGGCGCCGCTTGGGCACATCCAGCTTCGCGACAGCGGTGTGCATGCCACCGTCGACGGCCGCCCCGCAGCCGGAGTTCCGGCTCACCCCGCGCGACGGGCGCGGACCCTCCGGTAGCTCCACAGCAGGAGGCCGAGCAGCACCAGGCCGGACAGGATCAGGCTCGACCCGGTGCTCCAGCCCGCGAGCGGCAGCCCCGGAACCACGCCCCAGACGACGCCCGCGGTGATCAGCGCCAGGCCGGCGAGCACCGAACCGCAGATCCGCAGCGGGGACGACACGCTGTCCTCCGCCGCCTTCATCGCGCGGTCGCGGACCGGGTCGACGTACTTCTCCACGGCGGGGAACTCCGAGGCCAGCATGATCAGCCCGGCGAGCACGAGCAGCAGCCCCGGCCCGGGCAGGACCAGCAGCGCGACGCCGACAGCGAGCACTACGCCACCCGCGACCGCGACGGTCACGCGCTTCACCGGATTACCGCTCGCCATCGGCCGCCTTCCGTTCGCCGTGCCCCGATTCTGCGGGCAGCGGCGCCGTCCCGCCCGTCGAAGCCACCCCGACGGGTCACCCCTAGGATGAGCGCATGAGTCCGGCCGACCTGTTGACCGCGCTCCCGGCAGGCACCAGGGTCGTGGTCCGCTACCGGATCGAGAGCGGCTTCACCGACGCGCTCGGCCCGTTGACTTCAGTCGGCACCGACGAATGCGTGGTCGACACCAAACGCGGCGCGGTGACCGTTCCGCTCGCCGACGTGGTCCTGGCGAAACCCGTTCCGCCACCACCGGCCCGGCGCTAGTGTTTTAAAGCGGCGGAGCCGCTTGAGTGGGCCGTCAGCTCGCACCGTTACCCGCACCGCCAAGCAACCCGACCACTGTCAGAGCACCTCCTAGGGCATCGACATGCCGTGGAGGTTGCGGTAGGCCGCGCGTTCCGGTGACTTCCAGCCGTCGAGCAGGTCGGGCGACGGCCGGTACACCTCGACACCGAGCGGATGGCACAGCTCGACCGGGTCTTGCACGTCCGGGCCCCACATCGGTGCCGAAAGGTCGCCGCCGGGACAGGTCGACAACGCGCACAGCAGGTCCAGCTCCGCGAAGAACTCGAAGTGGTCGCCGGGTTTCGCCGGGCACGCCTTCATGAAGTACCGGTCCTCGTCGTTGAGGCCGGTGCACTGGAACACGTTGAGCACGTCGTGCACGTCGAACTCGGTGAGCCCGTGCGGGAGGACGGCGCGCACCAGGTTCGAGTGGCAGTGGAAGTCGTAGTCGCCGCCGGTGAGCATCCGGTTGACGTACGGGTCGCACCGGGTGCCGAGCAGGTCGTGCACCCGGCCGCCCTCGCCGTCGACGCCGTACGACGCGAGGCTGTCCGCGGTGACGGTGACCAGGGGCCGCAGGAACGGCAACGTGGACCACAACCGGTCGAACGTGCTGACGTGCGCGCGCTGGAGCTGACGCGTCCGCGCCGCCCACAACCGCTCGCGCGGATCGTGGGCGTGCCAGATGTTCAGGTCACCGACCTGCGGCCCCTCGACCGTGACGATGCGGCAGAGGTGCCCCTTCGGCACCGTCCACGCGCGCCCGGAGCGGATCGGGATCTCGAAGGACTCCACGAGCAGGCGATCCCCATCGGCGAGCCGCTGGTAGAACGCCCTGTCGACGTCCAACGCGCCGCCGGCGCCCCGCTGGTACGCCGCCGCCGGACTGCCCATGTGAGCTCCCTCCGTTCGCCGCGACCCTACCGCCCGAGGAACGCGCCACCGTTGACGTGCACGACCTGCCCGGTGACGTGCCCCGAACCGGCGCTCGCCAGGAACCCGATCGTTTCGGCGATGTCCTCGGGCGTGCCCGCGCGCTTGGTCATGGTGGCCTCGGCCAGCGCCTTCGCCCGCTCGGCGGACAGCTTGCCGTGGAAGAACTCCGTGTTCTCGGTCAGTCCTGGTGAAACGATGTTCGCGGTGATCCCGCGCGGCCCGAGCTCCCGCGCCACATCCGCGGTCCACGCTTCGACCGCGGCCTTCGCCGCGCCGTACGAGGCGGCGCCGGTGCGCGCCGCGATCGAGCCGACGGTGACGATCCGCGCGCCGTCGGCGAAGCGTTCCGCCAGTGCTTCCGTCATCAGCACCGCCGTGAGCACGTTGGCGTCGAAATTGGCCCGCCACGCGTTCGCGGTTTCCGCCAGCCCGTCCCCCGAAGGCTCTCCGGACAGGTCCGTGTTGCCGCCCGCGTTGTTGACCAGCACGTCCACCGATTCCGGAAGTTCGGCGAGCGCGGCCGACACGGCGGCGGGATCGGCCGCGTCGAACGCGACCTGCCGCGCTCCCAGCCGTTCCGCGGCCTCGCGCAGCACGTCGCGGCGGCGGCCCGTGATCGTCACGCTGTCCCCGAGCGCACGGAAGTGCGCGGCAACGGCATACCCGATCCCGGTGCCCCCGCCGGTGACCACGACTTCCCTCGACTTCGTCATGAATTAAATCCTTTACTGTTAAAGTACCTTCGTGGCCGACATTAACGAAAACGATCGAATTCCGTCAAGCGACGAGGTCGACGACATCCAGCGCGCGTGGCTGCGGGAGCGGCCGGGCACCCCGGTGGACTCGATCGGGGTGATCCCGCGGATCTGGCGGATCGGGAAGCTCCTCGACGAGGACCGCCGCCGCACCATGCTCACCCTCGACATGGACTCGGCGACCAGGGATCTGCTCAGCACGCTGCGCAGGTCAGGGCCGCCGTACCGGCTCCCGGCGGGCGAGATCGCAGCCAGGATGCTGGTCAGCGCCGGTGCGGTGTCGCAACGCGTCGCCCGCGCCGAACGGGCCGGGTACGTCCAGCGCGTCCGCTCCGCCGACGACGGCCGCGGCGTGTTCGTCGAACTGACCGAACGGGGCCACGACCTCATCGAGCGGACCGTCGACCAGTTGCTCCGCCACGAAGAGGACCTGCTGGCGGGGCTGTCCGACCGGCAGCGGGATGATCTGAGCGAACTGCTCCGCGTCCTGCTCGCCGATCTGACCGCACGTGCCGCGGGCCACGAAGACTGAAGGAGAAACCTGGTGCGCATCGACCGGCTCGACCACCTGGTGCTGACCGTCCTTCGGCACCAGCAAGATCAACCTGCACCGGGCGGGCCACGAGTTCGACCCGAAGGCAGCCAGCCCGACCCCGGGCAGCGCAGACCTGTGCCTGATCACGGAAGATCCCATCGAGTCCATAGTGGACGAACTCGGCGCGGCCGGCGTCCCGGTCGAGGATCGGCCGGTCGAACGCACCGGCGCCACCGGCCCGATCCTCAGCGTCTACTTCCGCGCCCCGGACGGGAACCTCATCGAGGTCAGCAGCTACCGCGCCGACGTCACCCGATCGTCGCAACTGCGCGGCGATGTCCGGTGGGCGGGCCCACCATGATCCCCTCGTCGGGCTGGCGGTGATCACGGTGGCGAGCACGACCGTGTCGCCGGCTCCGCTGGTGGTGCCGTGCAAGGCCGGTGCACTGGTGTTTCACCTCCGGCGTTTCCGGGTACCCATAGGGCAGGAGTGCCTTCCTGGCCACGGCCCGAGGGAGAGCGGCGATGCTCAGTCACCACGAAAAGGACGAGCTCCAGAAGATCGAGCAGTGGTTCGAATCCACCGAACCGGCGCTGGTCGACGCGTTGCGAACGGGCCGAACGAGACCGCTCAGGCGCATTTCCACCGGCCTGCTGGTGATCGCGGACGTTCTCTGTTTCGCCCTGTTGCTCCTCGCGTTCACCAGCACCAGCGCCGCGCTCATCCTGTTGTCGCTGCTGGCGACGAGCTGCGCGGTATGCCTGCACGTGGCGAGGTACGCCGTCCCGTAGCGCGTCAGTCGTGGTAGCTGCGGCCGCTGGGTGCGGTGCCGGTCAAGGTCCCGTCGTCCTCGGTGTGGAACTCCCATCCTGGTTCGGCGCGGAGCCGGGGTGTTTCCCGCCCCATGCACGGCCCAGCAGCGACAGGATGGCGTCGAGCACGAGCCGGTCCTCCCCCGGGTCGAGTGTCTGCGGGTTCAGCGCGATGGCATCGCCGGCGGAACCGACCGCGATACGCGGGTCACGGTCCCACAAGGCGTCCACAAGCGACTCGTGCGTCCACCCGGTGCTCTCGTCCAGCCACAGCAGTGCCCGTCCGTGCGGCTGGCCGGCCTCGCTCGGGTACCCGCGTTCGGCGCGCACCCCCGGCACGGTCGCGAGCGCCTTCACCCAGCGTTCGACGGTGTCCTCATAGGACTGAATCAACGCCGCCTCGTCCTGGCCCAGCGACCATTCCACGGCGGCGAGCAGGCCGAGCAGCTCCTCCTTGCCCACCTTCATGCCCCTGCCGACGGCGTGTTCCGGTGACGCGTGCCTGCGGCAGCCCGCCACGATCGCCGCCGTGCCCAGCACCAGTCCGGTCGCTTGTGGACCGCGCAACCCCTTGCCACCGCTGAAGATCGCCGCGTCGACGCCGAGTTCGACGGTGAACCGCCACAGCGACGCGATCGGCGGCACCTGCGCGGCGGCGTCCACGAGCACCTGCACGTTCCGTTCGTGCGCGGCGGCCACGATCTCCGCCAACGGCACCGGGCCTTCGGGGTAGTGCGCACCGGCGAACCACAGCACGCACGCCGCACCGTCCAGCACCGCACCCAGCGAAGCCGTATCGGAGAACTCGGCGATGCGCGCGCCGAGCTGCCGAGCCGCGTAGTCGTAGTGGTTGCGCTGCGCCCGAGCCATCACGACCGTGCCGTCCGCGGGGAATGCCTCCAGATCGTCCGCGAGACACCCCGCGACGGACAACGTGATCCCCGCGCTGGCACCTGAGGTGACGAACGCGGCCGCGTTCCCGGTCAGCTCCGCGATCCGGTCGCCGATCCGGTCGCGCAGTTCCAGCAGGTCGACGAACTCGCTCGCCCCGCATGCCATCGCCTCGACGGCGGGCGCGGCGAGCCGTGAACCGCCCAGCCTGGTCAGGGTGGCCGCGGCGTTCACCACCGGCCGGATCCCGAGCGCGCGGTAGCTCGTCACTGGCTGAACTTCCGCAGTGGCCGCACACCGAGCCGCCCGGCGAGCCAGCCGTCCAGTTCGGCCGCGTCCGCCGCGTCCTCGCCGGTCATGCGGTACGCGTGGGCGCGGTTCCCCAGCCCGGCGAGCAGGTCGTCACGCCAGCGCGAACCGGTCGGCGGCAGCGCGAGCAGGACGTCCGCGCGCACGTCCGCCGCGAACCCGGCGGGATCGAACACCCGCAGGGTCCGCTCCACCCCGGACTCGGCCGACGGGAACTCCCTGATCAGGTCGTTCAGCTCCTCCCACGGGTATTCCCCGGTGTGCAGGCGCCCGCGGAACGCGTCGTGCAGCAGCGCCGAGGTGACCCGTGCCGCGCTGAAGACGGGCCGGCGCGCCGCGGTCACGAGCGCGAGATCGTCACCGGTGACCCCGATCCGCGCCGGATCGCACTCCGCCCGCCCGGCGAGGAACTCGGCCGCGCGCAGGCAGTCCGCCACGACCGAGCGGTACACCCAGGTTTCGGGCGATTCGATGCCGCTGGTGAACAGGCCGGGATAGGCCGCCGAGAACGGGCTGTCGGCCAGCCGCTGGCCGCGGTGCATCGCGGTGAACACCACGTACCGCAGCCGGTCGTTGTAGTGCGGCGCGTGGTTCACGCTGCCGTGGCGCGGCAGTTCGAGCAGGCCGGGGAACGGGCCGTCCCCGGTCGGCACGCTGAAGTACCCGAACAGGCGGTAGGACCCGAGCCCGCTCAGCCGCACCTCGTAGCCGGTGAAGTCCGAAGTGGACTTGGCGGGGACGCGCTCGATCACCGGGCGTGCCGGGAACCCTCCCAGTTCCTCGTCCACATCGGACCAGAACTTCTCGAAGCCGTCGGTCACGCGCCGACTCCTTCCGGGTGCAGATGGCTGTCGACGAACTTCTCCACCAGCGGGATCACCCAGCGCAGGCCGGAGTCGTGCCCGCAGCGCGGATAGGTGTGCAGCTCCTTTTCGGACTCCAGCAGGCGGTACACCGCGAACCCCGTCTCCGGCGGGCACACGTCGTCCTCCATGCCGAGGTAGACGAAGATCGGCGCGCGCACCTTCGGCGCGAAGTTCAAACCGTCGAAATAGGACGCCGTCTCGGTGAGCAGCCGCTCGTGCTCGGGATGGACGCGCAGGTACTCGTTGATCTCCTCGTACGGGTAAGAATGCGTCCAGCCAGGCGAAGCCATGATCCCGCACAGGTACGGCGCACCCGCCGCGACGCAGCGCACCACCTCGGGCCGCAGCGCGGCGGCGACGATGCCGAGCCCGCCGCCCTGGCTCGACCCCCAGATCCCGACCCGGTCCGGGTCGACGCCCGGCAGCGTCGCGAGCACGTCGACGGCGCGCACCACGTCCGCGTAGAACCCGCGATAGCCGTAGGTGAACCGGTCCACCATGTTGTGCGTGAGCAGCCCCGGATAGCCGGGGTTGAACCGCCCGTTGGAGCGCAGCTTCCCGCGCGGCGCGAGGCCGACCGTGACGTATCCGCGCTCCGACCACGACTTGAGCACCGACGGCTCGGAGATGTAGCCGGGAACGTGCAGCACCGCCGGGAACGCGGTGCCGGGCGGGTGGCCCGCGGGCATCGTGAGCCAGGCGGCGATGCGCATCTGGTCGTAGCTGGTGTAGCGCAGTTCGAAGACATCGACGGCAGGCGTCGACATCCTCGGCACCGAGACCAGCTCCGGGTCCGGCGGGACCTCGTCGGTCAGGCGCAGCGTTTCGGCCCAGAACTCGTCGAAATCGGCGGGGAGGTCGACTTCGACGGTCGCCGATTCGGGATCTCTCGCCATGATCACCTTTCTCCGTCACTGGCTGGGGCATGGATCGCCGAGCCGCTCTCGGCGTCGAACAGGTGCAGCCGGTCCGCTCGGAAGGTCACCGGCACCGCACTGTCCACGGCGGACCGGAACGGCGCCGGCACGCGCGCCTTCACCCTGTCCCCGCCGAGGTCCACGGTCACCAGGGCATCCGCGCCGAGCGGCTCCGAGACGAACACCGAGCCGTGGTTCTCCGGCCCGTCGAGCGTCACGTCCTCCGGCCGGATGCCGAGCACCACCTCGCGGTCGCCGAGCGCCTCGGTCGCCCGCACCGCCGACGGTGGCAGGTCCTGGGTCCACGACGCGCTCCGGAACCGCCGCACACCGCCTTCGTCCACGATGCCGCCGCGGAGGAAGTTCATCGCCGGACTGCCCATGAACGCCGCGACGAACATGTTGGCCGGGCGGGAGTAGATCTCCTCCGGTGGCGCGCACTGCTGCAACACGCCTTCGGAGAGCACGGCGATCCGGTCGGACATGGTCATCGCCTCGACCTGGTCGTGCGTCACGTAGATGAAGGTGCGCTTCAGGTCGGCGTGCAGCCGCTTCAACTCGGCGCGCATGTCCACCCGCAACTGGGCGTCCAAATTGGACAGTGGCTCGTCCAGGAGGAACGCGCCGGCGTCGCGGATGACGGCCCTGCCGAGCGCGACCCGCTGGCGCTGCCCGCCGGACAGTTCCTTCGGCCTGCGGTCCAGCAGCTTCTCGATACCGAGCGAGCGTGCGGTCGCGGCCACCCGCTCGTCGATCTCGGTGCGCGGCACCCGCATCATCTTCAGCGCGAACCCGATGTTCTGCGCCACCGTCTTGTGCGGGTAGAGCGCGTAGCTCTGGAAGACCATCGCCACGTCGCGCTTGTTCGCGGGCAGGTAGCCGACCGGCTGGTCGTCGAAGTAGACCTCGCCGCCAGTGGCCTTTTCGAGTCCGCAGATCATCCGCAGCGTCGTCGACTTGCCGCAACCGGACGGGCCGACCATGGTGAGGAACTCGCGGTCGGCGATGGTCAGGTTCAGCGCGTCGACGGCCACCGCGTCGCCGAACGCCTTGGACACGTTCTCCAGCCGTACTTCTGCCACGGATCCTCCTTTACCCCTTCACCGAGCCCGCGGCCATCCCGCGCACGATCAGCCGCTGGAAGATCAGCACCAGCACCAGCGGCGGCAGCACCGCCACCACCCCGGCGGCCGCCATCAGGGTGAACTGGGTGTTCATGTCGGTGGCGAAGTTCGCCGCCACCACCGGCATCGTCTTCGCCGCCTCCGTCGAGGTCATGAACAGCGCGAACATGAACTCGTTCCAGGCCGTCATGAAGGCGAACACCGCCGCCGCGACCAGACCCGGCGCGGCGACCGGCAGGAACACCGACCACATGGTCCGGAACCAGCCGCACCGGTCGACCCTCGCGGCGTCCTCGAGTTCCCGTGGCACCGCGCGGAAGAAGTCCTTCAGCACCCAGATCGTCACCGGCAGCGAGAAGGTCAGGTAGGACAGGATCAGCGAGCCGTAGTTGTCGAGCAGGCCGAGCGACCGCATCATCAGGTAGAACGGGATGAGGATCGCGATGGTCGGCACCATCCTGGTGACCAGGTACAGCATCAGCAGGCCCTTGCCGCCGCGGAACTTCAGCCGCGAGAACGAGTAGGCGGCCGGAACCGCGAGCACGAGGTTCAGCAGCGCCGTCGCCGAAGCCACGATGAGGCTGTTTCCCAGCGCGTACGGGGTTTCCTTGATCGCCCTGCCGCCGACGAGGGCCTGCGCGCTGTCCGGCCGGAAGAAGCTGAGGTAGTTGTCCAGCGTCGGATGCGACGGGATCCATTCCGGTGGCACCGAAACCGCGTCGACCTCGCGCATGAAGCTCATCGCGAAGATCCAGTAGAACGGCAGCACCAGGTACAGCGCGAACGCGGCGGCGACGAGGTACACCACGATCCGCTTCCACGGCACGCGGTACCGCAGGGGGACGGCCGTCATAGTTCGAAGCTCCCCTTCCGGTACAGCGCGGCGACGTAGCCGACGGAAACCACCAGCGTCAGCAGGGTGATCACCCACGCGTAGGCGCTGCCGAGGCCGAAATCGGTGTAGGTCAGCGCGGTCTTCACGTTGAGCACCGCGATCACCGAGGTCGCGTCGCCCGGCCCGCCGCCGGTCAGCACGTAGATCGTGTCGAACGCGCGGAACGAGTTCATGGTTTCGAGGATCAGCACGATCAGCAGCGGGTGCAGCAGCCACGGCAGCGTGATCTGCCGGAACCGCTGGAACACCCCGGCGCGGTCGACCTTCGCCGCGTCGTAGAGATCGGGCGGGATCGTGGACAGCCCGGCGAGCAGCAGGATCACCGCGAACGGGAGCGTGTTCCACACCTGCGCGAACGCGGTCAGGAAGAACGCGCCCGCCGGCGACGACAGCCATGCCTGGTAGGTGTCGATCAGCCCGAGGCTGGTGAGCAGCCCGTTGAGCGCGCCGGTCTTGGCGTCGAAGATGGTGCGCCACATGAGCCCGTTGACCACGCCGGGCATCGCCCACGGCAGCAGGGCCAGGCTGCGCAGCACACCCCGGCCGGGGAACGACTCGTTCAGCACGAGCGCGAGCGCGGTGGCCAGCAGCACCGTCATGGTGACCACGACGAGCACGAACAACCCCGTGGTCCGCAACGAACCGAGGAACGCGGGATCGTTCCACAGCGCGAAGTAGTTGTCGAGCCCGATGAACTTGGTCGCCTTGGGGCGCTTGAGGTTCTGGCGGTGCAGGCTCACCCAGAACGAGTAGCCGATCGGGTAGGCGACGAGCGCGAACAGCACGATCATCGCGGGCCCGTTCATCAGGTACGCGCGCCGGGTGTCGGTCAGCCTGAGCATGCCCGTCCCCTCACGCGTACCGCTGGGCGAGGGTGCGGGCCTGGCGGTCGAGATCCTGGACGGCGTCGGCCGGGCTCGTCCCGCCGACGAGCACCTGCTGCGCCACGCGCTGAAGCGCCGCTTCGAACTCCGCGTACCACGGCACCGAAATGATCCGGCGCGCCCTGGCCACCTCGGCGAGCCTGCCGTAGACGATCGGGTCCGCGAACGTGCGAATGGTGCGGACCACCTCGGGATCCTTCGCCAGCGCGGAAAACGGGTAACCGAGGCCGCGTTGCAGGAACCAGAACTTCGCGGTGTAGGGCACCCCGTGCGCGTCGAAGCCGCCGAGGTACTTGAGCAGCCGCACGGACTTTTCGACGTCGGCGGCGTGCTGCCCGAGGCAGTACATCCTGCTGTTGCTGACCGTGCCCTCGGTCCGTCCGTCGAGGCTGGGCACCGGCGCGAGCTTGACCGCGCCCGCGACCTTCGACTTCGACGGGTTGTTGTAGCTGCGCAAGGCGTACCGCGGCGCGAGCACGAACGCGTACCGGCCCGCCATCACCGCGTTGTCCAGCGGCACCGGGAGCGTCTGCACCGCGGCCGGGTCGAGCACGCGGGTGTCGAGCGCGGCGTGCCGGAGCCACTCGAACACCGCGGTCGCCGCCGAGCCGGACGCGCTCATCACGGGCTGGAAGCGGTCGTCGAACAGGTCGGCGTCATTGGCGTAGACCAGCGCCCACAACCACTGCGCCGCCGTGTCCGCGAGCTGCGCGGGAAGCCCGATCGGGTATTCGAGCACGCCCGCCTTCTTCACCCGCAGCGCCTGCTGTTCCAGCTCGTCGAGCGTTTTCGGGGGCGTGGTGATGCCGGCCTTCTCCAGCAGCGCCGCGTTGTACACCAGCGCCTGCGAATCGGTGTAGTACGGCAGCCCGTAGCGCTTGCCCTGGTAGGTCATCGATGCCGCGTTGGAGGGGTAGACCGCGTCGTAGATCGCGTCCACCCCCTCGATCCCGTCGAGCGGGCGCAGGTACTCGGCTTCGACGGAGCCCGCGAGCGAATCGTCGTACATGTAGAGCACGTCGGGCCCGCCACCGCCGAGGAACTCCGCGGTGAGCTTCTGGATGAACTGGGCGCTGGTGATCGGCGTGTAGTCCACCGCGACGTCGGGGTTGAGCCGGGTGAACCGGTCCACGTTCTGCTGCACGAGCTGCGCTTCGTAGTCCCAGCCTTCGAGGGTGACGACGTCGCCGCGCGCCTTCGCGCCGCAGGCCGACAGCAGCGGCGTCGCGGCGGCGAAGGCGGTGCCGATCGTCGCGGCGCGAAGGAACTGGCGGCGGTCCACGAACACCTCCCAGCGAAAACGACCGAGGTTCGAAATTGGTTCGTTTGTCGTTCGGGAGAGCATGCCCCAGCGCGGGCGCCGCGGTCAATGCCGTCCGGCGGGCAATTCCGCGCTGTCGCATTTATGTATCCAGGTTCGTTGACAGCGCGCGACAATTCGCGCCGCCCGGTCCGTCCTCTATGGACTTCCCGGCCCGGAAAGGCGGCGTAGCGCCTGATCGATTCCGAGCTGGTAGAGCCGCGACGGGCGGCCCTTGTGGTGGGTCTGCGCCGATCCCTGCGCGGTCACCAGCCCGCGCTCGCCGAGCTTGCGGATCAGCCGCCGCCCGCTCGGGTCGGTGATGCCGAGCGCGTTCGCCAGGTCCCTCGGGGAGATCGCGGCACCGGCCAGCCCGCGCTCGATCCCGGCGAGGCGCGACAGCGTCGCCGGGCTCAGCCCGACTTCCCTTGCCAGCTCTTCGATGTGGGTGTCGTGGTCGCGGTAGGTGAATTCGACGGGACGCCCCTCGCGCCCCATCGGGCCGATGATCACACCGCTGTCCTCGATGAGGTAACCCGAGGGCTGCCGCTCCGCCTCCGCCCTCGCCGCGGCGCGCTCCGCGAGCGCGATGCAGGTCCGTGCGGAGTCACCGATGCCGAAGCCGGCGGCGACCCGCAGGCCGAGCGCCCGCTCCGCCCGCCCCAGCGCGGGCACGGTCAGCCAGTTGTGGGTGACCCGTTCGAACAGGGCCTTGTGCGCGAACACCACCAGTCCGCGGCGGCCCCGGTTCTCCACCCAGGCGTCCGCCAGCTCCGGTGTGTTCACGAGCAGGTTCATCAGCCCGATCCGCGCGCGGTCCATGTCCGTCGCCTGTGGACGGTCGGCGACCAGGAACACCCCGGCGGCGAACCGGAACTCGTTGGCGCGCTGGGACTGCACCCGCAGCGCGAGCGCGTGCAGGTCCGACCGGACGGTGGACGGCACCGGCAGGCTGTCGATCACCGCGACCGCGCCGCGAAGCCGCTGCGAAACCTCCACGCGCGCGGTGATCACCAGCCCGTCGCGCCCGGCGGCGCGCAGGTGCCGGTCGGCGATGTCGGCGGTGCGCTCCCCCGGCTGGTAGGGCTGGGTCCGCACCTGCGCGCGGGTGAGGCCGAGCGCGCCGGTCACCTCGTTCACCACGTCGGTGTCGAAGGTGTCGACGCTGACCGTGTCCACCGGCAGCCCGTCGCGCTGCGCCCTGGACAGGGCGAGCGCGAGGTCGAGCGGTCCCGGTCGCACCAGCGTCACCGGCAGCGTGTCCGGGATGAGATCGTGGCACTCGTCGAACGGGACCGGCCCCATCAGCAGGCCATCGACGCGCTTGCTCGCGAGCAGCGCGCGGACGAGTTCGTGGATCTCGCGTTCGTGCCGGTAGACGACCCATTCCGGGCTCGCGCCGCGCAGCGTCCGCGCCGCTTCCTCGAACACCGCCCGCCGCCCGGCGTGGACGACGACCCCGATCACCACGGTCATGCGCGCCCCACATACGAACGCCGGTTCGGAACTAGCTCGTTGCAGAGCATGCCCCAGCGCCGCTACCGGGTCAATGCGGTCAGGGACGGATTCCCGGCGGGGCCCTGTCCGTCCGGCTAGCGAACACTACTCGTCCGAGCGGTACGGATCGCGGCCCTCCGCGCGTTGACTGTGGTCAGTCGCCCGGCACACCGCCGGACGAGCAGGACCACAGGAGCGATGCCCACCATGCGAGCCATCCAGTTCACCGAGTTCGGCGGTCCCGAAGTGCTGAAGGTCGCGGACGTGCCCATCCCGGAGCCCGGTCCCGGCCAGGTCCGCGTCGCGGTGCGCGCGGCGGGCCTCAACCCGCTCGACACGAAGCTGCGCAGCGGTGCCATGGCCGCCATGATGGGCGTCGAGCCGCCGCACGTACCCGGCTTCGACGTCGCCGGTGTCGTCGACGCCGTCGGCGAGGGCGCCGCGTTCTCCGTCGGCGACGAGGTCTTCGGCTGGTCCGACACCGGTTCCTACGCCGAGTACGCACTCGCCACCAGGATCGCTCGCAAGCCGGCGGAGGTGTCGTGGGAGATCGCGGCCGGGATACCGACCGTCGCCGAGACCGCGGTGCGCGGCCTGCGGGTGATCGGTGCCGAAGCCGGTGACGTGGTGCTGATCCACGGCGCGAGCGGCGGCGTCGGGCGGATCGCGGTGCAGCTCGCGCTCGCCGCGGGCGCCACCGTGGTCGGCACCGGCGGCCAGGCCAAGCTGGCGGACATCCGTTCGCTCGGCGCGCGTGCCGTGACCTACGGCGAAGGGCTCGTCGAGCGGGTGCGCGAGATCGCTCCCGAGGGGATCGACGCCGTCTTCGACACCACCGGCTACGGCGTGCTGCCGGACTCGATCACCCTGCGCGGAGGCACCGAGCGGATCGTCACGATCGCGGACGCGGGCGCCGCCGATCTCGGCATCCCGTTCACCGGCAGCGGCGACCAGACCGGCGAGCTGCTCGATCGGCTCGCCGCGCAGCTCGTCGACGGCAGCCTGGTGCTGGCGACCGGCACCAGCTACCCGTTGGCCGACGCGGCCGAGGCGCACCGGGAAAGCGAATCCGGGCACCCGGCCGGAAAGCTCACCATCACCGTCAAGTGACCCGAGCGGGCCCGCACCGAACGGGAACTCCACCTCGGCACCGGCCTGCCCTGGTTCGGGTCGCGACTTGTCGTGGTCCTCGACGGGCCGTCCTGCTTCAACCGGCCCGGTCCCCGCGTGGTGCGCGGGGACCGGGCCGGGGCGCTGCTCGGGGCCCGCCGCTGACCAGGGTGAGGTTTCGAACGCGATCAGACCGGCTACCCCAGGTGGGGAAGGGAGTCGCAGCATGTCTACATCGGAGCCTTCGCCACCCGGGGCTGCATTCAGCGTCCTCTACATCGGACAGTCGCCCGATCTCGCCTGCCTCGAGCACTGGGCGACCAGCCACGGCATCACCGCCGCCACCGGACCGCCAGGCGACGGGGATTCCGGACTGTTGTGCGCGGTGGCCGATTCCGACGTGCTCGACGGGCACGGCACGGGGAGCCAGCGGGCTCTGCTGCAACGGGCGAGGGACCTCCAGATCCCCTGCCTGACTCTCGACCAGGCGTGGTCACTCGCGGCTTCGGCGGTCGGCAGGCAGCGCACCGCGGCCTGACCGGCATAGCGGACTCGCCGGGTGACCCACGTCGTCCTGTTCCATCCGGCCGAACACGGCCACACCGTCGAAACGCCCGGCTACCACGACGGCGAGGTGTTCGAAGACCTCGACGCCGGACTGTCCAGACGGGACTTGCGCCGCTACACCGGTTTCTAGGTGCGCGACGATCCGCGGTTCGCGCGCGAAAACGCACCGTCCATTCTGGAATCGGCGCACGAGTCGAGCCTGAACCTGCACCGCGGGGGACGCCCGCCTGTTCGCCGATCCCGATCTCCCTTCCCCCGATCCCGCGGCGGGCGCTCGTCCAATTCCGCGTCTTCCTGAACCACCTCCCGCAGGTCCAGACCGCCACAGTCGGCCAGGACACCACCGCGTGCCATGGCGAGTCCGTGGACGACGCTCCCCCCGTTGGTCACCCCCGGCCCGGACCACCGGCCGCCTGGCCGAGCCTGGCGCGAACGGCGATGGTGGCGCAGGCGATCACCGCGACGCCACCGAGGACAGTCGGCCAGGTCAGCCGTTCGTGGAGGAACAGCGCCGCCCAGCAGATGCTCAGCACCGGCTGGACGAGCTGGACCTGGCTGACCCGCGCCATCGGGCCGATCGCGAGCCCGCGGTACCAGGCGAAGAAGCCGAGGAACATGCTCACCACGGCCAGGTACGCGAACGCGGCCCATTCGACCGGGGTACCGCTCGGGGCGTGCCGCACCAGGGAAACCACGGTGAGCACGATCATCAGGGGCACGGCGAGCACGAGCGCCCACGACACGGTCTGCCACGCGCCGAGTTCGCGGGCGAGCAGGCCGCCCTCCGCGTAGCCGATCGCCGCCGCGGCGACGGCGCCGAACAGGAGCAGATCGGCCCAGTTCAGCCCGCTCAGCCCGCCGCCCTGCAACGCGGCGAACACGATCGCGGCGACCGCGCCGACGGCCGCCATGAGCCAGAACGACTTCGGCGGCCGTTCGTGCCCGCGGAGCACGGCCGTCACCGCGGTCGCGGCGGGCAGGACGGCGATCACGACCGCGCCGTGGCTCGCCGGTGCCGTCGTGAGCGCGAACGAAGTCAGCACGGGGAAACCCACGACCACGCCACCGGCGACGACCGCGAGACGAGCCCACTGGACGCCGACGGGAAGGCGTTGCTTCGTGACCGCCAGTGCCGCGGCGGCGAGCAGTGCCGCGACGACAGCGCGAGCGGACCCGATGAACAGTGGCGAAATACCACCGCTTTCGACGGCGACGCGGGTGAACGGGACCGTGAAGGAAAACGCCGCGACCCCGAGCAGACCCCATCCGAGACCGGCACGCGACGGGGATAGCACTGGCACCGCATCGAGAGTAGCGCTACTGTCATTTCTCATGTCCGAGGATAGCAGTCCGACGCGGATCGCCGCGGCGCTGAAGCGGTGGATCGCCACCGCACCGCCGGGAGCGAAGCTGCCTTCGACGCGTTCCCTGGTCGCCGAGCACGGGGCGAGCCCGGTCACCGTGCAGAAGGCGTTGCGGGGCCTCGCCATCCAAGGAGTGGTGGAGAGCCGCCCCGGCGTGGGGACGTTCGTCCGCGCGGTCCGCGCCGCCCGCCCGAACGACTACGGATGGCAGACCGGGGCGCTCGGCTCGCCCAACCAGCGGATCCCGCAGCTGCCCGCGGCGTTGCAGTCCGTCCCGAACGACGTGGTCGCGCTGCACTCGGGCTACCCGGAGCGAGAGCTGCTGCCGGAGCGCCTCGTCCGCGCGGCGTTCACCCGAGCGGCCAGGACCGACGCCCTGATCGACCGGCCCCCGACCGCGGGACTACCCGATCTGCAGTCCTGGTTCGCGGCCGAGCTGGCATCGGCGACCCCGGCCGGGATCACGCCTGCCGCGCCCAGTGACGTCGTGATCATCCCGGGGAGCCAGGGTGGGCTGCTCACCGCGTTCCGGTCCCTCGTCGGCGCGGGCAGGCCGTTGCTGGTGGAATCGCCGACCTACTGGGGCGCGATCCTGGCGGCGGCCCAGGTCGGCGTGGAGATCGTCCCGGTGCCCAGTGGATCTGCCGGTCCCGACCCCGAGGCGCTCTCACGCGCGTTCGAACAGACCGGGGCGCGCGCCTTCTACGCACAGCCGACCTTCGCCAGCCCGACCGGAGCACTGTGGACACCGGCGCTGGCCGAGCGGGTACTGGACACGGTCCGGCGCCACGGGGCGTTCCTCATCGAGGACGACTCGGCGCACGACTTCGGCATCACCGCGGACCCGCGCCCGGTCGCCGCCCACGACGACGGCGGGCACGTCGTCTACGTCCGGTCGTTGAGCAAGAGCGTCTCGCCCGCGGTCCGCGTCGCCGGGCTGATCGCGCGCGGCCCCGCGCGCAACCGGATCCTCGCCGACACGCAGGCGGAATCGATGTACGTCAGCGGTGTCCTGCAGGCGGTCGCGCTCGACGTCGTCACGCACCCCGGCTGGCGGGCCTACCTGCGCAGGCTCCGCCACCAGCTCAGGACCCGCCGGGACCTCCTCGTCGAAAGCCTTCGCGAACACGCACCCGGCGCACGGGTGGAAGCCGTGCCGCAGGGCGGGCTGAACCTCTGGGCGCGGCTGCCCGACGCGATCGACCTCGGGCGGGTCGTCCGGGAATGCGCGGCGGCGGGCGTGGTCATCGGCTCCGGTGACGAGTGGTTTCCCGCGGAGCCGACCGGTCAGTTCATCCGGCTCAACTACGCGGGTCCGCGCCCCGGCGCCTTCCCCGACGGGGCGCGCGTGCTCGGCCGGAGCCTCGCCGTCGCCGGTTAGCGCCCGTTTCACCAACCGTCCAAACGGGTAGGTCGGGAGTACGCGCCCCGCAGCCGAAGTGAGCCCGCGGGCACGAAGTCCGGGTGATCCCGGCTGCGGTGCGCGGTGACCAGCGGCCCGGCCGCCACCGCGCGCGGTGAAACCGGACCGTTTCCGGGAGGCCCCGGCCGGGTAGGCCACGGGCAGCGCCCCTATGTCCGCCGTCCGGAGGTCGAGCAATGCAGCGCAAGCGAGTCGTGATCGTCGGCGGCGGGTTCGCCGGGTACCAGGCCGCGAAGACCGTCGCCGACCGCCTTTCCCGCGACGAGGCGGAGATCGTCCTCGTCAACCCGACCGACTACTTCCTGTACCTGCCCCTGCTGCCCGAAGTCGCCGCCGGGATCCTCGACCCGCGCCGGATTTCGGTGTCGCTGCCGGGCACCCTGCCCGAGGTCAGGCTCGCACTCGGCGAGGTGACCGCGGTCGACCTCACCCGCAAGCACGTGACCTACACCGATCCCGAGGACACCGAGCACCGGCTGGACTACGACCGGCTCGTGCTCGCCACCGGCAGCGTCAACAAGCTGCTGCCGATCCCGGGCGTGGCCGAGCACGCGCACGGTTTCCGCGGCATCCCGGAGGCGCTCTACCTGCGCGATCACATCACCCGGCAGATCGAGCTGGCGGCGGCGTCGGCCGACCCCGCCGAACGGGACGCGCGGTGCACCTTCGTGGTGGTCGGCGCGGGGTACACCGGTACCGAGATCGCCGCGCAGGGGCCGGACTTCACCGACGCGCTCGCGGCGCGCCACCCGGAGCTGCGGGGGCAGCGCATCCGCTGGATGCTGCTCGACGTCGCGGACCGCGTGCTTCCCGAGCTGGACCAACGGCTTTCCCGTACCGCCGGCCAAGTGCTGCGCGAGCGCGACGTCGAGGTCCTGATGAAGACCTCGGTCGACGAGGCGGACGCCGACGGTGTCCGGCTCACCTCCGGCGAAGCGGTGCCGACGCGTTCGCTGGTGTGGTGCGTCGGGGTGCGGCCGGATCCGCTCGTCGACGCCATCGGGCTGGAGACCGCGAAGGGCAGGCTCGTCGTCGACGCGCGGCTCGGCGTGCCCGGTCAGCCGGACGTGTTCGCGTGCGGCGACGCGGCGGCGGTCCCCGACCTGACCCGCCCGGGCGAGCTGACCGCGATGACCGCGCAACACGCGACGCGGCAAGGAAAACTCGCCGGGCACAACGTGATCGCCTCGCTCAGGCACGGCAGGCAGCGCAGCTACAAGCACCACGATCTCGGGTTCGTCGTCGATCTCGGCGCGGGCAGGGCCGCGGCGAACCCGTTGCACGTTCCGCTGTCGGGGCGGGCGGCGAAGGCCGTCACGCGCGGGTACCACCTCGCGGCGATGCCGGGGAACCGGCTCCGCACGGCGGCCGACTGGGCGCTGGAAGCCGTCACCTCGCGCCAGACCGTCCAGCTGGGACTGGTCAGGTCGGGCGCGGTACCACTCGACACGGACTCCCCCGAGGTTCCGCTGCTGCGGGCAACCAAGAGCTGAACCCTCGCCACCGCAACGAAGAACGCACCACCGCACTGCGTCAACTGACCACTGTGGACGGACTGGTCGCCTCGCCGGGAACTCAGCCGAGGGTGCCGGGGACCCAGAACCGGGACCCGTCCTCGGCCCACCGGCCGCCGATCGCCGCCACCCTGCCCGCGTCGTCCACCGGTCCACCACCGCAGTCGACCAGCAGCCCGTCCTCGGCGGAGCGGACGCGGACCGTTCCGCCGTTGCCGCGCGGCAGGTCCTGCAGCGTGCGGTAGACGACCGTCGCCACGGCCACGGCCGGTTCCTCGTCGAGCTCCACGACGAGCAGGTACCCGCTGCGCTCCGCCCAGTCGGCCAGCGCCCCGGCCAGGCCGTGGCGCAGCTCCGGCGGGCGAAGCCACCGCAGGAGGTCGCGCAGCCGGGAGATCGCGGCATCCACCGCGCCGTGCAGGCCGACGACGAGTGCCTGGTCACGGCCGTCGAGCCTGCCTTCGAGCAGTTGCAGCCGCATCCCGGCCGCGACCATGGCCTGGATGGAGTCGTCGTGCACCTCGGCGGCCAGCCGGGCGCGGTCCCGTTCGTAGGCGCCGACGATCGCGGCCGCCCCGCCGCCGGAAAGGGTCCGCAGCACCATGCCGAACCCGCGCAGCGCGAGCCCGTCCCGCACCGCGGTGATCAGCACGCCCGCGCGCACCGAACTGCCGTCGCCGCGCCGGAGCAGGCACTGGCCTTCGACCGCACCGTCCGCGGCGGCCGAGTCGAGCAGCCCCTCGCCGGTGTCCAGGAAGCTCACGGACTTGCCGAGCAGATCGGCCCGCCGGTAGCCGGTCACCCGTTCGGCACCGGCGTTGCACGAGGTCACCACGCCGTCGGCATCCAGGGCAAGGGCCGCGTGGCCGCGTTCGCGCCCACCGGCCTGGGGAGGGAGGTCAGCCTGCCACGGCCCGTGCACTCTCGTCCGTTCTGCCCAGCTCGAGCTCGCACCACACCCGCTTGCCCGCACCGTCGCGTTCGGTCCCCCAGCTCACCGCGAGGGATTCCACGAGTCTCAGCCCCCAGCCACCGTCACGACCGCCGTCCCGCTTCGACGGCGGCTCCGCGCTCTCGTCGGAAACCTCGATGCGCAACCGAGAGCCGGTGAGCCGCAAGGTGAGTTCCGGGGCGCTGTCGGTGTGCAGCAGGGCGTTCGCCACCAGCTCGTAGACCGCGAGCTGCACGTCGTCGACGGAATGGCCGTGACAGCCCCATGCGGCCAGTGCGGCGCTGGTGAACCGGCGTGCGTCACTCGCACCGGTAACGGTGGCGGGCACCTCGAAGGACGCGACACCGGAGGAGGACAAGCGGGATGAAGGCGTAGTCATGGCCCATCCCATCGTTCCCGTAACGCGATCTCCGTTCGAGACGCAACGGCCCCGACTTCGACTGGTGCAGTTGCATCAGTCGACGAGTCCCTCGCGGCGGGCGATCGCCACCGCTTCGAGCTGGGAATGCGCGCCCAGCTTCGTGAGGATCCGCTGGACGTGGTTGCGCGCGGTGTTCCGCGCGACCGTCATCCGCGCGCTGATGTCGGCGATGGTCGCGCCGTCGGCGAGCAGGCGCAGCGTTTCCCGCTCCCGGCCGGTCAGCTCGGCGCCGACCGCGCCGGACCGCCCGGCGAGCCTGCTGAGCACCTGGCCGAGCAGGTCGGGGCTGAACGCCATGTCGCCCGCGGACACCTGGCGGACGGCGACCGCGAGATCCGCCAGCCGCGCGGCCTTCATCAGCAGCCCGGCACCACCGGCCTCCACCACCCTGGTGGCCACGGCGGGCGTCGCGTCCCCGGTCAGGATCAGGACCCGGACCCCCGGCGCCACCGCGTGCAGTTCGGGAATGGCGTCGATCCCGTCGCCGTCGGGAAGCCTCCGGTCGAGGACGACCACGTCCGGGCGCATCCGTCCGACCGCGTCGAGCGCATCGGCGACCGACGACGCGCGCGCGAGGATCTCGATGTCCCCGACGTCCGCGAGCGCCAAGGCGATCGCTTCGGCGACCATGTCGTGGTCCTCGACCAGTACCACCCTGATCAACGGGCCCTCCGCGGCTGACCGCTCCGACACCTGCAGGTCCTCACCCCCATCAGCCCGTCGCCGTTCCCGGCTGACGGTAGCAGTGCGCGCCCTTCCCCGGGCCGCGACCGCGCCGACGGCAGGAGAACACTGGTCTATACCCCGTCGGCAAGAGGCTCAAACATCATGACTCGTGCACCGCCCCGTGACCGTCCACAGTGGATCTTTCAGCCACGGAACCCCACCTCGTCCGGGGCGAGGTCACCGCGGAGACCGCGCCAGCTCGGCGCGCGGAGGCAGCGCGCGTCCGTCCAGCCGCGGAACACCACCTCGCCGACCAGCTCGGGGCGCACCCACCTCGCCTCCCGTGCCTTGTCCGCGGGCACGTCCGCGAACGGCGAGATCGGATCTCCCAGCCCTGGCAACGTCTTCACCAGCTCGTTCAGGTCCTCTCTGGTGAACCCGGAACCCACATTGCCGACGTAGCGCAGCCCCTCGTCCGCGGGAACGCCGAGCAGCAGCGAGCCCACCGTCTCCGCGCGGCTGCCACCACCGGGACGCCAGCCGCCGACGACGACCTCCTGCACGCGCACCCCGCGCACCGCGGCCCAGTCCTGGCTCGGGCGTCCCGGCCGGTACGGGCTGTCGAGCCGTTTCGCGACCACGCCGCCGAGACCGTTCACCCGGCTCGCTTCCAGCACCGCCGCGCCCTCGCCTTCGTAGCACTCCGGCACCCGCCAGTGGTCGCCTGCCAGGCCCAACCCGGCCAGCAGCTCACGACGACGGCGGTACGGCAGCGCCAGGCACGAACTCCCGGCCAGGTGCAGGAGGTCGAACGCCAGGTAGACCGCGGGCCACTGGCGCACCATCCGCCGCAGGTCGGCCGCCGTCGTCACGTTCGCCCGCCGGTGCAGTGCGACGGCACTCGGCCTGCCGTCCGCCAGCACGACGATCACACCGTCGAGCAGCGCCTCCACCGAACCGAGCCGGGCACCGATCCCCCGCAGTTCGGGGTAGGTGGCGCTGCGGTCGCGTCCGTCCCCGTCCCGTACCCCGATCCGGCCGCCCTGCACCCGCACCTGCGCGCGCAAGCCGTCCCAGGCGAATTCGTAGGACCACTCGCCGTCCTCGGAAACTCCCGGCATCCGGGTACGCCCCGGCGTCATCGGCGGCACGAACAGCGGCAACGACTGCCAGCCTTCTTCCGCCTCGTCGAGCCTGCGCACGCGCCAGTGCCGGTCGTCGTCCTCCGCGGTGTGCAGGAATTCGTAGGTCCCGCGCAGGCGGCTCCCCCGCAGGACGATCTCGATCCGCCCGCCGTCCCAGTGCACGGTGTCGTACCGGCCGCGGTCCCAGATCTCCGTGCGGCCCGCGCCGTACTGCCCGGCCGGGATCACGCCGGAGAAGTCCGCGTATTCGAGCGGGTAGTCCTCGACGCGCACCGCGAGCCTGGCGATGTCGGGCTCGACCGGCATCCCCTTCGGCACCGCCCACGAGACGAGCACGCCGTCCCGTTCTAGCCGCATGTCCCAGTGCAATTGGCTGGCGTGGTGCTCCTGGATGACGAACGTCGTGCCGCGGCTCTTCGCGCGACCCGGCCAGGGGTCGGCTTCGTCCGGTACCGGCTCGGGGGTTCGGGAGGCATCGCGCCGCCGCCGGTACTCGGTCAGATCGGGCACATTCGCTCCGCTCGGTGGGGGTCGGCCGCCCAGAGACGAATGCAGGTTAGTCCCGGTCGCTCGCCGCGTCACCCCCGTTTCGCCGAGCGGACGGGGTGGTACTCCCGGGCCATGACGGAACCGAGCACGGACGTGCCCGAAGCGGACGCACTCGACCAGCGCACCGACGTATACGGCGAAGACGCCGGGGAAAGCACCCCGGCCGCGCCACCGCTGGAAGCCGACCCCGCTGACTAGGCCGAGCAGCAAGCGGTGGTCGAGCTCACCGACGAAGAAGACTGATCAGGACAGCCACTTCGGCTTCGTGGCCCGTCGCACCGCACGCCACCGGCGCTCGAAGGCACCGTCCAGCCCGGCGGCGGCAGCGGCGCCCCGCGCGTGCAGCACACCAAAGGTGAACGTGCTGTGGCCGTCGCGGTGGGCCGCCGTGGCCAGGCCGAGCCCGACCGTGCGAGCGACCACGAGGTCGTGGTGGTCACCGAGGGTGCTCTGCACGCGTTTCACCGAGCGCCGCCACGCGTCGAGCTTGGCGCCGAAAACCGGGCGCACCGCATCGGCGGCGTAACGCGCCTGCTTCGCCTTCTTTCTCAGCTCGTGCAAAGCCGCGTCGCGATCCGGCCCGTCGGCCACGCGCGCGGCCGCTCGCGCCGCCGCGCGCAGCCGCCGGTCCGCCCGCCGCACCGAGTGCCGTAGTTCTGCCTTCGCCTGCTTCTTCGCCCGCTTGGTGAACGGCGGATCGGTCAGCAGCCTGTCGAGCTCCCGCAACAGGTTTTCGTACCGGTCGCTGGACAGCGTCTTCAGCGCGGTACGGCGGGCCTGCTCCGCCTCGGCGGCGAAATGCGCGGACAGGAACGGCCGGACCGGGCCGCGCACCAGCTCGTCGGGCAGCTCCGCGACCGCCGCGCCGAAGTACTGGTGCTGCACCTCGGTGTCCCTCGCCGGGGCCAGCCCGCCCGCGAGCCATTTCAGCTCCGCGGCCAGCTCGCGCGTGACGTCCCGGTCGAGCACGCGCTTGAACGAGTTGAGCGCGCCGCGGATGCGACGGGAGGCGACGCGCATCTGGTGGACCGCGTCCTCGGCATCCCGCCGCACCCCGATGTCGTTGCGCCGCAACGCGTTCACCTGATCCCGCAGGTACGCCAGCACGACGTCGCCCGCCAGCTTGGTGCGCCGCTTCGGGGTCTTCGGCAGCCGGTCGTCGAGCAGGCGCGCGAGCTTCGAAGACGATTTCGAACGGTGGACGCCGTCCTTCGCCAGCGCGACCGTGATCGACTCCAGCAGGTCCTCGCCGGCGGTTTCGCCGAGTTCGACCTCCCACTCCCGCCACCGGTCGAGGTGCGCGGCCTTGCCGATCGCCTCACCGGTGACCTTGTCGTCGGTCAGCGCCGCCACCGTCCTGCCCGCGCCGTCGAGCAGCGCGCACTCGGTCCGCTCGGTCCTGAGGTGCGCGACCGGGATGAGCTTGTGGCCCATCGTGTGCGCGACCACCAGCCGCCGGAGCTCCCGAGGGGGCTTCGACTTCGCCGACAGCGGCATCCGGATCTCGTCGCGGCGGTCGTCGCCGACCGGGAGCTTCAGGTGCCAGCCCTCGTCCGAGCCGCCGCGCCTGCGGCGCAGCGTGACACCGGCGGCCGCGAGGCGGTGGTCCGCGGTGTCGAAGTAGGTGGCGTCGAGGGTCAGCTCGACCGGGTCCGCCGTGCCCGCGATCGGGCCGACCCCGGCCAGCTCCGGGCGCGGCCTCCGCAAGCCGACCTCGAACTTCCGCTCGCGCTCGGTCACGGTCTCCGTGGGCACTTCTTTCGACGCCATGCCACCATTTTCGCACCCTCCACCCCGAGTCCGCAGCGCTCGCGCGGTCAGCGCGCCAGCGGCGCGAACCGGCGCAGGCGCAGGCTGTTCGTCACCACGAACACCGAGCTGAACGCCATCACCGCACCCGCGATCATCGGGTTCAGCAGGCCGGTGGCCGCCAGCGGGATGCACGCCAGGTTGTAGGCGAAGGCCCAGAACAGGTTGCCCTTGATCGTGCCGAAGGTCCGCCGCGACAACCGGATCGCGTCCGCGGCCACCCGCAGGTCACCCCGGACCAGGGTCAGGTCGCTCGCCTCGATCGCGACATCGGTGCCGGTGCCCATCGCGAGCCCGAGATCGGCCTTCGCCAGCGCGGCGGCGTCGTTGACCCCGTCACCGACCATCGCCACCACGCGTCCCTCCGACTGCAGGCGCGCGACCACGTCGACCTTGCCCGACGGCAGCACCCCGGCGATCACCTCGTCGATGCCGACTTCGCGCGCCACCGACACCGCGACGGCTTCGCTGTCCCCGGTGAGCAGGATCGGGGTCAGGCCCAGCGCGCGCAGCCGGGTGATCGCCTCGGCGCTCGTCGGCTTGACCCGGTCGGCGACCACGAGCAGCCCCCTCGCCGCGCCGTCCCAGCCGACGGCCACCGCCGTCCTGCCGTCGCGTTCGGCCGCTTCCCTTGCCGCGCCGAGCTTTTCCGGCAGCGGCAGCGACCAGTCCGCGAGCAGGGCCGGCCTGCCGACGACGACCGCGTGCCCTTCCACCACGCCGTGCACGCCGAGCCCCTCGTCGTTGGCGAAGCCGGTGACTCCGGGAAGCGCGCCCCGCGCGCGTGCGCCGTTCGCGATGGCCTTCGCGATGGGGTGTTCGGAGGCGTCCTCGAGCGCGCCCGCGACCCGGACCAGTTCGTCCTCGTCGACGCCGTCCGCGGTCACGACGTCCACAAGGGACATCTGGCCGGTGGTCACGGTGCCGGTCTTGTCCAGCACCACGGTGTCCACGCGCCGCGTCGATTCGAGCACCTCCGGGCCCTTGATCAGGATCCCGAGCTGCGCGCCGCGGCCGGTGCCGACCAGCAGCGCGGTGGGCGTGGCGAGGCCGAGCGCGCACGGGCAAGCGATGATCAGCACCGCGACCGCCGCGGTGAACGCCGCCGCGGCGGAATCGCCCGCACCGAGCCAGAACCCGAGCGTTCCCGCCGCGAGCACGAGCACCACCGGCACGAACACGCCGGAGATGCGGTCGGCGAGGCGCTGGATCTCCGCCTTGCCGGTCTGCGCCTCTTCGACGAGCTTCGCCATCTGCGCGAGCTGGGTGTCCGAGCCGATCCTCGTGGCCCGCACGACCAGCCTGCCGCCGACGTTCAGGGTGGCGCCGGCGACTTCGTCGTCCGGCCCGATCTCGACCGGCACGGACTCGCCGGTCAGCATGCTCGCGTCGACCGCGGACGAACCGTCCTCGACCACGCCGTCGGTGGCGATCTTCTCGCCGGGGCGCACCACGAACCGGTCACCGACCGCCAGCTCGGCGACCGGGACCCGAACCTCGGAACCGTTGCGCAGCACGGAAACCTCGGAGGCGCCGAGATCGAGCAGCGCGCGTAGCGCGGCACCGGCGCGCCGCTTCGACCGCGCCTCAAAGTAGCGTCCGGCGAGGATGAAGGTGGTGACGCCCGCGGCCACTTCGAGGTAGATGTTGCCGTCACCGGCGGCGCGCTCGATGGTGAACCGGAACGGGTGCACCATGCCGGGTTCGCCCGCGGTGCCGAAGAACAACGCGTACAGCGACCACGCGAACGCGGCCAGGGTGCCCATCGAGACGAGGGTGTCCATGGTCGCGGTGCCGTGGCGGAGGTTCGTCCACGCCGCGCGGTGGAACGGCAGCGCGCCCCACACGATCACCGGCGCCGCCAGTGTCAGCGAGGCCCACTGCCAGTTCGTGAACTGCAGCGCCGGGATCATCGCGAACAGGACCACCGGCACCGAAAGCACGGCGCTCACCAGCAGCCGGTCCCGCGCGGGACGCGACTCGTCGACATCCTCCGCCGCACTGTCCTTTTCGGACACCACGGGGAGCGTGGCCGTGTAGCCCGCCTTGGCGACCGTCTCCACGAGCTCTTCCGGCGAGACCGAGTCCGGATAGGACACTTTCGCCTTCTCGGTCGCGTAGTTGACCGTCGCCGCGACCCCGTCGATCCGGTTGAGCTTCTTTTCGATCCGCGCCGCGCAGGAAGCGCAGGTCATCCCGCCGATCGCCAGCTCGACGCTCGCCTGCTCATCCACCGCGGTCATCGGAACTCCTCGCTGTGCCATGTCGTGCCCGCCACTCAATGCCCGTGCCCGTGGCCGTCGCCCGCTTTGGACGGCGCCGGCGGCTGCGGCCCGGTGTCGCCGACGGTGACGGTGAACTCCGCCGTGCGAACCACTCCGCCGTGCTGGAAGTCCAGGTAGAGCCGGTAGCGACCGGCCGAGGGGAACGCGGCCGAGAAGGTGATGTCGGGGCCGGCGACGGCCGAGGGCTCCGGGTGGACGTGCAGGTAGCCGAGATCGCCTTCGCGCAGTGCCACCAGGTGGCCGTACGCACCGAGGTACCGCTGGAGGTCGGTGACCGGCGTCCCGCCACGGCTGACCGAGAGGACGAGCTTCGCCTCGCCGACGACCGGGTGCCCGCTGAGGCGCACCGCGTAACCGGACTCGTCGACGTGCGCAATGTCCGACGGCGGCGGCAGCGGGACCGGACGGGGATCCCCGGAAACCGAGATGCCGGCGCCGAGGGTGAGGTTCTGCTTGAGCGCCCTCGGCACGAAGTCCGCGAAGAGGCGGTACTCCCCCGCGTCGGCGAACGCCGCGGGGACCCGCCAGACGCCGTCCGCACCGAGCGCGGGGTGCAGGTGCTGGTAACCGGACAGGTCGCGGCGCGCCATGATGAGGTGCATCCTGCGGTCGTGGTTCGGGTCGAACGCGGTCACCGCGGCGCCGTCCGGCCCGGTGATCCGGAATTCGAGCTGCCGCGGCTGGCCTTCGACGAAACCGGTGGTGTTCACCGCGAGGGTGTAACCCCGCTCCGACGCGCGCAAACCACCTGGCTCGTGTACCCCGGATGACGCAGATGACGCGGATGACGCGGATGACGCAGCCGGTGGCGTGGTGCCCACCGGTCCGACCGCGGTGCCGATCCCGTACGCGCCACCGAACACGGCGACCGCGACCACCGCGAATCCCCCGAGCTTCGCCGCCGTGCTGATACCCATCGGTCTCCCTCGAGTCCGCCGCTGTCGCTCCATACTATACCCCCGCAGGGTATAGATACGGGAAACGGCCGCACCCAGGCACGATGCTCAGCCGCACACGCGGCTTTCCGGTGAGGCGGGTGGCGGAGGCGTGGCGCGCCGAAGGATGCTTCCGTGGAGGCCAAGGTGAGGTCCGCCACCCGACGCACCGGAATCGACGCGCACACGTCGGCACTGCGACCTTCGGGCATGCTGCGCGCCCGCTCCGGGTTTCCGTAGCGGGCGCGGCGGGAAAAGTCAGTTCCGGGCGGCGGGCGGGAGGGAGTCCGGCCTGGCGACGGGCCACGCGGTCGGCCGGTCGCCGAGCGCGGCCAGTGCGGGTACCTGCTCGGCGCACCACGGCGAGACGGCACGGTCACCGTCGAGGACCGAACGCGCGAACGGCACCCAGTCCACCCAGTCGACCTCTTCGACCTCGCTCGGCTCCGGGGTCGGCGTGTCTTCGGTGAACGCGAGGTACACCGGGCACAGCTCGTTCTCGACGACCCCGTTGCTCATCACCGCGCGGTACCGGAACCTCGGCAGCACCAGTTCCAGCCGGTGCACGCTCAGGCCGAGCTCGTCCTTCAACCGGCGCAGCACGCCCGCCGCCATCGGCTCGCCCGGCCCCGGGTGCCCGCAGCAGCTGTTCGTCCACACGCCGGGCCACGTCGGTTTGCTCAGCGCGCGCCTGGTGAGCAGGAGCCTGCCTTCGGCGTCGAAGACGTAACACGAGAAAGCCAGGTGCAACGGGGTGCGTTCGTCGTGCACAGTGGCCTTGGGAGCCGTGCCGATCGCCTGTCCGGACTCGTCGAGCAGAACGACGCGTTCCATGGGCCCCCGTTCGGTTGCCGGCACGCCTCCGATGGTGGCCGGATCGGGCCCCAGCCTGGCCCCTCCGGCCTCGGTACGGCAACACCTCATCGAGTGGGATCGTTCGGCGACCGAATGAAACCGTGCGTGACCGGGTGAAAGACGGCCGGGCCGCGCGAAGCGGACCCGGCCGTCATCGGCCTCAGGCGTCGAGCGCCAGTGCGATCGCGCCGCGGAGCGCGCCGTCCTGGTCGAACTCGGCGGGGACCAGCGCCGGCGGGAACGGCACCGCCTGGGAAAGCCGGTGCCGCAACGGCGGGAGCACCACGTCGGCCGACCGGACGAGCCCGCCGCCGACCGCGATCCGCACCGGGTCGATCGCGATCGCCAGGTTCGCCACGTGCACCGACAGCTCGTCGAGCGCGTCGGTGAGCAGTTCCTTCGCCGCCGGGTCCTGCTTCGCCAGCTCGAACAGCTCGGCCGCAGTCGTCGGCTTTCCGGTCAACGCGCTGACCCGCCTGCCGAGCCCCCTGCCGCCGACCGCCTCCTCCAGCGGCGCCGAACCGCTGGCGAACCCGTCGGTGTCCGACACCCCGCGCAGGTTGTAGCCGATCTCGCCCGCGGCCCCGTTCGCACCGGGGAGCACCCTGCCGCCGATCAGGATCGCCGCGGCGAGGCCGGTGCCGAGGTAGAGGAAGACCGCGGGGTCGACGCCCCGCAGCGCGCCCCACCTGGCCTCGGCGAGGCCGGCCGCCTTGACGTCGGTGCCGACCGCGACCGGCAGGTCCCCGAAGCGGGCCCGCACCAGGTCGCGCAGCCGGAGCTGTTGCCAGCCTGGCACGTTCGGGGCGAGCAGGATCTCGTCCGGCAGCACGATCCCGGGACTCACCACGCCGATCGCCGACGGCGAAGCGTGCCCGTTCCCGGTGAGCAGCTCCGCGGCGGCGGCCAGCGCCCTGTCGATGACCTGCTGGGCGCCGGCCTCCGCGTCGGTGTCGATGCGGCGCTGCGCGAGCAGCGTCCCTTCGCGGTCGGACAACCCGATCGCGACCTTCGTGCCACCGAAATCGATCCCCAGTATCACGTCCAGCTCCGTCACTCCTTCGTCCCGTCGGGCAGCGGCATCCGGTACGCGGCGTACTGCGACGCCGGTGCCCGGTAGGCCGTGGTGGGTGCGCCCACTACAACCCGGTCGGTGTTCCACCCGGCCACCGACACCACCGGCCGCGCCCCGCGCAACTGCTTCGAGTCGTAATGCGTGGTGAGCACCTGCGACTCGCCGGGCCACAGCACGATGTCGTTCTCGTCCCAGGTCGCGGTGACGACCTGGTTGTCGCCTGGCTGCTCCTTGCCCTCCGCGGTGCCGCGGCGCAGATCCGCGCGCAGGAAGAACGCGACCGGCTTGGACGAGGTGTTGGTCACCGTCACCGAGGTGGCGGTGTCGGCACCGTTCGGGCCCTGCTCTCCCCTGGTGACGGCCTGTGCGCCGACCGAGGACTTCGGCAGGTTCCGCAGCGCCTGCAGGTTCGCGTACTGCGACATGCTCGCCTGCGGGTTGCCGTAGCTCTTCGGCCAGTCGACGACGTCCTTCTGGGTCGAGTGCCAGTAGGTGTTGCGGTCGACGACCTGCCCGTTCCGCTTCACCAGCAGTTCGACGAAGTACACGCTCGCCTTGGCAGGCGGCGTCGTCGCGGACGGCACCTTCGGCTTCAGCACCGCGTTGCGGACCTGCTGCCCTGCCAGCGAAACGCCGTCGGCCTGCTGGTCGTCGAGCACCTTGCCGTCGAGGTCGTAGACCTTCGCCTGCACCGAAAGCCCCCGCTGCGCCTCGCCGCCGAGGTTCGCCACGGTCACCGTGTCGTCGTCGTAGGCGTAGAGGGCGTGCAGCGGCTTGTTCGCCTTCTTGGCGCCGAAGTACGCGCCGGGCTGGTCACCGTCGTGGTTGAACAGCGACCACAGCAGGGTCGGCCAGCCCTTGTTGAGCTGCCAGTAGACGACGCCGGTCGCCGGGTTCTGCTTGTCCGTCGAGTGGTTGATGAACGACTCGAACTGCGATCGGGTGTTCTCGTAGTTCGCCACCTGCGCCTGCCTGACGTAGGAGCCGAGATCGGACCACTTGCCGTACCGCTTCGCCATCGCGTCGTCGAAGGTGTACAGCGTGCCGAACTTGTACCCGCCGTGGCCTGCCTCGAAATTCGCGTGGTACTGGTTGTACTCCGGGTCCTTCCAGAGCTTTTCCTGCTCCGCCGGGGAAAGGAACCGCTTGACGGAGTCCATCGTCGGCACCGTGTGGCCCGCGCTCTGCTCGCTCGCGAAGCCCCACGAACCGCCGACGTTCGTCCGGCTCGGGTCCTTCGGGTCGAAATGCGTGGTGTCGTACCAGTACGTCGGCGGGACCCAGTCGTACGGACCCTCCTTCTCCCCCGCCTGGCCGAGCGCCGGGGTGCTCTTGTACTCCGCGGACGCGGTCACCGGGACGTCGAAGCCGGTCTCCTTGAACGCCTTCAGCGTTTCGCTTTCCTGGCGCGGGACCGGCTCGTTGTCGCTCCAGCCGTAGGTGAACACACTGGGGTGGTTCCGTTCCATCCTGCCGATGCCCGCCGCCGAGTCGTGCAGGATCCGGTAGTCGCGCTCGGTCAGCTTCGTGTCCGCCTCCGGCTGCCACGCGTCGCAGCACAGGAACCCGCCGATCACCAGTATTCCCGCGCGGTCCATCTGGTCGTAGAAGTCCTGCGGCATGTCGTGGCCCTCGAGCCGGATGCCGTTGAGGCCGAGGTTCTTGATCAGTGCCACGTGGTGCGCGACCTCGGCCTTCGAGTAGCGGAGGAACAGGTCCGGCGCGTACCCGCCGCCGCGGAAGACGAACTCCTTGCCGTTGATGCCGAAGATCCGCGAGCCCTCCGGCGCCTGCGGCGACTTCCCGGCCAGTCGCGTGCTGACGCTGCGGATGCCGAAGGTCTGGTTCGCCGTGGTGGACACCGCGCCGTGCTGCGCGATCGCGGTCTTCAGCCCGTACAGCGGTTGGTCGCCCATCGAGTACGGCCACCACAGCTTCGGCTTGGCGATCTTCAACGAGCCGAACTTCGCCGGGCTGAACTCCACCGTTTTGGTGGTATGCGACGGAACCGAGACGGACTGCTTCACCTCGATCGGCGCTCCCCCGCCCGCTGGCGGCGTCACCGTGGCGCTGACCTCGGCCGTCTGCGCGGAATCCGCGTTGTTCGTGACGTCGGTCTTGACGGTCAGCGCGGAACTGCTCAGGTCGGGCGCGTTCTTCTGCGTCACGTGGGCGTTCGAGCCCGTCAGCGCGTCGGAGACCTGCAGGGTCACCGGGAACTGGATGCCGGTGTTGTTGTCCGGCGGGATCTGGCCCCAGTCGACCTGGTCGAGGGTGAACATCTTCTTCGGGTTGTTCGGGTACATCTTGATCGCGAGCGAGTTCTTGCCGGGGTGCACCAGCTTCGACACGTCGAAGGTCTGGGCGGCGTAGGCACCGCTGACGATGTCCTTGCTCGCCACGAGCTTGCCGTTGACCCACACGTCGCCTTCGCCGACGACGCCGGGGATGGTCAGCTTGGCCGACTGGCCCGCCTTGATCTCCGGGCTGAAATCGGTGCGGAACCACCACGGCACCGCGAACCTCGGCACCGTCACCGGGCCCAGCTCCGGCAGGTACCCGAAGCACTTGCGCATGTTCTCGCCGGTGAAGACGTCGGGGCATTCGCCGTTCTGCACCAGTGCGTTGATCTCGGTGCCCGGCGCGCCCGCGTCGTCCGGTTTGACCGGCAGCCAGCCCTTCGTCGCGAAGCCGGGGCTGGACACCTGCTCCCCCGGCTGCTTCGCGAGCGCGGTGCTCTGCACCTGCCAGCCGCCGGTGCCGAGCGTGACCGGTTCGGCCGACGCCGGGCGCGCCTTCTCGTCGTCGGCGGCTGCCGACACGGTCACCAGTCCCGGTACGAGCAACGCGGCCGCGGTGAAGGTCAGCGCGCGTGCGGCAGACTTCCTCATGCGGGGGTCTCCTCCGTCTTCTGTCCGGCAGTCTTCTCCGCCGAGTAGGCCTCGCGGATTTCCTTCGGCCCGAAGGGCCACGTGCGCTCCGCCTTCGCCCACCCGAGGAACGCCGCGACGCCGAACACGATCCAGCCGATCGACAGCCACAGCGACAGTTCGGTCGACGAGTAGTACAGGTAGACGAACCCGGCGAGCGCGATGATCGTCGGCAACGGGTACAGCCACTGGCGGTACGGGCGCGCGAGGTGCGGCTGACGGCGCCGCAGCACGACGATCGCGGCCACCTGGGCGAGCGACTGGATGAGCACGAGCGTGCTGACCGCCGCACTGATCACGTCGGTCAGCGAAAACAGCGAACCGGCCATGGTCAGCACGCCCATGGTGAGGACGCCGGCGGTGGGCAGGTTCAACTTCGGGTGGAGCTTGCCGAACACCGGCAGGAACACCTTGTCGCGCGCGGCCTCGTAAGGCACCCGCGAACCGCCGAGCAGACCGGCGAAGACCGAGCCGATGGCGGCGATCACGATGAAGACGGTGATCACCTTCGACACGCCGGTGCCCCACGCCTGTTCGAGCACCATCGAACCGAGCGAGCTGGCGCTCTGGACCTGGTCGAGCGGCAGCGCGCCGAGCACGCCGACCTGGAACAGGAAGTACAGCGACATGATGCCGACGATCGAGAAGATGATCGCCCTCGGCAGCGTCCGGCCGGGGTTGCGCACCTCGGCGCCGAGGTAGGCGACGGTGTTGTAGCCGAGGTAGTCGTAGACGGCGATCACGAGCCCGGCGCCGAGGCCCATCCAGAAGGCGCCGCCGGAGAAGCTGAACGCGCCCGGCGTGAACGCGAACGCCTGCGCCGCGTCGAAGTGCGAGAACGCCGCCACGATGGTGGCGAGCATGGCGAACAGCATGACGCCGAAGAGCACCATGGTGAACTTCGTGATCTGCCCGATCTTGCGCAGCAGCAACAGCATGATCACGGCGACGACGCCGATCCCGATGACCTTCCCGAGCACGGTCGTCGCGCCGCCGGAGTCGACGACGCCGGGGATCAGGTAGCCGAGGTACTGGACCAGCCCGATGATGCCCGAGGACATGATGAGCGGAATGAACAGCACCGCGCTCCACACGAACAGGAACGGCATCAGGCGGCCGGTGCGGTACTGGAACGCCTCGCGCAGGTAGATGTAGGTGCCACCGGCGCCGGGCATCGCCGCGCCGAGCTCGGCCCAGATGAGGCCGTCCGCGATCACCACGATCGCGCCGACGATCCAGCCGAACATGGCCTGCGGGCCGCCCATCGCGGCGACCATGCCCGGCATGGTGATGAACGGGCCGATCCCGCACATCTGTGTCATGTTGATGGCCGTCGCCTGCAGTGGGCCGATCTGCCGCAGGAGACCGGCGGACCGGGTGCCGGGGCCTCCAGCTCCGGCACCACCCGATCGGGTGGGTGAACTCACAGCACACCTCCGTCAATAGTTAATAAAGTTTCTTAACATGGGTTGCCCGCCGACGGAAGAGTTCACCCGTAAACTGGTGGCAACTCGTATCCAGGAAAGAGGCACGATGAGCGCGGACAGGTCCCCGCAGGTCGGTACTCCGGCGAACATGCGCGGACTGAACCAGCGAGCCGTGCTCGAACGGCTGCGCACGGCGGGCCCGGCCACCCGGCCGCAGATCGCCACGGACACCGGGCTTTCCAAGCCCACCGTCGGGCAGGCGCTGCTCGATCTCGAACAGCACGGGCTGGTCCGCACCGCGGGCCGCACGCTGGCCGGGCCAGGCAGGTCGGCCGTGGTGTACGAGGTGGATCCGTCCGCGGGTCACGTGCTCGGCATCGACATCGGCCGCGGCCTGATCAGGGTCGCCGTCGCGGACCTGTCCGGTGCCGTGGTGGCCAGGATCGACGAGCGCAACCGGGCCCGGTCCGCGAGCGCGCTGATGCGCATCGTGCACGAGGGTGCCGAGAACGCGTTCGAGCAGGCTGGCATCCGGATCGGCGACGTGGTCTCGACCGTCGTCGGCACCCCCGGCGTGCCCGACGCCGGCTCCGCGACCCTGCAGCAGGCGCCGAACCTGCCCGGCTGGGAACGCAAGGGCCTGCTGAAGGAACTGGAGTCGGTGCTCGGCACCGAGATGACCGTCGAAAACGACGCGAACCTCTCGGCGGTCGGCGAGCACGAGTCCGGCGCCGCGCGCGGGGTCGACGCCTCGGTGTGCGTCACCGTCGGCACCGGGATCGGGATGGGCATCATCCTCGACGGCAGGCTCTACCGCGGCGCGCACGGCGCCGCGGGCGAGATCGGGTACCTGCCGTTCGGCTGGCCGTCCGGTGGCGGCATGCCGGACGTCGACTACGCCAAGCAGCGCCAGGGCATGCTGGAATCGGCGGCGGCCGCGCATTCGGTCGTCGAGCACGCGACGCGCACCGGGCTCACCAAGATCCGCACCGCGAAGGACGTCTTCGAAGCGGCGCGGCACGGCGACGAGGCCGCCCTCGAGGTCGTCGAGGAGGAGGCCAACCGGCTGGCGTTCGTGGTGTCCGCGGTCGCCGCGGTGATCGATCCCGAACTGGTGGTCGTCGCGGGCGGTATCGGCAAGAACCACGACCTGCTCGCCGTGCCGCTCGAACGGGCGATGGGCAGGGTGACGCCGATGCGCCCGAAGATCGTGCCCGGCGAACTCGGCGAGGAGGCCGCCCTCACCGGCGCGATCGCGACCGCGCTGCGCACCGCGCGCGACGTGGTGTTCGACCGGCGGGGCCAGGCGGGCTGAGGCGTCACACGCGGCGCGTGGCGGCGGCGAACTCGCGCGCCCCGGGCACCGGCCCGTCGATGACGAGTCCACGGTGCTCGCCGTCGCCGTAATCCCGGCGATCGCTCGTCCACAGTGGATTCTCAGGTCCCGCTCCTAGAATCGGGTGCCATGACCACCTCGCCGACGAACCGCCGCGGCCCGCTGGCATTGGTGTTCCCCTCGCTCGGGCTCTCCGGCCTGTTCGCGGGTGCCGCGCTCGTGCTGCTCCTGCAGTTCGTGCCGCCGACCAACGGCATCAGCCCGATCCGCCGGACGATCAGCGAGTACGGGCTCACCTCCAACAAGTGGGTCTTCGACCTCGCCGTGCTGCTGGTGGCGTTCGGCTCGGCCGCCGCGTTCGCCGGGCTGATCCGCCAGCGGCTGCTCCCGGTGCGCTCGATGGCGACCGCGCTCGGCGGTGTCTGGGTGGCGAGCCTGCTGCTGATCGTGGCGTTCCCGAAGCGCGACTGGTCGGTCGGCCCGACCGCGGGCAGCGAGGTGCACCGCGTGGCCAGCGTCGTCGGGTTCGTGGCGCTCCCGCTCGCGGTGCTCTTCGCGGCGCGGATCGTCTTCGTGAATGCCAAGGCGTGGCGGCGGATCTCGACGGGGCTGGCACTCGCCTCGCTCGGCTGGTTCGGCGTCATCCTCGTCGGCGTCGGCATCATGGCCGCCGGCGGCGATCCGTGGTGGGTGATCATCCCGGCCGGGCTCGTCGAGCGGGGCATGGCGCTGACCGGGCTGTTCGCCGTCGCGACGCTGGCGGTGCCGCTCCTGACCCGCCCGATCCCCCGGCTCGAACCGGCCCGCGCCGGACACGGCGGGAAAATACCGAATTGAAATCCTAAGCCTTTCCTAAATTTCGCGACGATCAATAGCACGCGGCCCTACACTCCGTTTATGAAGATAGCGCTGTGGATCGCACTGTGCGGGCTGTGTGCCGCAGTCGGCCACGTGCTCCTCGGCGCGGTCGCCGCGGCACTGCTGCTGGGCTGCCTTCCGGCCCGTGGCGACTCTGGAACCGTTGCCCGGCAAGAGGACCCACTTACCCGGAAGCGAAACACGACCGACGGTGCCGGCACCTGGCCGCGACAGGAAACGTCCGCGCGGTAACCACGGCGAGCCCGGAAAGAGGGCGGCCGGAATTGCCGGGGCAATTCGATCAAGCACGCCATTTTCCGCATCGGCGAACCGCCGCCGAGGTCGACGGCACGCTCGACGAGGCCCGGCTGATCGACCGGGTGGGCGCGCTACTCGCACTGCGACCTCGGCGGCGGACTCTCCGGCACCGGTGACACCGGGCAGACACATACTCCGTTTCGAGACCACTTTTGCCGCACACCGCGCGAGAGGCCCGGGTCGGCGATCAGGACCCGGTCACCGGGACCGTCGGCCCTTCCCGGACGACCAGCAACACGCATCCGGTCTCGGAGGACACCCGGTGGGTGCTGTTCGGGGCCTCGACGATCAGATCGCCAACGGTGTAGCGGTCTCCGTTGTCGTTGCGCAGTTCCCCCTGCAGCACGAGCATCAGCTCATGGCCGAGGTGCTCGTGCCGGTCTCCGTGCGAGTCCGGACCGAAACGGACCAGGAACGCGGTCGCCGGATCGCACGAATACAGGGGATGGATCTCCGCACCGGCCCGGCCGGGCTGGCTCCAGGTCTCCCATTCCACCTGATCGAGGCCGACCTGGGTGAGAATCTCGCGTAGTACCAGCACATCACGCATTTCCGGTCTCCTGTTCGTGGTCGTTCACCAATTCAGCGCGGCGCACTTTGCCCGAGGCCGTGCGTGGCAGGCAGCGGACGAACCGCACCGAGCGGATCCGCTCGCTCAGGTGGAGCAGCAGTGCGCTGGCGAGCTCCTCGCCAGGCACGACGCCCTCGGCGGCAACGACCACGGCGTGCGGCACCAGGCCGGCCACCGGATCGGGCCGGGGAAGGACCACGGCCTCCGCCACGGCCGGATGGCGGCGCAGTGCCGCCTCCAGCTCGTACGGGGACACGCGGTGCCCAGCGGACTTGAACACGTCGTCGAGCCGGCCCGCGATCCGGAGATAGCCGTGCTCGTCGCGTTCTCCAAGGTCGCCGGTGCGGTAGTACGTGCCGTCGAACGGACGTTCTTCCCGGCCGAGGTACCCCACGGCCAAACCGACCGGCGCTCCGGCCAGCTCCACGCAGACCTCGCCGCTCTCGCCCGGCGTGGCGGTGTCCGGATCTCGGAGGGTGAGCAGATACCCGGGCATCGGCAGCCCGAGCCAGCCGGGACGCTGCCGCATTCCCGGACAGGTACCCGCCAGGCAGGTGGTCTCGGTCTGGCCGTACCCGTCCCGCACCGCGACGCCCCAGGCGCGTTCGACCCGCTCGGCCAACGTCGCGTCCAGGGGCTCGCCCGCGCTGGTGGCCTCGCGCAGCCGGGGCGCGGCCGAGCCGAGATGCCCTCGCATCGCCCGCCAAGTGCTCGGCGGGGCGCAGAACGAGTTCGCCCCGTGCTCGGCCAGCAGCCGCGGGAGCTCGGCGACCGGGATGTCGCTTCCCGCCACCGCGAGCACGGTGGCCTCAGCGTTCCACGGCACGAAGAAGCTGCTCCAGGAGTGCTTGGCCCAGCCGGGCGCGGACACGTTGAGGTGGCGGTCCCCCGGCAGCAACCCGCTCCAGTACATCCCGGTGAGGTGCCCGACCGGGTAGCTGACGTGGTTGTGCGCCACCAGCTTCGGCGCGGAGGTGGTGCCCGAGGTGAAGTAGGCGAACGCGAGATCGCCGCTGGGGGTGGGGCCATCCGGGACGAACCGCTCATGCGAGCCGAGGCTGCCCCGGTAGTCGGTCCAGCCAGCCACCGCACCGCCGACCGCGATCCGCCCGCCCGGGCCATCCTGATCGAACAAGTGGGTCAGCGAGGCCCAGCACACCACGTGACGAACCCGCCCGCGCCGGACCCGGTCGAGGGCCTCGGCGGGAGTGAGGCTCGTGTAGGTGGGGATGACCACCGCGCCGAGCTTCATGCAGGCCAACAGGCACTCCCACAGCTCGACCTGCTGACCGAGCACGATCAGGACGCGATCACCCCGACGTACACCGAGCCCGCGCAGCCACACCGCGACCGCGTCCGACCGCGCCGACAGGTCCGCGAAGCTGGTCTCCCGAACGCCGCCCAGCCCGTCCAGCAGGGCCAGTGCCGGCCGGTGATTGCGCTCGGCGATGACGTCGAACCATTCCAGGGCCCAGTTGAACTCGGCAGGCCGCGGCCACCGGAACTCGGCGGTGGCCGCGGCGTGGTCGAGCCGATGCGCCAGCAACAGGTCCCGTGCCGCGCGGAACTCTTGGTGCGCCCCGGTTTTGCGGAACCGCCAGTAGCCGCTCACCTCGTGTCGGCCCCGGCCGGGCGCACGGCGGGCACGAGGTGCGCGGCGATCGCGTCGGCGTCACGGGTGAACTCGCTCCACCGCCCGGGGCGCCCGCTGCCGACCTGCGTGAACCAGCGGGTGTACTCCGTGGGAATGCCGAGCACGTGCATACCGGTGTCCGCCTGGCCGTCACGGCCGATGGGGTGGAACGGGCTCTCGGACACCGCCACACCACCGGTTTCGAATCGCCCCTCGTTGACGAAACTGGTCAGCAGCCCCGCCTCGCGCAGGCCGCTGATCAACGGAGACCGGTCCCGGCGCAGATCGGGGCCGGGCACTCGAGCATCGACGAGCACGTCCACCGCGACCTTCGCTCCCCGCACCCGTGGCGAGCTCACCGCGAACCGGCCCTGCGCCGGATCGACGTCGAAGCGCGCGTCGGGGCCGATCACGCGCAGCAGCCCCGCCTCCATCAGGGCCAGCGCCTGGCGGGATCGCAGCCGGGGCGGGCCGACGGTCAGCAGGGACATGATCGGGCAGAACCAGCCGAGGAAGTCCTCCTCGTGGGACCGCGCGGTCAGGCCGCCGAAGTCGACCGCCGCGCGCAGGACACCGCGAACGTCCCGGAACACGTCCAACGCCGCCTTGAGCGGGCCGTCGACGTTGCCTAGCTCGGCCTGCCGCAGGTCCTCCCGCAGCGCTTCGGTCACGGCGCCGTCGAACTCCGCCCGGCCCGCGAACTCCCGGCCCGCGAAGGGACGTGCCATCGACTCCAGGTCCAGCCGCGGCAGGCAGCCCAAGCCGAACCGGCCGGCCACCTGGTGCAGCACGGGGTGCGGCCGGCCCGCCTGCTCGATCGCTTCGACCGCGTGCCTGCCGAAACGCGCGGCCACGTCAGCGCCGAACCTCGCGGTGAGCGCGGTCCGGTAGTACACGAGCTCCGCTTCGGCCAGCAGCCAAGGCAGCAGTTGCGAGCGGAAGTCCAGTTTTCCCTTGCTGCGCAACGACGAGACCAGCTCCATGGTGAACACGCGCGGCGAGTAGGAGTGCTCCGCCCCTTTCTGGTTGCGGCCACGCGCGGGCATCGGCACCCCACCGCGGGAGCCCGCGATCAGCCGGGGCTCCCGGCCGCTGGGCAGGTAGCGCAGTCCGTGCCCGTCGCCGGCGAACCGGCCACCTCTGCCGATGCTCAGCGACACCATCACGTCGTAGAAGGACAGACCGAGCCCGATGACGCCGACGTCGGCTCCGGGGGCGATCGCGTCCAGTGGCATGTCGGTACTGGAATTCCCGTGCAGATAGGCCAGGTTTGGCCTGGTCGCGGCGAAATCCGCCAGCCGCCGTCGAGGACCGGCCAGCTCCGGTGGCACGTGGCCGGTGGCCAGCACGACGCGGTCCGCCCTCACCTGCTCCCCGTGCGCCAGCGTCAGGGTGTAGGCATCCGCCGACTTGACCATTCCCCGCACCTCCGATCGAATCCGCCGCAAGCGGACCCGTTCCGGCAGGGACGCCTCGATGGCGTCGAGCGCGAACTCCAGGTACCGGCCGTAGGTCGGTCGCGGCGCGAAGCTGTCGGGCCCCGGGTACTCCGGGTCGGTCCGCTGCCACCACTGCGCGAGCGTCGGGCCGGCTCCGGCACGAGGCATCCCTTCGTCGGCCGGGCCGGAGAACATCGTGACCTCGCCCGCCACGGTGTTCATCAGCGACCAGACCGGCTGGTCGGTGCGCCACACCCGCCCGGTGCCCACAGCCGCCGAATCGAGCAGGCACAACAGGACCGGGCCGCCCGGCGGCCGCTCGGCCAGCCGGACGGCCAATCGCTCGAGCACCGCCAAGCCGCGAGGGCCGGACCCGACCACCGCCACCGTGTACCCGGGCCCGACGTCATAGCTCTCGGCGGTGAACCGCAACATCCTGAGCAACTGACCGGAGGAAATCCGGCCGGACGCCCGCGAAGCCGCCGGCAGCGGCATTTTCCCGGTCCGCGCCCAGTACAGGCGCCCGTCCTCTCCGATGCCACCCTGTGCTTGGCCGTGGTTGTCCTCGTGGATGCAATAGGGCACGTCCAGGGTGCCGTCGGCGAAGGACCGCACCAGGCCTTCTCCGATGTCGTCCCCACGCTCCAGCACCGCTTCGATCAGCGCCCGCGCCTCGCCGAGCACGGTGCCGTAGTCGACCTGATCAGCCCGCGGGAGATCGCTGTCGCGCTCGGCCACCCGTGCGGAGCGCACCAGTGCCGACACGTTCTCGGCCACGGTGGGGATCCGGTGCGCCTCCGCGGCGGTCTTGACGATCAGGCGCTCGGCCCCTCCCCGGACCGCGATCTCGGCGCTGCGGTCCAGGATGCGCGACGCACCCGCCTCGGTGCGCGGGAAGACACCCATGTACGTGTAGAGCACGAGGTGCCGGTCCACGTCCACCGCGAGCAGTTCGCCCGCCAGGTGCCGCAGCGCGGCCACCGCCTCGATGTCCTGGGTGGCGTTGGTCTGCTGCGCGTAGCTCAGCGACACGCTGCGCACCCCGTGCTGGACGAAGAACATCGCTTCGAGGACGCTGGCCGCGATCAGCAGCGAGGGCGGGCAGAGCTGACCGAACAGGCAGCCGCCGAAGGTCTCCAGATGGGGGCGCATGCCTCGCGCACCGGCGTCGGCCACCAGGCGGTCGCTGGCCCGCGACCACGCGCGAACGGCTTCGGCCAGCGGGGTGCGGCTGTAGGGCAGGCAGTAGGACACCGGCCCGCCTTCGCTGATCGACAAGCCGGCCTCGACCATCGCCTCGAAGATCCGCTCCGGATCGGCGCAGCCGTGCCGGACCTGCACCGGCACCCGTCCCCGCACCGCCGCGACCACCTGCCGGGTCAGCTCGGCGCCATGGGCGACGAGCGGAAACCCGTTGAGCCGCTCGCCGTCCAGCAGTGCCCGCCGGGCGCCCTCGTGGTCGCCGACGCGGGTGTAGCTGTCGAGCGTGATGGTTCCCACCGTGCGCGCATCCGCCGCGGCCACCGCCCGCAGGCCCTCGGCCATCTGGCCCGGCTCGCCCATGCCCATCCTGGGTTGCACGACCAGTTCGCCGCTCGCCGCGGCCGCCATGACGTAGCCGTGGATATCGGCGGGGTTCACGCCGCGACCCCCGGGTCCCGTTGAGCGGGCACGCCGACCAGGCCGGCCAGTGCCGTGCTCAGCTCGTGCGCGTCGGCGTCGCCGAACACCAGCGTGAAGCCCGCGTCCAGGAGGTCCTGCGTCTGCTCCTCCCCCGCCGCGCCGATGCCGAGCTTGCCCCCGATCACCACGGGCAGGGACGCGATGTCCGGGGCGGCGCGGATCTTCCGGATCACCCTGGCCCCGTCGATGCGGCCGTGCCCGTTGACGGAGCTGATCACGATCGCGGCGGGCGCCAGCTCGCGCGCGCTGGCGATCAGCAGGTCGTCGGGCACGCAGGAGCCCAGATTGGTGACCGCGTAACCGTTCTCCTCCAGCAACAGCGCCAGGTACACCAGGTTCCAGGTGTGCGAATCCGACGAGACGGAGGACAGCAGCACACTCGGCCGCTGCACCGGGGATTGTGTCATGGGTTCTCCTCGACGAGCGCGGGCGAGTTCTGGTCAGTCCGCGCGGACGACAATCTCGACGAGCTGGGCGGCGTTCCTCGCCGCGGCAATGGCTTCCTCGGCGGTTGGCGCGTACGCGAGGACGTAACCGACCTGGTCACTGGAGTAACGGGTCCGGCAGACGACCTCGCCGACCGCGGTCCCGATGCGCACGTCGACGATGTGCCGCTGGTACCGGGCGAGGTCTTCGCCCCGCAGCGAGACGACCGTGCCCGGTTCGGCCTCGAGGTGGCGCATGACGGCCGTCCCGCGCCGCGTGCGCGCGGCCAGCAGCCGGGTCACGTCGAGGCCGGCCCGCTGCCGCACCGCGGCCTGGATCGGGTCGAACCCAGTGGTCATCCGGATCATGTCCACGATGTGCTGGCCACCGTTGCGGGTGTGGCTCTCGATCGGCCTGACGCCGTCCGCGGTCACCATCACCTCGGTGTGCGTCAACCCGGTGACGATGCCCAAAGTGTCCAAGGTGGACTTCAGGCTGTCGGCGACAGCCTGTTCGGTCTCCGTCGGCAGCGGTGCGGGCAGCACATGGCCGTAGACGATGAACTCCTTGCCGGTACCCGATTCTCCGAGCATCGTCTTGGTGATGCTCAGCACGTGGTGCTCGCCGTCCACCGAGAAGGCCTCCACCGAGTACTGGGTGCCGACGAGCAGTTCCTCGAACAGCACCGGATAGCGCAACGCGGACAGTTCCTCGCGGCGGCTGACCTTCAGCACACCGAGGCTGCCCGCGCCGACGGTCGGCTTCGCGATCACCGGCAGCCCGAGCCGGTCGATCGCCTCGGCGGCCTCGGGCTCGTCCCGCGCGAGCTGGTAACCGATCGCCAACCCGGGTTCCCCGGCCAGCGCGGCTCGCATGAAGTCCTTGCCCACCACCGCCTGGACCGCGTCCAGCGGGTTGTCGGGCGCACCGAGGAGGTGGTTGACCTCCGCGCTGAGCAGTTGCCCGCGATCGGTCAGCGACAACGCGCCGAGGCAGTGCCGATCCGGGTACAGCGCCTTGACCAGATCGACGAAGGTGGCGGCGGGCCACCGCCAGTAGTCGATGCCGAGCAAGGTCGTTCCGGTGGACTGGGGCGGGGTGGCCGGCTTCGCCATCGGATCGGTGAGCAGGGTGTCCAGGTCGAGCGGGGTCGCCGTGGTGGACTGCGGCAGCAGCGCCAGGTTCGGCGGCGCGTCGATCACCAGGCAGTCCAGGCCGAGGCGCTCGGCATGGGTGAGCGTCGGCGAGGACGGTCCGATGAGGATGATCACGTCGTGCTCGGTCATGGCGTGTTGTCCTTTCTCAGCGGGAAGTTGTCGGCATCGCGCTCGGGCGGGCCCGCCCGAGCAGCGGCGCGAGCACCGCGCCGATGAGGATCACCGCGATGCCCATGGCCAGGAACACCAGCGATTCGTCGGCGGGAGCGCGTGCGGCTCCGATCAGTGCGCCACCGAGGTAGCCGAGGCCCAGCCCGCCGAAGGCGTCCAGCACACCGGCCATGCCGTAGACCGAGGTGGTCACGCCCTCGGGGAACCGGCGGACCTGATCGTCCACGACCAGGCCGAGGAGGACCTCGCCGACGCTGAACAGGACCGTCCCGCCGATCCACACCGGGACGCGGAATTCCCCGACGGCGAACAACGCGAGCCCGGAGCCGAAGAGGCCGAAACCGGCGAGCACCGAAGCGGTGGTGCCGAACCGTTGCAGGAACCGGACCACCGGTTGCTGTGCGGCCACCACCGTGACGGCGTTGGTGGCGAAGACGATGCCGACCAGACCGGCCAGCCCGGCGCCGGAGATCCGGATCGGCACGATCGACTCCAGCTGGATCAGCAGCCCGCCGAGGAAGAACGACAGCACCACCACGCCGAGCAGTGCGGTGCTCAGCAGCGACCGCCGCACCGTGGCCGCGGGCGCCGAGGGGCGTACCGGGTCGGGCAGCGCGCACACGAGTACCGCAAGCAGGGCGAACGCGCCGCTGGTGGCCAGGAACAACGTGGCCGGACCGGCGGACTGGATGGTGAGCCAGCCGAGCAACGGCCCCACCGCGACCCCGGTGTTGGCCGTCATGTTGCGCACCGACAGCGCCCGGAGCTGGTGCTGCTCCGGCACGATCCGCAGCAGCAACGCCTTGGACGTCGGGAAGTACAGCCCGCCGCCGATGCCGACGAGCACCAGCCCGATGGTGACGGCGACCAGCGAGTGCGAGACGAGCAGCGCATAACCGGGAATGCGCAGTGCCCCGCCGTAGAGCATGACCTTGCGGTAGCCGAAACGCGCGACGACGGGGCCGGCGAACAGGCTGGACCCGCGCAGGAACCAGTAGGACGTCCCGAGCAGCACGCCGACCGTCGCGGGAGACAGGCCGGCCTCGGCGGAGAGCTGGGTGGCGAGATAGGGAGCCACCAGGAACGCGGACAGGCTCGACACGAACGACCCGAGCAGGAGAACCCCTGCCGCCGCGGAGAACCACTGCCCGGGAGCCGGCGTGCCGATCCTCTCCTGCCGCGCTGTCATACCATCCACGTCCGGACCGTCCGGCCCGCCGCCAGTACCCGGTCCAGTGCCTCGTCAGCGGTCTCACCGCGCGCGGTGAGCACGCCGACGGACGCGGACTGGTTCTCCGTGGTGTCGATGCGGTCTCCGGCGTACTTCGTCGGCCACCACTGGACGTCGCCGGGGAAGGTCGAGAGGTCGTCCATCGTGATGTCGGCGATCGTGCCCACCGCCGGCGCGTACCGCAGCGACTGCGCGTATCCGCAGCGCAGTTCGCGCCGTTCAGCCAGCCAGCCGGGCTTCCGGCCGATGCCGAATTCGAGCACGGTGCGGTACACGTTGCGCCCGAACGCCTCGGTGATCGCGCGGCCGACCTGCGCACCGGCGAGCCTGGGGTTGATCTCGACCACCTCGAACCCTCCGCTGGTGGCGATGAACTCGTTGTGGCACAGGCCGTCCTCCACGCCGACCGCGGCGTGCACCCGGCTGATCCACTCGCCGACCCGGCGTTCCCACGGCGAGTCGAACCGGACGGGGAAGGAGATGCCTTCCTCACGGACCCATGGCTCGTCGGAGACGGTCCGGTTGGTGACGCCCAGCAGGTGGGTGCGCCCGCCGTAAGTGATGGTCTCCGCGCTGTAGAGCGGTCCTCGGTGCAGGCTCTCCAGTACGTACCTCTCCGGTCCGCCTCCGGCGATCCTCGTCCGCAGCCGGTCGAGGTCCTCCGCCGAGCGCACCAGGAACGCACCCGCGCTGCCCGTGCCGCGAACGTCCTTGAGCACGCACGGGTACCGGATTTCGCGGGGATCGCGTCCGAGCGCGACCTCTTCGCGGGTCAGCCGGAAGCACTGCGAATTGCTCAGGCCCACCTTGATCAGGGTCTCGCGCACCGTCGCCTTGTCCCGAATCCTGCCGGCGAATCCCGTTGTGCGGCCGGGTAAGCCGAGCCGGTGACAGACCTGCGCTCCGGTTTCGGTCCAGGTGTCGGTGTTGACCACGACCCCGGCCAGGTCGTGCACGGGCTTCAGCGCGGCCAGCACCGCGTCGACATCGAAGGTGTCCACGTCGATGACCCGGATGCGCGGCTCGCCGGGCAGCTCGTACCGGTACACCGAGCGATCCCTGGTCAGCAGGATGAGCTCGTGCCCGAGTTCGTCCGCCGCGTCGGCGAGCAGGCCCATCCCGAAGGTGAGCGCTTCCAGCATCGCGATCGTCATGCCGTCACCTCGTCACCCGGAGCCGCCGGAGCGCCCGGAGCCGCCGGGGTGAACGGCCGCCGCTTCCAGTCCATTGTGGACCACGGAAGCGCGAGGTCGGTGAACTCGGCGATCTGGTTGGGCCGCAAGGATTCGAGCGGGAGCGGCGCGGGAAGTCCGGGAGCGTAGACCGCGTCCAGGTACCGGTGCCCGGTATCGGCGGCGACCAGTACCAGCGGCACGTCCGGTTCGTGCAGGCCGACGTCGTGGGCCACCGCATACCCCGCCCCGGTCGACAGCCCGGCGAAGATCCCGGTGTCCTCGAGGAGGCGGATCGCCCCGGAACGGGCGCAGTCGAAGCTCACCCAGTCGATCCGGTCGAAGGCCTCGTAGCTGATGTTGCCGAACGGGATGGCGCTCCCGATCCCGGCGATCAGGATGCTGGGGTCGGAAACGGCCTCGCTGCCGAAGGATATGCTGCCGAACGGCTGGATACCGGTCACGCGCACCAGGTCGACCTCCTTGCGCAGCACCTCGGCGAGGCCGCCGGTCGACGCGCCGGAACCGACTCCGCCGATCAGGTTCACCCGGCTGGCCGATATCTCGCCGGCGATAGTCCTGGCGATGGACTGATAACCGAGGTAGTGGACCCGGTCGTGGTACTGCCGCATCCAATGGGCGGTGGGGTGCTCGGCGAGGTACTCCTGGATGCGGGCGACCCGAAGGCTCTGGTCCAGTTTCATCGATGCCGACGGCTTGACCTGTTCGAGGGTGGCACCGAGTATGCGCAGTTGCGCCTTGAGGGTCGCGTCGATGGTGGTCGATCCGACGATGTGGCAGTTCAGATTGTGCTTGTGGCAGGCCAGTGCCAGCGCGTACGCGTAGATTCCGCTGGAGCTGTCCACGAGGGTGGTTCCCGCGTCGACCGTTCCCGTGGACAGCAGCTCCTCGACCGCGGCGAGCGCGGACGCGACCTTCATGGACTCGAAACGCAGCACGTAGCGGTTTTCGCGATAGTTTATGAGCGCGGGAAGCGTCAGCGCGTCGGCGATGTGCTCATACAAGTGGAAGTCCCCCTCGGGTGAAAGCGCAGGACAGTTTTCGTTCGTGGAAGAAGGCACACGCCTGCTCCATGCGTGACCGCTCGACTTCCGCGGGGTAGAGCAGGGCCGCGATCGCTCCGGTGTGGGCGCGAGTGACACCGAGCGCACTGAGACCTCGCCGGTTCTCGATCAGCTCGTCGATGATCGGGTGATGCAGATAGGCCTGGGCGAGAGCGGCACTCCGCGTGGCCTGTGCCGCCACCGCCCGGTGATCCCCGGTCTCCAGCGCGGAAAGCACTGACGACAGGGACCTTTCGTACTCCCGGCGGTTGCGCTGGTAGCTTCGCCCCAGCTTCGCGCTGGTGAACACCTCGGTGTCGACCTGTGCGTCGAGGACGACGTAACAGACCGTGAAGGCCAGCGCCGCCGGGAACGTCCGGACGATCTCCTGCTTACCGCTGAGGTAAAGAGCGTGCTCGTCCAGGAAAACGGGATCCGACCGCTCAATGCCGCGGAGTATCCCGCGCAACGCGGTTTCGTCGTACTCGATCGCGTGCAAGTTGAACAGGCAGCGGACCGTTGCCACGATATCCGCCGTGGAACTGGCCATTCCCTTGGAGGTCTGCAACTGCGAGTCGAACATCCACCGCCCCGGCGGGAGGGTGACCTGGTATTTCCGCTGGAACTCGCGGATCGCCGCCGCCCGTTTCGGGGTCGGCGCTTCGGAAACGGCGGGCACGGGCGAGGTCACGTAGGTGGCCCGGCTGTAGAGCGGGATCGGGAGCGTGACGATCCCTATCTCGTCGCGTCCCCGATGACGAACCGGACCCTGCCACAGTTCCCCGAGCGTGCCGTGACATATCCCGGAGAAGTACCGGGAGCGCGGGCCGCCTGCCTCGGAGGTCCTCAGCGCCGTGGTCGCCTGCCGGTCCGGAGCTGCCTGTTCTCTCAGCGGAAACACGCGGGCGATCCCCAATCTGTCGGTGGCGACCACGTTCTGAGCGCCCAAGGCTGAGCACTGCCGTGGGCGGCTGACGCGCCAGTGGCGAGATTAGGAGAACGCCATGAAATCCCCATGAAACCGGCCACGGCCAAAACGGCGCAGGACTTACGCCGCGATCGCCTTAATCGGGATTTCATCGCGCACCGTTAGCGTTACCTGGCGAATGCAATAACAGCCGAGAAAATCCACCCGAGGGCGGTTCATGAAGAGTGAACATCGATCGCGTGCGGTGGGCCACGGCGACGGGCCGCACCTGCGACCGCCGCGGGAACGGGTTTGCGACACCGTCGCCGCGGCGGGCCGGAGACACGGTGAACGCGTGGCAGTGGTCTGCGGAACCGACCGGCTCACCTACCGTGAACTCCTTGCCGCGGCCGGTCGGATCTGCCGAGGGCTACGGAAGGCCGCACCAGGACGGATCGCCGTCCTCGGCCACCGCACGGTGTTGACACCGGCCTACCTCCTCGCGGTACACCTGTCCGGCCGCGCGTTCGTGCTGCTCGACCCGAACTCCCCGGAGCGCCTGCGGCGGCACGTTCTGACGTCGACGGGTGTTCGGCTCGTCCTGGATCCCCGGACCGTCCCGGAGCCCGGCGGCCTCGATGGACCCGGCGCTGACGGCGATCTGGCGGACGAAGCCTACGTCCTGCACACCTCGGGAAGCACCGGGCTCCCGAAGGGCGTTTCGGTCACTCAGCGGAACTTGGCGAGCTCGAACCAGGCGCGGCTCACCGTGTACCAGGAGTTCGGCACACCCTGCTTCCTCCTGCTGTCACCGTTCTTCTTCGACTCCTCCGTCGCGGGCACCTGGGGCACTCTCGCGGCAGGCGGCTGTCTCGTCATCGCCACCGAGGAGGAACGCCGGGATCCCACGGCACTGACGACACTGGTCGAACGTCACCGGGTCACGCACACCCTGACCGTGCCGAGCTTCCACGCCGCGTTCCTCCACGCCGTGGACGCCCGGCCCGAGCGGGCCCGCTCGCTGCGGGTGGCGATCTGCGCCGGGGAGAGGCTGCCGCAGTCCGTGCTGCGGCACCATTTCGCCACCTGCCCCGCTGTCCCGCTGATCAACGAGTACGGGCCCACCGAGTGCACGGTGTGGTCGACCTACCGGAAGTACCACCGGCCCGGCCCGTCGACCATCGGGGTGCCGATCCCCGGAACGTCGATCCGTCTCGTCGACGAAAACCTGGGCGAGGTCGCCGATGGCGAGGCCGGGCAGATCGCCATCTCCGGTCCGGGGGTGGCGCTCGGTTACGTCGGCGACGCGGCCGAGACGCGCCAGAAGTTCGTCGATCGCGAAGGCGCCGGCCGCACCTACCTCACCGGCGACATCGGGCGGTGGACGGCCGGCGGCGAACTCGAATTCCTCGGCAGGCTGGACAATCAGGCAAAGGTACGGGGCGTCCGGATCAATCTGGACACCGTCGAGCAGGCGCTGGGGCAGTACCCTGGCGTCCAGGCGGCAGCGCTGGCCTATGACAGCGAAGCCGCGCTCTGCCACGCCTTCCTGGTCGGGAAACCGCACGCGCGACTCGACGAGATGGACATCCGGAGCACCATCGAAGCAGCATTCGGGACCAGCCATGTTCCCGATCGGCTCGAGTTCCGGGACGCGCTGCCGCGCACGGCCCGCGACAAGGTGGACCGCGGCGCGTTGCTGAATTCGGTGCGCACCAAGAGGACCGTGCCCGCCGCCCGGTCCGAAAGCGACCTTCCGGTGCGGATAGCCCGAGCGTGGGAAACCGTGCTCGGTATTCCCGTACAGCGCCACGAAAGCGTCAACTTCTTCGATCTCGGCGGGAACTCGATCTCCGTGCTCGAACTTTCCCGTGTACTGGCCGAGATCGCGGGAAAGCCGGTACCGGTGGGAAAGGTCTACCGGTGCGGCACCATCGACCAACAGGTGAACCTGCTCAGGAGTCTCTGAGCCGCTGTCCGATGAAGGGGCGAACGTGCAGGCTCTTGTCGAAGGGAAGACCTACGAGGCAGGCAGTCCTTTCGAGCTCTGGCGGCGGATGCGCGAGCGAGAACCGGTGGTGTGGCAACACACCGACGCGTTCGGCGGATTCTGGTCGCTGACCGGATATGCCGACGTCAAGGCGGTGCTGCGCGAAGCCGACGCGTTCACCACCTCCTCCGGGATCCTGCTCCGGCCGCTCGCGCAGGGGCCTGATCCGGGCAGCGGCCGGACCCTTGCCCTGTCCGACCCGCCGAGGCATACGGCCCTGCGCCGTGCGGTGGCGTCGTGGTTCGCGCCGCGCAACCTGCGCCCGCTCACGAATTCGCTGGCCGCCGCCGCACGGACCGTGGTGGCAGCGGCGGTCGCGAAGTCTCACGTCGACTTCGTCACGGAGATCGCCGCCGAGCTGCCACTCCAAGTCGTGTGGACCTTCCTGGACGTCCCCGCCCCCGACCGGGACGCGCTCACCAGCTGGTCCATGGACGCCTTCTGCGCCGGGACGGCGGTCGCCCGCAGCATCGCCCATCTGGAGATTCTCGAGTATTTCGGCACGCTCGCGGCAAAACGCCGCGACCGGCCGGGCAACGACCTGGTCAGCGTGCTCGCCGGGGTGGAAGTCGACGGAGAGCCACTGCCGCTCGACGAGGTGGTGCTCAACTGCGACAACCTCTTGGTCGGCGGCACGGAGAACGTCCGGCTCGCCATGTCCGGTGGTATCCGGGCGCTGATGGACCACCCGGACCAGTGGGCCAGGTTGCGGAACGGCTTCGACCAGGTGATCCCGACTGCTGTCGAGGAGGTCCTGCGATGGACCTCCAGTGCCACACACCTCGTGCGCACCGCCCGCCGGAACACCGAGCTGGGCGGGCAACGGGTCGCCGCCGGCGACCGGGTCGTGCTGTGGCTTCCCGCCGCCAACCGCGATCCGGCCGAATTCGCCGAGCCGGACGTCTTCGACGTGACCCGGAAGCCGAACCGGCACCTGGCACTGGGATCCGGACCGCACCACTGCGTGGGCGTCCAGCTGGCCAGGCTGGAGATCAGCACCGTGTTGCGGGAGCTGGTCCGCCAGGTGCGCCACCTCCAGCCGGACGGCACGGCCGCGAGACTGGACTCCATCGTCGTCAACGGATTCCGGACCCTCCCGGTCCGGCTGCACGGCATCCAGCGGCCGAGCCGATCGCGGAAGCGAGTCGCTGGACCGAGCTGAACAGTGACGGGCCGCAGCGCCGCCCGGTGCACGACGGTCAGTGACAGGCAGTCACCGAGCGGAGCCGGTGTGTCGCGGAGATCACGCCGTCCACCCCTGTTTGAGCAGGCAGTCGCAGGTGCGAAGATTGGGGACGAGTCCCCGGTTTCGGAGACTCAGGGCTCGCTTATCTCAACGACGAGGGAGAAACGCTGTGACCGGAACCCATTCGCGCGTCGCGATCGTCACCGGAGCCGGAAGGGGGATCGGCGCGGCGGTCGCGCGCAGGCTCGCCGCCGACGGTTTCGCGGTCGGCCTGCTCGACCTCGACGAAGACGGGGTGCGGAAGGGCGCCGAAGCGATCGTCGCCGACGGCGGGCGCGCGATCGGCGTCAAGCTCGACGTGAGCGACGCGGGCGAAGTCGACGCCGCGGTGTCGAAGGTCGCCGACGAGCTCGGCCCGCCGACCGTGCTGATCAACAACGCGGGCATCACGCGCGACAACCTCATCTTCAAGATGACCGAGCAGGACTGGGACTCGGTGCTCGGCGTGCACCTGCGCGGCTCGTTCCTGATGACCCGCGCGGTGCAGAAGTACCAGACCGAGCAGAAGTGGGGCCGGATCGTCAACCTGTCCAGCACCTCCGCGCTGGGCAACCGCGGCCAGGTCAACTACTCCGCGGCCAAGGCGGGTATGCAGGGCTTCACGAAGACGCTCGCGATCGAACTCGGCAAGTTCGGGGTCACCGCGAACGCGATCGCGCCGGGATTCATCGCGACGGACATGACCGCGGCGACCGCCGAGCGGGTCGGGATGTCCTTCGAGGACTTCAAGAAGGCCGCCGCCGAGCAGATCCCGGTGCGCAGGGTCGGCGAGCCGGCCGATATCGCGAACCTCGCGTCGTTCCTGGTCAGCGAGGGGGCCGGGTTCATCTCGGGCCAGGTCGTGTACGTGGCCGGCGGCCCGAAGGACTGAGGGAGGCGGAGATGCGGGTCTTTTCCGGACTGGACGAGTTCGCCGGCGCGGTCGGCGAGCACCTCGGCTTCAGCGACTGGCACACGATCACGCAGGAGCGCGTGCGGCTGTTCGCCGACGCGACCGACGACCACCAGTGGATCCACCTCGACACCGAGCGCGCGGCGAAGGGACCGTTCGGCACCACCATCGCGCACGGGTACCTGACGCTGTCGCTGCTGCCGATGTTCGGCCCCGAGATCTACCGGGTCGACAACCTCACCATGGGGGTGAACTACGGGCTGAACAAGGTGCGGTTCCCCCAGCCGGTGAAGGTCGGTTCGAAGGTGCGCGCCGGCGCCGAACTGGTCGAGGTCACCGACGTGGCAGGCGGGAAGCAGGCCGTGGTGAAGTGGACGATCGAGATCGAGGGCGAGGGGAAACCGGCCTGCGTAGCGGAAACCGTGGTTCGCCTGATCGGCTGATGTCGTGCCGGCCCCGCGGCGCGGCGCGCCGTGGGGTCTGTACGACATACCGACCAGTCGGTATCGTGACCGCAACGGAAGAGGAGGCTCGATCTTGACCAGCAACGACCCGCCCGGCCTCGCGCTCGGCAGCCTGCGCAGGTGTCTCGGCGAACGGCTGCCCGGCCTCGTCACCGGTGAGCTGACCGCCGAAGTGGTCCAGGGCGGCCGATCGAACCTCACCTACGTGGTGAGCGACGGCGCGACGCGATGGGTGGTGCGGCGCCCGCCGCTCGGGCACGTGCTGCCCACCGCGCACGACATGAAGCGCGAGCACCGGGTGATCACCGGGCTCGGCCCCACCGCGGTCCCGGTGCCGGAAACCCTTCTCCTGTGCGAAGACCCCGACGTGCTCGGCGCGCCGTTCTACGTGATGGAGTTCGTCGAGGGCACCCCGTACCGCACCGCCGGCGAACTCGTCCCGCTCGGGGCGGAGCGCACGCGTGCCATCGCGGACTCGCTCGTGGACACCCTCGTCGCACTGCACGAGGTCGACCCGGATTCGGCTGGACTCGGCGATTTCGGCCGTCCGGACGGGTTCCTCGAACGCCAGCTCCGGCGATGGAAGAAGCAGCTCGACGGCTCGCGCAGCCGGGACCTGCCCGGTGCCGACGAGCTGCACGACCGGCTCGCGGGCGCGCTCCCCCGCTCGGGCAGGCCGTCGATCGTCCACGGCGACTACCGGCTGGACAACGTGCTCGTCGCCGAGGCCGGCGGCGGCGACCGGATCACCGCGGTGCTGGACTGGGAGATGTCCACCCTCGGCGATCCGCTCACCGACCTCGCGCTCATGGTCGCCTACGCGGAGCGGAGCGCGCTGAACCTCGACTTCGTCTCGAACGCGACGACGGCGCCCGGCTATCCGAGCCCCGACGAGGTGGTCGCCAGGTACGCCAGCCGGTCGGGCCGCGACGTGTCCGCGCTCAACTGGTACGTCGGCTTCGCGTTCTTCAAGCTCGCGGTCATCCTCGAGGGCATCTACTTCCGGTTCACCAAGGGCCAAACCGTCGGCGAAGGCTTCGAACGCGCAGGCGACGGGGTCATCCCGCTCATCCGGCACGGCAACGAGATCTTGAAAGAGGACCGCTGATGGACTTCGCCTACGACGCCAAGACCGAAGAGCTGCGCGAAAGCCTCCTCGAGTTCATGGACTCCCACGTCTACCCCGCCGAGCCGGTGTTCGAAGAACAGCTCGAACAGCGCGAGGACCCGTGGGCGTCGGTGCCGGTCGTCGAGGAGCTCAAGGCCGAAGCCCGCAAGCGCGGCCTCTGGAACTTCTTCCTCCCCGGTGAGCACGGTGCCGGGCTGACGAACCTGCAGTACGCGCCGCTCGCCGAGATCACCGGACGCAGCCCCAGTCTCGCGCCGACCGCGCTGAACTGCGCCGCGCCGGACACCGGGAACATGGAAGTGCTCGCCATGTTCGGCTCGGAGCAGCAGCGCGAGCAGTGGCTGCGGCCGCTGCTCGACGGCGAGATCCGGTCCGCGTTCGCGATGACCGAGCCCGAAGTCGCGTCCTCGGACGCGCGCAACATCTCCACCAGCATCCGGCGTGACGGCGACGAGTACGTCATCGACGGGCGCAAGTGGTACATCTCCGGCGCGATGAGCCCCGACTGCCGGATCTTCATCGTGATGGGCAAGACCGACGAGCAGGCGGCGGCGCACCAGCAGCAGAGCATGATCCTGGTCCCCCGGGACACGCCTGGGCTGACCGTGAAGCGGGGCATGAAGGTGTTCGGCTTCACCGACGGCGACCACGGCGGCCACGCCGAGGTGCTGTTCGAGAACGTCCGCGTGCCCGCCGAGAACCTGATCGCCGAGGAGGGCAGCGGGTTCGCCATCGCGCAGGCGAGGCTCGGCGCCGGGCGCATCCACCACTGCATGCGCCTGATCGGGATGGCCGAGCGCGCGCTGGAGCTGATGTGCACCCGCACGCTGTCGCGCTCCACGTTCGGCAAGCCGATCGCGGAGCAGGGTGTCGTCCAGGACTGGATCGCCGAGGCCCGCGTGCGCATCGAGCTGCAGCGCCTGCTGGTGCTCAAGACGGCGTGGCTGATGGACACCGTCGGCAACAGGGGCGCGCACACCGAGATCCAGGCGATCAAGATCTCCACGCCGTCGGCCGTCGAGTGGATCCTCGACAAGGCGATCCAGGCGCACGGTGCGGGCGGGGTCAGCCAGGACTTCCCGCTGGCGCAGCTCTGGATGGCCGCGCGCATGCTGCGCCTCGCGGACGGGCCGGACGAGGTGCACAAGCGCTCGCTGGCGCACCGCGAACTGAAGAAGTACCGGACGGAGGCCGCACGGTGACCGCACCGACCGCCGACGACCTGCGCACGCGAGTCCGCGCGCTGCTCGCCGAAAACGACCCGAAGACCGTGGCGCGCCTCGACTTCCTGCGCGCCCGGTTCGACGCTGGCCTCGCCTGGGTGCACTTCCCCGCCGGGCTCGGCGGGCTCGACGCGCCGCGCTCGCTTCAGTCCGTTGTGGACGCCGAACTCGCCGAGGCAGGCGCACCGGACAACTCGCCACGCCAGATCGTGATCGGGCTCGGCATGGCCGCGCCGACCATCCTGCGCTTCGGCACGCCGGAGCACCACCGCCGCTATCTCCGTCCACTGTGGACAGGCGAGGAGGTGTGGTGCCAGCTCTTCAGCGAGCCCGGCGCCGGATCCGACCTCGCCGCGCTCGGCACCAGGGCGGTCCGCGACGGGGAAGACTGGGTGGTCACCGGGCAGAAGGTCTGGACATCGGGCGCGCACCTGGCCAGGTTCGCGATCCTGGTCACCCGCACCGATCCCGGCCTGCCGAAGCACCAGGGCATGACGTACTTCGTCTGCGACATGTCCGCGCCGGGCGTGGAGGTCAGGCCGCTGCGGCAGATCACCGGCGAGGCGGAGTTCAACGAGGTCTTCCTCAGCGAGGTCCGCATCCCGGACTCGCAGCGGCTCGGCGCGGTCGGCGAAGGCTGGAAGGTCGCGCAGACCACGCTGATGAACGAGCGCGTCGCGATCGGCGGGACACCGATGCCCCGCGAGGGCGGGCTGCTCGGCCCGGTCGCGGAGGCCTGGCGGGAGCACCCTGAGCTGCGGACCCCCGAACTGCACGACCGGCTGCTGAAGCTGTGGGTAGAGGCCGAGACGCTGGGGCTGGCGGGTGGCCGCCTTCGCCAGCAGCTCGCGGCGGGCCAGCCGGGGCCGGAGGGCTCCGCGATGAAGCTGGCGTTCGCCGAGCTGAACCAGGCGCTGTCCGGGCTGGAGGTCGAGCTGCAGGCCGAACGGGGGCTCGGCTACGACGACTGGACCATGCGCAGGCCCGTGCACATCGACTTCGCCGCGCGCGGTCCCGGTTACCGGTACCTGCGCGCGAAGGGGAATTCGATCGAGGGCGGCACCTCCGAGGTGCTGCGGAACATCGTCGCCGAGCGCGTGCTGGGGCTGCCGTCCGAGCCGCGGGTCGACAAGGACGTCGCCTGGAAGGACCTGCCGAAATGAGCGAGCGCGCTGCTTCGCCCGATCTGCTGTATTCGGACGTCGAGGAAGATCTTCGTGCCAGCGTGCGCGACCTGCTGACCGATCGCGCCGAGCCGTCCGCGCTGATCGCCAGGACGGAGTCGGCCGAGCCGTACGACCTCAAGCTGTGGCACACGCTCGCCGCGGAGCTGGGCGCGGCCGGCCTCATGGTGCCGGAGGACCTCGGCGGGCACGGCGCGTCGGCGCGGGAAACCGCGCTGGTGGCCGAGGAGCTGGGACGCAGCGTGGCGCCGGTGCCCTTCCTCGGCAGCGCGGTGCTCGCCACCTCGGCGTTGCTCGCGGCGGGCCCGGCCGCCGCCGAGGTGCTCGGCAGGCTCGCGAGCGGAACCGTGATCGGCACGCTCGCGGTTCCGCTGACCACCGCGCCCGGTGCGGACTTCCCCGCCGCGGTGGCGGTCAACGCCGACGGCACGCTGTCCGGCCGCGTCGGTGCGGTCGCCGACGCCTCGGTCGCCGAGGTGTTCGTGGTGCCGGCCGTCGGCCCCGACGGGCCCGGACTGTACACAGTGGACGCGACGGCGGCCGTCGTGACCGAGCTGGTCTCGCTCGACCTCACCCGCCGGATCTCGGACGTGGTGCTCGACGCCGCACCGGCGGCACGGGTCGCGGACGCGGGCACCGCGCCGGCCGCGCTCCGGCACGCGCTGACCGTCGGCGCGGGCGTGCTCGCCTCGGAGCAGGTCGGGATCACCGACTGGTGCCTCACCGAGACGGTCGCCTACGTCAAGGGCCGCTACCAGTTCGGCAGGCCGGTCGGCTCCTTCCAGGCGCTCAAGCACCGGCTCGCCACGCTGTACCTCGAACTCGTCAGCGCGAGGGCGGCGGCGAGGTACGCGGCGGACACCCTCGCGGGCGGCCACGAGGACACCGAGGTGGCGGTGGCCGTCGCGGCGGCGCGCTGCTCCCCGATCGCGCTGCACGCCGCGGAGGAAGCGCTCCAGCTGCACGCCGGGATCGGCATGACCTGGGAGCACCCGGTGCACCTGTACCTCAAGCGCGCCAAGAGCGACGAGCTGGCGCTGGGCACCGCGGGCAAGCACCGCGCGCGGCTCGGAAGGCTGGTGAACCTGCCCGCGTAGGCGGCGGGACTGTCGGTGGCCGGTGGTAGACCGGGCCCGTGCGCGCTTCCCGGCTGCTTTCGCTGCTCCTGATCCTGCAGACCCGCGGGCGGATGACCGCGCGCGAACTGGCCGACGAGCTGGAGGTGTCGGTCCGCACGATCTACCGCGACGTCGACTCGCTGCACGCCGCCGGCGTCCCGCTGTACGGGGACGCCGGGCACGCCGGCGGGTACCAGCTGCTCGACGGGTACCGCACGAAGCTGACCGGGTTGACCACCGAGGAGGCCGAGGCGCTGTTCCTCACCGGGCTTCCCGGCGCGGCGGCGGAGCTGGGGCTCGGTTCGGTGGTCGGGGCTGCCAGGCTCAAGCTCACCGCCGCGCTCCCCCGTGCGCTGCGCGACCGCGCGGGGCGGATCGAGGACTGCTTCCACCTGGACGCGCCCGGCTGGTACTCCGACGGCGAGCACACCCCGTACCTCACGGCGGCGGCGAGCGCGGCGTGGGACCGGCGGCGCGTGCGGGTGCGCTACCGCCGGTGGCAGGCGCCGCAGGAGGTCACGCGCACCCTCGACCCGTACGGCTTGGTGCTCAAGGGAGGCCGCTGGTACCTCGTCGCGGCGCGCGAAGCGTCGATCCGCACCTACCGGGTGTCCCAGATCGGCGCACTCGAAGTGCTCGACGAGCCGTTCGAGCGGCCGGACGGGTTCGACCTCGCCCGGTACTGGGGCGGCTACCTCGCCGACTTCGACCGCAGGCGGCACACCGGCAAGGCCGAGATCCTGCTGGCGCCGTCGGCGGTGCGCGCACTGCCCGATCTGCTGGACGCCGCGGTCGTCCGCGCCGTGGACCACACCGGGACGGCGACCGGCACCGGATGGCTGCACGCCGTCGTCCCGATCGAGTCCGAGGCCCGCGCGGTGTCGGACTTCCTCCGGCTCGGCGCGGACGTCGAGGTGCTCGGCCCGGCTTCGCTCCGCGAGCTGATGCGGGAGACGGTGACCTCCCTCGCCGATGCCTACCGGGTCCGGGAAAAGAGCGGCGCGCCCGCGGCCGGTCGCGAATCATCGTCGCGGTGTTCGAACCCGAGCCTGTGCTCGTGACGGCACTGCGCGCGGCGGGGTACTCCCTTGTGGACGGTCCGTTCTTCCGCGTGCCGGCGGTCGACCCGCGCACGCTCACCTTCGCCCGCGCTCAGGACTCCGGCCGCAGCGAAGCGAGAAGCAGATCTGCGTAGTGCTCGCCGATCTCGCGCGCCGACAGCGAGCCACTGCGCCGGTACCAGCTGCCGAGGTGGTGCACCGAACCGAAGAAGAAGTCGATGATGATGTCCGCGGGCTTGTCCGCGCGGAACTCCCCCGACCGCTGGCCCTCTTCGATGAGCCCGCGGAACCGTTCGTGGTACTTCCGCCGCTCGGCCCGCACCGTGCGCTGCTTGTCCTGGCTGAGCTGGTGCATCGACTGCCAGAAGACCTTGTTGTCGTCGAGGTTCGCGATCGTGCTGACCACCACGTCGGTCGACGCGGTGCGCAACCGCTCCCGCAGCGGCGCCTCGGTCACCGCGACCTTTTCGAGCTGTTCGGTCTGCGCGCGCAGCACCCGCCCGTAGATCTCGTAGAGCAGGTCGTCCTTCGAGTCGAAGTAGTGGTACATGGCGCCCTTGGTGACGCCCGCCGCCTCCACGATCTCCTGCACCGAGGTGCGGTCGAACCCCTTCTTGGCGAACAGCTTCGTCGCGACCGACAGCAGCCGTCTCGGCACGGTGGCATCGGGTTCCGCTTCCGCTTTGCGCGCGGTGGCCCTGGTCATCGCGACCCTCCCCTTCCCCTTCTCGGACGTCCAGGCTAGCCCGTGCCGCTCATCCCCTCGCCCGCAGCTCACGGCGCAGGATCTTCCCGCTCGCGGTTTTCGGCAGTTCATCGAGCACTTCGACGGACCGCGGGCTCTTGTAGGCGGCGAGCCGGGCGCGGCAGTGGGCGATCAGCTCGTCGGGATCGGGACTCGTGCCGGGGCGCGCGCTGACATATGCCTTGACGGTCTCACCGCGGTACTCGTCGGGGACGCCGACGACCGCGGCCTCGCGCACGTGCTGGTGGGTGTAGAGCACGTCCTCGACCTCGCGCGGCCACACCTTGAACCCGGCGGCGTTGATCATGTCCTTCTTGCGGTCCACCACGTAGACCCAGCCGCCGTCGTCCATGAACCCGATGTCACCGGTGTGCAGCCGCCCGCCCGGCATGCTCTTTTCGGTGGCCTCGGCGAGGTTCCAGTAACCGGGGACCACGGTCGGGCCCTCGACGACGATCTCGCCAGGCTCCCCCTGCGGTGCCTCGCCGCCGTCGTCGCGCACGATCCGCACGATCGTCCCCGGCACCGGCAGCCCGATCGAGATCGTGCCCGAGGCCGGGTCGATCGGCGCTTCCCGCGACCCCGGCACCGAGACGCAGCCCGCCGTCGTCTCGGTCAGGCCGTACCCGTTGCGGATGTACTTGCCGAACTTCTCGCGGAACGCCTCCACCACCGCGGGCGGTAGCGCCGCTCCGCCCGAGTAGAGCAGTTCGAACGAAGCGAAGTGCTCGCGCGTCGCGTCGGGATGGGCCATCAACGCCAGGTACGCCGTCGACGGGCCGACCGTATAGACCGGGCGGGTTTCCCGGAACGCGTCGAGCACCACGCCCGCCTCGAACCGGTACGCCAGCACCAGCGTGCCCGCCAGGTCGATCGCGGTGGCCAGCTCGCACACCATGCCGGTGATGTGGAAGAGCGGGGCCAGCGCGAAAATCGCCCTGCCCTCGCCGATGCCGGAGAACGTGCCGAGCGACGCGGCGTTCACCGCGATGTTGCGATGCGTGTTGGTCGCGCCCTTCGGCGTGCCGCTGGTGCCCGAGGTGTAGCTGATGAGCGCGACGTCGTCACCGGAAAGGCCGGGGTCCGGCACCTCGCCGTGCGCCTCCCGCGCGACGTCGAGCAGGTCGCGCGCGCCTTCGGCGGAAACGCGGGCCGGGTTTCCGAGCACGCGTTCGTCGTTCCTGGTCTGGAAGTCCCGTTCGCTCGCGACCAGCCCGATCGGCACGCCCGCCTCGGCCGCGACCGCCGCGATCCGGTCGCGCCAGGCACGCGGCGAGCACACCACCGCGCGCACTCCCGCGTCGGTGAACACGTGGGTCAGCTCGCGCTCGCGGTACATCGGGTTCACCGGGACGGCGACCCCGCCCGCCTTCCACGCCCCGAGCAGCGCCAGCACGAACTGCGGGATGTTCTGCAGCACCAGCGCGAGCCGGTCACCGGACGCGAAGCCCGCCGAGTGGAGGTACTCCGCCACGCCGTCGGACAACTCGTCCACCTCGCGATAGGTCAGCGAGCCGTCGAAGTAGGCGATCGCCGCCCGATCGGGAGCGCCGGCGACGGCGGAGCGGAACGTGGCGAGCAGGGTGGTCGCCTCGATCGGCGGCGCGGCGAGCATCAGCTCGTCGTACTGCGCGAGCCAGGGTTTCGTTTCGTACCAGCTCATCCACGCTCCTCAGCGAACGGACCGACCAGTCGGTATGTGCACGCTATGGCGCCCCGCCGCCGTCGTCAAGGGCTCAGCCCTCCAGCTCCTCCACCTTGCGCTGCAGCTTGTTCATCCCGCCGAGCCAGCGGTCGGTCTGCGTGGCGCGGGCCGCGTAGTAGTCCGCCACCTCGGGATGCGGGAGCACCAGGAACCGGTTCTCGGCCATCGCGGTGAACAGCGCGTCGGACACCTGCTCCGGTTCGATCGCCGACGCCCCCATCAGGAGTTCGCCCGCCTTGCCGGTGCCGGCGAGCATGTTCGTCCGCACGCCCTGCGGGCACACCGCCTGCACGGTGATGCCGCGGTGGCGGTAGGTCGCGCTCAGCCACTCGGCGAACGCGAGCGCGCCGTGCTTGGTGACCGAGTACGGCGCGGAGCCGAGGCTCGTCAGTATCCCGGCCGCGGACACCGTCGCGACGAAATGCCCGCGACCGCGCTCGAGCCAGCCCGGCAGGAGCAGGTCCGCCGCGCGAACGTGCGCCATCACGTTGACGTCCCACGCCGCCTGCCACACCGAAGGCGGCGCCTCGGGGCCACCTTCCGGCGCGATGCCCGCGTTGGCGCAGAACACGTCGATCGCGCCGAGCTCCGCGGTCGCGGTGTCGACGAGACGGCGCACGCCTTCCTCGCTCGCGACGTCACCGACGAAGGCGGCGCCACCGATCTCTCCGGCCACCGAGGTCACCGACTTCTCGTCCAGGTCCGCGACGAGCACGCGCGCACCCTCGGCGTGGAACCGCCTGGCCAGCGCGGCGCCGATCCCGCCGCCCCCGCCGGTGACGACGACGCCTGCGTCCTTCAGCTCGGTCGTGGTCACAGGCCACCGCCGAGCGAAACGCCGCCGTCGAGCACCAGCGTCTGGCCGGTGATCCAGCTCGACTCCTCGGAGAGCAGGAACGCCACCGCGCCCGCGATGTCCTCGGGCACGCCGAGGCGTTTGAGCGGGTACGCCGCCGCGACCTCGTCTTCCCTGCCCTCGTACAGCGCGGTGGCGAACGAGGTCTTCACCACGGCGGGCGCGACCGCGTTGAGGCGGATCTTCGGGCCGAGTTCGGTCGCCAGCTCGACGGTCAGCCGGATCAGCGCGGCCTTGGTGACCCCGTACATGCCGATACCCGGCGAGGCGCGCAGGCCCGCGATCGAAGCCACGTTGACGATCGCGCCGCCGTGCTCGCCCATCCACGCGTCCCGTGCCTTCTTCGTCCACGCGAGCGGCGCCAGCACGTTGACGGCCATGGTCTTCGCGGCGGCCCCTTCGTCGACGTCGATCACCGGGCCGTAGACCGGGTTGATCCCGGCGTTGTTCACCAGCAGGTCGAGACTGCCGAACCGCTCGATCGCGGTCGCGACGGCCTCGTCCTGGTGCGCGGGGTCGTCGGCCTTCCCCGCCACCGCGACGGCGACGCCGGCACCACCCAGCTCGGCGACCGCCTCGGCGAGCGGCTCCGGCTTGCGCGCGGTGATGCACACCTTCGCGCCGCGGGAGACGAGTTCCTTGGCGACGCCGAGGCCGATGCCCCTGCTGGCGCCGGTCACGATGGCGACCCGGTCCTTCAACGAGTTCACTGATGCGGCCCTCTCTGTCGGCGGTGACATACTAAGCGTTCGCTCACCGCCATTATGCGCGATCCGCTCCGAGCGAGCCTGTCCCTGCCTCAAACAGGCACGCCGCACCGTTCACGCTTCACCGCTGTGCGTGCTCGGCGCAGAGGCAGCCGACACCGGGCTCGATCCATTCCCGTCCCGCCCATTCCGGGTGCCGCTCGAGCATCAGCGCCGTGACCTCCTCGACGACTTCTTCCCGGCCCATGGCCGAGTCCCGGCGCACCCAGGTCTCGTCGCGCAGCAGTGCGAGGTAGTCGCGGACGTCGGCCAGCAGGCCGTGCCCGCCGGTATCGCCGTGACCGGGCACGACGATGCGCGGGTGTTCGTCGGCCAGCTTCCGCAGCACCTCGATCCACCGGATGCCGGACACGTCGGTGTCGTGCGGCGGGAACCACGGGAAGATCGCGAACTGCCCGGTCTCCACGAGGTCTCCGGTGAAGAGCACGCCCGCGTCGGGAACCGTGATCACCTGGTCGCCCCTGCTGTGCGCCCGGCCGGTGGCCCGCAGCCGTACGACCCGGCCGCCGAGGTCGAGCTCGTGGGAATCGTCGTAGACGAGGTCCGGGGTCACCAGTTCGACCCCTTCGAGCTGCCGTGCCACCGGTTCCCCGAGTCCCCTGAACATGTCGAGGTAGCCCGCCCCCTTCGCGGCCAGGTCGTCCGCCTGCGCGCGGTTGACCAGGAAGGTCGCCGCGCCGCTGAAGGACTGCGCACCGAAGGCGTGCTCGGGGTGGAAGTGGGTCGTGGTCAGGTAGATCTCGCGGCCACGCGCGTAGTCGGCCACGAACTCGAACACGGCGTCACCGTTGCCCGGCCCCATCCCGGTGTCGACCACCAGCACGGCACGCGTGCCGCCGATGACCCCGATATTGGGCACCAGGTCCACCCCCCGGTTCGGGAGCACCACCAGATCACCGGCCAGCTCCCGCGCCTCTTCCGCCCGCACCACCGGCTCGCGCGACACCAGTTCCACCATGACACCCACCTTCGACCGCAGGGACAATCCGTCCGCGCCAGTCCATCGCGGCGCACGCCGGCGCGTCCAACACCTGTTCCGCGGGCCCGATACCGCGCGGGTATCGTCGCCGCTGACGGACCACGGGTGCCTGCCGGAACCCGGCCATCCCGCCTCGAAGTCACCTCTAGCCGGGGGTGCTTCACTGTGGCGCCATGAGATCAAATCACGCTCAGGGCGAGGTCACCGAGGCGAGCGCCGGGGTCTACCGGCCGCTGATGTCCGAAGAGCGCGCCGAACGCATGCGGCACCTGCACGAGGACATGGTGAGCATGACCAAGGCCGCGGACACCGAGACCTCTTCGCTGCTCGGGCTGACCTTCGTGGTGCCGCCGGAGGTGAAGAGGATCGGCCCGCTCTCCGAACTGCTCGGCGAGGCGGTGCTGGCGGAGGTCAAGAGCGACGACCGGGTGCTGGAAATGGGCACCGGATGCGGTGTCAACGCCGTCATCGCCGCCACCAGGGCGGCGGAGGTACTGGCCGTGGACATCAACCCCGACGCGCTGGAAAACGCGATGGACAACGCCGTCCGGAACAACGTCGCCGACCATTTCGAGGTCCGGCACAGCGACATATTCAGTTCCGTCGAAGGCGTGTTCGACCTGATCATATTCAATCCGCCGTTCCGCTGGTTCACGCCTCGCACGATGCTGGAAGCCGCCACCGCCGACGAGAACTACAGCGCGTTGACCAGGTTCTTCCGCGAGGTTCGCCAGTACATGGCCGAGAACGGCCGCCTGATCATCTTCTTCGGCAACGCCGGGGATCTTGCCTACCTCCAGCAGCTCATCGACACCGAAGGATTCCGCCAGGAAGTGGTGGCGCAGAGCAGCAGGCTCGTCGCGGGCATGGGGGTCAACTTCTTCGTGTACCGCTTGTCGTGATCCGGCACTGATACCGCGCGGGTATCGTCGCCGCTGATGGACCTACGCTCACTGCGCTACTTCGTTGCCGTCGCCGAAGAACGCCACTTCGGGCGCGCCGCGGCCCGGCTGCACATGACCCAGCCACCGCTGAGCCGCGCCATCAAGCAACTGGAAACCGAGCTCGGCGCCGTGCTGCTGCACCGGTCGGCCACCGGGGTCACCCTCACCACCGCCGGAAGTGCGCTCCACGACGAGGCGCGCGCCCTGCTGGAACAGGCCGAGGTGGCACGCGCCAGGGTCGCCGCCGCGTCCGGCGCCACCAGCATCACCATCGGCACGCTCGCCGACAGCGTCGAACACGTCGGCAGCGGTCTCGTCACCGCGTTCCGCCGGCACCACCCCGGAATCGACGTCCGGGTCCGCGAAGGCGATTTCACCGACCCGACCGCGGGACTCCGTGCCGGGCTCGTCGACGTCGCGCTCACGCGCACCCCCTTCGACGACACCGGGATCGGCACCCACGTACTGCGCACCGATCCCGTCGGGGCGGTCCTGCGCGCGGACGATCCGCTCGCGGGCAAAGACTCCCTCCGCGTCCACGACCTCGCCGACCGCCCGTGGTTCCAGCTTCCGGAAGGAACCGATTCCCGGTGGCGGGCCTACTGGAACGGCACGCGGCCCGGCGGCGAACCGCACCACGGCCCGGTGATCCGCACCGTCCAGGAATGCGTACAGGCCGCGCTCTGGAACGGAATCGTCGGGCTGACTCCCCTTTCCCACACGATGCCGGCCGGACTCGTCGCGGTGCCGCTCGCCGACGTGCCGCCCAGCCGCCTCGTCGTCGCCTGGAACACCACCAGCACCGATCCGCTCGTCCGCTCCTTCATCCGTTTGGCCGCGCGGTGATCCTCCTCGGCCCAGCCCGCCTCAGGACTTCGCCCGGGCCACCCAGGTCGCGATCTGCGCGCGGTTGGCGCAGTCGAGCCTGGTGAGGATGTGGTCGACGTGGCTCTCCACGGTGCGGCGGGCGATCACGAGCCGGTCGGCGATCTCCTGGTTCGTGAGCCCTTCGGCGACCAGGTGCGCGATCTCCGCCTGCCGCTTGGTGAGAACGCCGGGCAGCCGCGCCGGAGCGACGTCGTCCTGCTCGCCGAGTGCGTAGGCGATGGCGGCATCGATCGGCATCGCGGCGCCCGTGGTGAACTCCTTGGCGGCGGCGTCCCAGCCGAGCGCGCCGATCACCGCGTCGGTGTCGGCCTGGCGCGGCTCGACGAAGGCCCGGTAGCGCGTCGGCCACGCGCCCAGCGTCTGCCAGACGCTCATCGCCGCGCCCTGCAGGATCGCGGCCCGGTTCGGCCTGCCGGTGCGTGCCTCGCAGCCCGCCAGCACGGTGAGCGTGAACCCGATGACCACGCGGTCGTCGACCTGGTTGTGCAGCCGGAGCACCTCCTCGCAGCACTCGCGGGCCACCCCGAGATCACCCCGGAGGTACTCGGCGGCGGCGCGTGACCACAGTGCCCAGCCGCGCCAGAAGACCTCACCCCGTCGCACGCAGGTCTCGACGCATTCGGTCAGCACCGCACGGCCGCGGTCCATGTCGCCCGCCAGCGCGATCGCGAGGCCGTAGTTGTAGCTCGACCACAACCGCGCGCCTTCGTCACCGTGCTCGCGGAACATCTCGATGGCCTTGCCGAACAGCCGCACCGCCTCGGGCATCTCGTCCCCGATCAACGCCGCGTAGGCCCGCACGTGGTGCACGTAGGCGAGCGCGTGGTCGTCGCCTGCCGCCTCCGCTTCCGCGGTCGCACTGTCCACTGCGGACTGGTACGCGGCGGGATCGCCCTGCACCACGGCCAGGAACGCGAAGAGCCACCACGCGTGTGCCCGCTCCGGCACCCCCGGCGGGGCGGCCTCGTCCAGTCTCCGCAACCACATCCGGCCCTCGGTGTTCAGGCCGCGCACGATCCAGAACTCCTTGACGTCGCGGAGAATCCGCAGGCCGACGACGGCTTCCGCGGGCTCTTCGGCGCAGTAGTCGAGCGCGGCGCGGAGGTTCGCGTGCTCGTGGCGCAGGCGCCCCATCCAGCCGAGCTGGTCGGTCTCCAGCCACTCCGCGGCGTACCGGCCTGCCAGCTCGGCGACCCAGTCCCGGTGCCGCAGCCGGACGGCGGCCAGCTCGCCGGCGGCGCGCAGCCGGTCGGCGCCGTACTCGCGCACCGACTCCAGCATCCGGTAGCGGACGCTGCCGGCGTGCTCCTCGCGCAGCAGGATCGACTTGTCCAGCAGCCCGTCGACCACTTCCAGCACCTCGTCGGTCGGCAGGTCCCCGCCGTCGCACACGCGCTCCGCCGCGTCCAGGTCGAAACTGCCCGAGAACACCGACGCGCGCGCCCACAGCAGCCGTTCGGGCGCCGTGCACAGGTCGTGGCTCCAGTCGATCAGCGCGCGCATCGTCTCGTGACGGCCCGGCGTGCCGCGGTGTCCCCCGGACAGGACCGTGAACCGGCGGTCGAGGCGGTCGGCCAGCTGGCGCGGGGACAGCGCCCGCGACCGCACGGCGGCCAGTTCGATCGCCAGCGGCAGCCCGTCGAGCCTGCGGCACAGCCGGATGAGGTGCTCGGCGTCGTCCTCGGTGAGCCGGAAGGACGGCACCACCGCGCTCGCCCTGTCCACGAACAGCCGCACCGCGTCGTAGCCCCGCGCTCGTTCCAGCGACTCCCCTTCCTCCGGCACCGCCAGCGGCGGCACCGGCAGGATCCGCTCGCCCGCCACCCCGAGCGACTGCCTGCTGGTCGCCAGCACCCGCACCTCGGGACAGGCGCGGGCGATCGTGTCGGCGAACCAAGCGCAGTCGTCCACCAGGTGCTCGCAGTTGTCCAGCACCAGCAACAGCTTGCGTGTCCGCAACGCCTCGACGACCACGTCGACGGCCGGCTTCACCGACCGGTCGCCGAAGCCGAGCGCGTTGGCCACCGTGGGCACCAGCAAGGCGGGCTCGCGCAGTTCGGCCAGCGACACGAACGCGACCGCGCCGGAGAACGCCGCGTGGCAGGCGTCGGCGACGCGCCAGGCCAGCCTGGTCTTGCCGACCCCGCCGGGGCCGGTCAACGTCACCACCGAGGCGATCCCGAGCAGGCGGCGGGCCTCCTCGGTCTCCGCGCTCCGGCCGACATAGCTGGTCGCTTCGGCCGGTTCTCCCGGCCGCGCCGCGAGCGAACCGCCCCTGCCCGCCATGCGCGCCCTCTCTCCCACCGCACCGTTCGCCGCGGTCACTGCCCCGGACCACCTCCGTTACCAACGAGCCCGCGGCACGCCGGTTGCGGCGCGGGCGCCTTCCGTCCGATGTGGACAACAGGCCGGGAACGAAGACGTTAGCCCATCCGGAGCAACGCGGTCAGAGCCGGACCGCTTCGAGAACGGCGGAACCGGGTCGCGCCGTGCCCGCGGAGGGAGGGCACCACCACCCTGCCGAGCCGAACGCGCGTCTGGAACTCATGGCCACTCCCCTCACCGGCGTTCTTCGCCTGCGGCGATTCACAGATTGTTCGTAACCAGTCAAGACAGTTATTCATAACCTTTTCAGGGAGTGTCAGTATCCGTCTTTCCATAAAAATTCGCCGCCCCGTCCCACACCCGGCCGTGTGACTCCCGGAATACCCTGCACCTCCGGCGCCGATGGGCTGCTATCGTCGGAATGCAGAGAGCCGTTCGAAGGAGACTCGACGTGGCAGGTGAAGACGACATCTCCGGGTGAGCCCCGGAGGTAGCAGGCCACCGGTACGCCGTCATGCGGCGTCGCCGTCGTGGCCGCGTTGTCGTCCGCTCCTTCCGCTCCAGGGCATTGCCCTGCCCGCACCACATCCGAGGTCCTCCTTCATGTCCGACACCTGCGTCGTCGTCTCCAGCCTGTCCTTCTCCTGGCCCGACGACACCCCCGTCTTCGACCGGTTGTCCTTCAGCGTCCCCGGTGGCCGCACCGGGCTCGTCGCACCGAACGGGGCGGGGAAGACGACCCTGCTCAAGCTCCTCGCCGGGGAACTGCGCCCCTCGTCCGGCAGCGTCACCACCGACGGCGTGCTCGGCTACCTGCCACAGGACCTGCCGCTGACCGGAGACCTGACCGTCGCGGAGGTACTCGGCGTCGACGCGATCCTGCGCGCGCTGACGGCCGTCGAGTCCGGTGACACCGACGAGGAGCACTTCACCACCATCGGCACCGACTGGGACGTCGAGGAACGCACCCGCGCCCAGCTTGACCGGCTCGGGCTCGGCGAACTCGATCTCGACCGCGGGCTGGACACCCTCAGCGGCGGCCAGATCGTCTCCCTCGGCCTCGCGGCGCAGCTGCTCAAACGGCCCGACGTGCTGCTGCTGGACGAGCCGACCAACAACCTCGACCTCGACGCGCGCCGCAAGCTCTACGCCGTGCTCGACGACTGGCACGGCTGCCTGCTCGTGGTGAGCCACGACCGCGCGCTGCTCGACCGGATGGACCGCATCGCCGAGCTCGAAAGCGGTGAAGTCCGGTTCTACGGCGGAAACTTCACCGAGTACGAGCAGGCCGTCGAAGCCGCGCGCGAGGTGGCGGAGAAGAACATCCGCAACGCCGAGCAGGAGGTCAAGCGCGAGAAGCGCGAGATGCAGCAAGCCCGTGAGCGCGCGGCCCGCCGGGCGAGCAACGCCTCGAAGAACCTCGGGAACGCGGGACTGCCGAAGATCTTCGCCGGGACGATGAAGCGCAACGCGCAGGAGTCGGCCGCGAAGGCCGACGGGACGCACGCGGCCCGGGTCAGCGCGGCGAAGACCAAGCTCGACCAGGCGGAGCGAGCGCTGCGCAGCGAACAGAAGATCGCGCTCGACCTCCCCCGCACCGCCGTGCCGTCCGGACGGACGCTGTTCCTCGGCGAGCGGATGCGGATGAGCTACGGCGAACGCGCGCTGTTCAGCGGTGACGGCGCGAGCCTGGCCATCCGCGGCCCCGAACGGATCGCGCTGACCGGGCCCAACGGTGCCGGGAAATCCACCCTGCTGCGGATCGTCCACGGCGAGCTGGAACCGGGCGGCGGCAACGTCACCAGGGCCGACGGCCGGATCGCCTACCTGTCCCAGCGGCTCGACCTGCTCGACGGCGACCGCAGCGTGGCGGAGAACCTGGCCGCGTCCGCCCCCGCGATGCCGCCGGAACAGCGGATGAACCTGTTGGCCCGCTTCCTGTTCCGCGGCTCGCGGGTGCATCTCCCGGTCGGCGTCCTCTCCGGCGGCGAGCGGCTGCGCGCCACGCTGGCCTGCATCCTGTTCGCCGAGCCCGCGCCGCAGCTGTTGCTGCTCGACGAGCCGACGAACAACCTCGACCTGGTCAGCGCGGCACAGCTGGAGAGCGCGCTCGACGCGTTCCAGGGCGCGTTCGTCGTGATCAGCCACGACGAACGGTTCCTCGCCGAGATCAGGATCGATCGCTGGCTCAGCCTCGAAGACGGCAAACTGCTGGAGACGGCGGCGCCCGTCCCGGCGCGCTGAAACCGGGGCTGACATGGTTGAAGCAGCCCTGATCGCGCACGACCTCGTGCGCGTGCTCGGTGACCGGCGGGTGCTCGACGGCGTTTCCCTCACCGCGGCTCCCGGCCACCGGATCGGCCTGATCGGGGAGAACGGTGCCGGGAAGTCCACTTTGGTGCGACTGCTCGCCGGCGCGGACCAGCCCGATCGCGGCACCGTCGAACGTCCGCCGGATCTCGGCTACCTGCACCAGGAAATGCCCTTCGATCCCGAGGCCACCGTCGCCGAGGTGATCGACGACGCACTGGCCGAGGCGCGCCGGGACCTCGCCGAGCTGGACCGGCTCGCCGCCTCGCTCGCGGAGGAACCGGAGGACGGCGGCCTGCTCGCCGAGTACGCCGAGCGGCTGGAGCACGCGCAGCGGCACGGTGCGTGGGATGCCGACCGCAGGGCCGGGATCGTGCTGGCCGGGCTCGGGCTCGGCGCGCTCGACCACGATCGCACCCTTTCCTCGCTGTCGGGCGGCCAGCGCGGCAGGTTCGCGCTCTCCGCGCTGCTGATCCGCCGCCCGTCCGCGCTGGTACTGGACGAACCGACCAACCACCTCGACGACGACGCGGCCGCCTTCCTGGAAGAGCAGTTGCGCGGCCTGCCGGGAACGGTCGTGGTGGCGAGCCACGACCGCGCGTTCCTCGACGCGGTGTGCACGAACCTCGTCGACCTCGACCCCGCGCTCGACGGCCCGGTCCGGTACGGCGGCACCTACCGCGACTACCTGACTTACCAGCGCGCCGAACGGGAGCGCTGGCAGCGTCGCCACGACGAAGAGCAGGAGGAGCTCACCGCGCTGCGCGACGCTCTCGGCGTGGCCACGCACGGGGTCGCGCCGAACCGAGCCAAGCGCGACAACGAAAAGATGGGGTACGGGCACGCGGGCGGCAGGGTGCAGAACCAGATCGCGCGCCGCGTGCGCAGCACCGCGCGCAGGCTCGAAGACCTGGAACGCCGCCAGGTTCCCGCTCCCCCGCGACCGTTGCGGTTCCGCCCGGACGCGCTCGCGGGCCGGGCCGCCGACGGGATACTGGTGTCCCTGCGCGAGGTCGACCTGCCGGGACGGCTCGCGGTCGAACGCTTCGACGTGCGCGCCACCGGGCGGCTGCTCGTCACCGGGCCGAACGGCGCAGGCAAGTCCACGCTGCTGCTCGTGCTGGCAGGCAGGCTCGATCCGGCCGGTGTGCGGCGCCGCCCTCGGCTCCGGATCGGGTTGCTGGACCAGGACACCGCGTTCGGCGAGCCGTCCCGCACCGCGCGGGAAACCTACGACTCCGCGCTCGGCGCGGAACGGGCGGAAGCCGTCCCGTTGGCGTCGCTGGGCTTGCTGCACGCGTGGGACCTGGACAAGCCGGTCGCGGACCTGTCGGTCGGCCAGCGGCGGCGGCTCGCGCTGGCACTGCTCGTGGCGCGGCCTCCCGACCTCCTGCTGCTCGACGAGCCCACCAACCACCTGTCCCCGCGGTTGTGCGACGAGCTGGAAGACGCACTGGGTAGCGGGCCGGGCTCGGTCGTGCTCGCCAGCCATGACCGCTGGCTGCGCTCACGGTGGCGGGGAGCCGAAGTGCGCGTCGAGAACGGGCGCGTGCTTTCGTTCCGCACCAGCGCCGATGACTGTCCATAACGGACAGTTTTCGACCATGCGCACCGCACTCGGCGTGCAGCGCGGCCTGGTGAACACCGTGCTCGTCGCCGGAAAGGTCGTCAACCGCGGCGGCGTACTGGTCGGCGTCGATCTCGACGCGCTGCGGGAACGCGCTGCGCTCACGGGCGCGGATCGCCGCGGACGCAGGCATCGCACTGGACGGACCGTGGAGCCCTTGACCCGCAGGGCAGTCTGGTCGGTCGATTCGCCCCTGGCGCTCACGTGTTTGGCGGGCACGGTGAAGGTTTCAGGCACGCCTTCGGCGCGCCGAGTGAAACTGCCGCTCCTCGGTGCCGGTCGCGTCGTTGGTCACCAGCGACAGTTCCCCACAGAACGGACAAGGCGGTCACCTTTCCTGCCACCTCTCACCCGACCTGAATAGTTACCCGGAGCCAACAAGTCCACAATGGACAAACAAGGAAATCGCGCCACGCCACCGAAATCAGCACCCGCGATCGAGCCGGACCGCCACCCAGCCAACGAAGCCGCGCTTCCCGTCGAAAGCCGTCAGTAGACCGCAGCCCAACACGACGAACCAACCACAGCAGAAGCAAAGAACACGTCACCTTTCCAGCACATCCACAGGATCGGCCAGCGAACTCACACCCAGCTTCGGGAAGATCCGGTGTAGACGGGTGCCGACGGTCCGGTGGAACAGGTAGAGCCGTTGCCCGATCTCCTTGTTCGTCAGGCCCTCCGCGTTCGGGCAGCGGCAGGACGGGATCGAGCCGGTCGAGATCGGCCACGGCCGACGGCAGGTCGGTCAGCGCGAGCGGTTTCCCGCAGCGTCGCTGAGCAGCCGCGCGCGAACGACCCGAGCACGATCGGGGCGAGTCCCGCGTCCCGCAACTAGGCAAGGTTCCGCTCGGCCTCGGCCCCGGTCGTCTTCAGCGCGCGCGGCCCCGCGACCGGCGCCGCCGAAACCGCCGCTTCGACGAGCGCCGACTTCCCGATCCCGGCCGCACCCCGCACCAGGACAGCGGTGCGGCCAGCCGGTCCGCCGACGAGTTCGGCGAGTTCCTTCAGCTCGGCTTCCCTGCCGTAGCGCGGCACGCCCACCGGGTGCCGAGGCGCGAGGGCTCGATGGTCGGGTTGCCGCGCTGGCGCGCGCGATGCGCCAGCGCCTTCATCTTGTTCCCGCAGGTCGCCATCGCGCACCACTCGCGGCGAAAACCCCGTGAGAGGTCGAGGTAGACCTGGGTGCATTCCGGGCGGCCGCATTCCTTGAGCAGCTCGGCGTCGGTGCCGCCGAGCACCTCGACCGCCACCCGCGCGACGGACGACAGCGCTTGGTCCGCCGTGGCGGTCAGCTCCCGCCCGCCCAGCACGAGCCGGGGAACCACCGGTGGCCGGGCCGCCGTCTCGTTGACCACGGCCACCGATCCGGGATCGGCCCGCTCGCCGACCAGGCGCGCGCGGACCAGGTCGTAGATCGCCTCCCGCAGCGCCACCGCCGTGACGAGATCGCCGGGAGCGCTTCTCGGCTCGACGTCGGTCACCCCCGACTCGCGGAACCAGGCGTCGAGGCTTCGCGCCGTGCGCAGCATCTCGCGCGGGTCCGCGTTGCGCCTGGCGCGGAGTGACCCCGCGAAGTCCAGCGCGAGGTTGCCACAGGGAAAGGCGTGCTCCATCCCACCAGTTTGACAGGTGACGAATAGCGCCCGCATTCCAGGGCGTCGCGGCCATGCCGTCAGATCTCATTAATATGTCACCATCTTGTCAGGTTATGAATACCGATGACACGGTTTCGCCGCCGAAGGCAAGCACCTTTCGAAGGTGACCACGACACCGAAGAGGAGGTCGATGAGACACCGACGACCAGCCGATCCCGCCCGGCGCGCTGGTGGGCACCGCCGACGTACGGCGACGACGACGTCATGCGACGGGCGCGAAGGAAGTCACCGGAGGAATGGCTTCGCTCAAGGGACGCGGGTCGCCAAGCGGCCAAGGCATTGGATCAGGTCGACGCGGCCGTCCACCGTGCTTCGCAGGAAGCGGCCGACCTGCGGCGCGCCCCCGTTGAGGTCGTGCAGCGTGAAGGTCAGGCCGCCGAAGGTGGTCACCTTCGACTGCGGTTCGCCGCCGATCAGCAGGTACAGCCCGTCGTCTCGGTGGTCGATGGTGAACTCCAGCGCGCCGTTGACGTACCGGCCCGCGCAGTCGGGCGGCGCGGGCACCGGTGGTCCCTCGTCGTCGAGCTTCGACAGCGAGCGGCTCCCCACGGAGAGGTGTTCGGCGAGGTCGTCCCACAGTGCCGCGCCGCTGCTCGCGTTCGTGGTCAGCGCCACCACCGTGCCGTCGCCGGGTGCGCACCGCAGATGACTGGACGTGCCGTCGATCGTGCCGTCGTGACCGAACCATTCGACGCCGTCCCGGCGGTACAGCCCCCACCCGAGGCCCCACCCGTCGGCCATGCCGTACGGCCCCACGCTCGTATGCCCCGTCTGGTCCTGGCGCATCGTGGCGAGCGCATCCGAGGCGAGCGGGCGCGGCAGCTCGGGGTCGCCGAGGTGCATGCGGGCGAACGTGACGAGGTCCGACGCCGAGAGGGCGAGCGCGCCTTCCGGCGCGGACATCGACGGCAGGGTACCGCCGACGACGGGAAGCACCCGCCCGAGTCTGCTTTGGACGGTGTGCCCGCTCGCCACGTCTCGCGCCCTCGGCCCGTCCTCCACAATGGACCCCGCGGTGATCCCGAGCGGCCGGAGCAGGATCGCGTCGAGCGCCTCCCACCACGACATCCCGGTGACCTCCTCGACGAGGTGGCCGAGCAGGACGTATCCGTCACCGGAATAGGAGAACACGGTTCCGGGGCGGTGGGCCAGATCCGCTGCGCGGCAGTGCCTGCCGACCCACCGGGCGCGCGGCCCGTCGTGCGGCCCCGCCAGGTCCGAGTTCGCCGCGAGACCGCTGGTGTGGCTGAGCACCTGGCGTGCCGTGATCGTGGAGTCCAGCCATGGCAATGTTTCGGCGAGCGGTGCGTCGAGCTCGATGTCACCGTCGCCGACCAGGACCATCACCAGCGCGGCGGTGAACGCCTTGGTGATCGAGCCGATCGGGAACGCCGTCGACGCAGTGACCACGTCCCCGGAACCGCTCGCCCGCTCGCCGGTCTCGACCGCGACGACCCCCTCGGCGGTGCGCACCACCAGTTGCGCACCGGGCACCTGGTGCTTCGCGGCCAAACCGGCGAGCAGCGCCTCAAGATCCTCGTACGGCATCGGTTCACCCCTCCAGCGCGGGATCGAGGTGGCGTGCGATCGCGCGCAGCGCGCCGCGGAACTCGTCCGCGGCCCGCTCGACGGCCTGCCGGTCGTAGACCTCGGCCGAATACAGCCACGCGAATGTCATGGTGCCCGCGCGCACCGAACCGACGATCTCCAGCGGGTGCGACAACGGCTCCGCGGCGTCCTTCGCCCTGCCGATGGGTTCGTGGAAGGCGTGGTACAGCGCGCCAGCGCTCATCGTGTTGTCGAGCTGTCCGTTGTAGTTGAACAGCACTCGCGGCCGCGGGTGCGCCGGGAGGGCACCGGCGAGAAAGCGCAGCGCGCCGTAGCCGATGCCGTTGCCGGGCACCCGGCGGAGCTGGCGCCGCACGGACTTAACGGTGGCCTGCCAATCCGGTTCCGCCGCCGCCGGCACCTCAAGCGCGACCGGGTACTTCGCGGTGAACCAGCCCACCGTCCGTGACAGGTCGACCTCGTCGAACAGCGCTTCCCGCCCGTGCCCTTCCAGATCGATGAGCACGTCCTCGTCGGCCCACCTGCCCAGCGCCCAGGAAAGCGCGGTGAGCAGAACGTCGTTGACGCGCGTGCGGAACGCCGATGGCGCCAACCGCAGCAGAGCCTCCGTTTCGGCCTCGGTCAGGGAAACCGACAGCTCACCGACGGAACCGGCGAGGCGCGGGGCGTCGACGGGAGCTGTGGCGCGGTCGGCGACCTCCGTCCAAAAGGCCACCTCCCCGGCGAAACCGCCTTCGGCGACGTGACGGGCCAACCGGGACGCCCATGTCTGGAACGACGTGGTCTTCGGGCCGAGCGCCGTCGGTTCCCCCGCCGCGAGCTGCCGGTAGGCCCGGTCCAGATCGTCGAGCAGGATCTGCCACGACACCCCGTCCACCACCAGGTGGTGGACCGTGACGAACAGCCACGCCCGGCGATCGCCCCGATCGAACAGCAGCGCCCGGACCAGCGGCCCCTCCGCCAGCGCGAAGCTCGCATCGGCCCGCGCCGCCAGCGCGTCCATCGTCGCGACCAGCTCGGAGTCGTCCACTGAGGACAGATCGTGCCGCGTGAGCAGATCCGCTTCCTCGGCCGGATCGATCCGTTGCCGCCATTCGCCGTCTTCCCGCCGGTACCGGGCCCGGAGCATGTCGTGCTGGGCCAGCACCGCGTCCAGCGCCTTGCCGAGGTGGCCGAAGTCGGCGCCCTCGGCGAGCTCGATCAGGACCGACTGGTTGAAGTGCTGCGGGACAACGGGATCCGACTCGAAGTACTCGCACTGGATCGGCGTCAGCGAAACCGCTCCGACGACCGGCGCGGTGTCCTCTTCGGACTCCGCCGCGGTCTCGACGACCGCGGCGAGCCGGCTGACGCTCGGATGCAGGAACAGGTCCTTGGTGGACATCAGGAACCCGGCCCGCCGCGCCTGCGTGACCATCTGGATGCTGAGGATGGAATCGCCGCCGAGGTCGAAGAAGTTGTCCCACCTGCCCACCCTCGGCACCCCGAGCACGCTCGCCCACACCTCGGCGAGCGCGGCTTCGGCTTCACCGTCGGGAGCCTCGTACGGCGTGCCCGCGATCGGACCGTCCGGCGCGGGGAGTGCGCGCCGGTCGAGCTTGCCGTTCGCGGTGAGCGGCAGCTCGGCCAGCACCACGATCGCCGACGGCACCGCGTAGGACGGCAGCAACTCCCCGAGCCGGGCGCGCAGCGCCACGACATCGGGTTCGGCTCCGGCGGCCGCCGTGGCGTAGCACACCAGGCGTTTGTCCCCCGGCATGTCCTCGCGCACCACCGCCGCCGCGTCCCCGATATCCGGCTGCTCCGCCAGTACCGCGGACACCTCGCCCAGTTCGATGCGGAACCCGCGGATCTTGACCTGGTCGTCCGCACGGCCGAGGTACTCCAGCGTGCCGTCCTGGCGCCAGCGCGCCAAGTCGCCGGACCGGTAGAGGCGGTCACCGCCCTCCGCGAACGGGTTCGCCACGAACCGGTGCGCCGTCAGCTCAGGCCGGCCGAGGTAGCCACGGGCGAGGCCGGGCCCTGCCACGTACAGCTCCCCCGGCGCCCCGATCGGCGCGAGTCGCAGCGCGGAATCCATTACGTAGAGCCGCATTCCGTCGATCGGCGCACCGATCAGAGAGCCGGCGTCGGCCCTGCCCGAGGTTTCGTCGAGGGCGAGCTGGGAGGTGACGACCGTGGTCTCGGTGATGCCGTACATGTTGACCAGCACCGGAGCGGAGCCGTCGTGCCGCTCGTACCAGTCGCCGAGCCTGGCGAAGTCCAACGCCTCCCCGCTGAGCACCACGCGCCGCAGCGCGAGCTTGGCGCCGAGTTCGGGATCTTCCCGATCCGCCTGCACCAGCGGGTAGAAGGCGGACGGCGTCTGGTTCAGCACGGTCACGCGTTCCGCGACCAGTAGCGCGAGGAAGTCCTTCGGCGAGCGGCTGGTCTCCCACGGCACCACCACCAGCGTGCCGCCCGACAGCAGCGCGCCCCAGGTCTCCAGCACCGAGAAGTCGAAGGCGTAGGAGTGGAACAGCGTCCACACGTCACCGGGCCCGAACCCCAGGTCCCCTTCCACCGAGGCCAGTAGCCGCGCCACGTTGCCGTGCGTCACCGGTACGCCCTTGGGCCGCCCCGTCGAACCGGAGGTGTAGATGACGTACGCCAGGTTCGCCGCCGCCAGCCTCGGAGCCGGTGCCGCGCTCGGTTCGTCAGCGATCCGCTCGGCGTCGACGCAGAGCACCTGCGAAGCTCGCGAGGGCAGTCGTGTCCGAAGTCGCTCGTCGGTGAGCACCAGCACCACATCGGCGTCGTCGAGCAGGTAGGCCAGCCGCTCGGCGGGGTTGGTGGGGTCGAGCGGCAGGTAGGCGCCACCGGACTTCAGCACCGCGAGCATGCTCGCCACCAGTTCGATCCCGCGATCGAGGCAGATCCCGACCAGGTCGTCGGGACGCACTCCGGCGGCGACGAGGCGGTTGGCGATCCGGTTCGCGCGTTCGTCGAGTTCGCGGTAGGTCACCGACCTGCCCTCGAAGACCACCGCGGCCGCGTCCGGCGAGCGCCGGACCTGGTCGGCGAACAGCTCGGGCAAGGTCCGCACCGGAGCCACGGCCGACGAAGTCCCGCTCCAGCCCAGCGCGAGATCCCGTTGGCCCGCGATGGCGTTCGGCAGCGTCCGCAGTTCGCGATCCGGCTCCCTGGCGACGGAATCGAGCAGCACCACCAGGTTATCCGCCATCCGTTCCACTGTGGACCTGTTGAACAGCGCGGTGCTGTACGAGATCCGCGCCACCAGGCCACCGCCCTGCGGGGCGAACTCGACCTGCAGGTCGTGGGTGCTCACGTCGGCGGGCGGCGTCAGCTCCTCGACTTCCAGCCCGGGAAGGGAAAACTCCGGCGACGCCACGTTGTCGAGGACGATCATGGCTTCGGTGAGGGGGTTGCGGCTGGGGTCTCGGTGGGGGGTGGCGGTGTCGACGATGCGTTCGAAGGGGGTGGTGTCG
>NZ_BAAANN010000020.1:169538-171319 GCF_039529815.1 Amycolatopsis minnesotensis | reverse complement strand
TGCAGATGTCGCAATCCACACCGAACCCGGAGGCCCTCCTCACACCAAGATCATCCGATCACGTGTCGCCCCGTACCCAACCTCCATGGTCAATACAACTAGGCGGGGTTCGTCATCGGGTTCGGGTGCCGTCGTTTCGGGGCCGCGGCGGGCGATCCTGGCCATCAGCACCCAGTCGGCGACGGCGAGTCCGGCGAACAGGACGACGAAGACGAGCATCGACGCCAGCACCTGGCCGGCCGGGATGCCCGCGACCGCGTCGGAGGTGCGCAGGTACCCGTTGACGAGCCACGGCTGGCGCCCGATCTCGCGGACCAGCCAGCCGCAGATCGCGGCGATGAACGGAAGCGGGATGCCGAGCACCATCAGGTAGAGCAGCGGCCGCGCCCTGGTGACCAGGTTCCGGTAGAGCAGCACCGCGCCCAGTGCGGCCGTGATGAACAGCACGAAGCCGATCATGATCATCAGGTCGAGCGGTGCGCCGACCGCCGGGTCCTCCAGCTTGCCAGGCTGGTAGCCCCTGATCTCCCCGAACTGCGCGAAGCCCTGGCTGATCACGAACGGGGAACTGATCAGGCTCAGCACCACGCCGACGCGCATCGAGCGGCGGAAGAACTCGACTTCGGTGGTGCGCTTGAGGAAGTGGTAGGCCGACACCCCGGTGACGAACACGCCGCCGGTGAGCAGCGCGCCGGTGATCAGGTGCGGGAGCGCGGACCGCAACGCGGGATTGGCCAGCAGCGCGCCGAAGTCGTCCAGTTCGAGCGTGCCGCCGCGCGCGGTGGCACCGGCCGGGTTCTGCAGGAACGAGTTCGCCACCATGATGAAGTACGCCGACGCGTACGCGGTCAGCGTAACCAGCCAGATGAGCGCGAGGTGCACCCACTTCCCGAGCCGGTCCCAGCCGAAGATCCACAGGCCGAGGAACGTCGATTCGAGGAAGAAGGCGACCAGCGTTTCGATCGCCAGTGGCGCCCCGAACACGTCACCGGCGACCGCGGAAAGGCCGGTCCAGTTGAGCCCGAACTGGAACTCCATCACGATTCCGGTCGCGATTCCCAGTGCGTAGTTGATTACGTACAGCTTCCCCCAGAATCGGGTCATCCGCCTCAGCTCGGGCTTCCCGCCGAGTGCGTGCCGGGTCTGCATGATCGCGACCACGGTCACCAGACCCAGGGTGAGCAGGACGAACAGGAAGTGGAACGAGGTGGTGAGCGCGAACTGGGTGCGTGCCAGCCCGGTGGCGTCCATGGGCTTCCCTCCGGATGTCGGATGATCAGTAGCGAGGCTATACGTAGTCACACGACATGTAGCAGAGAAACCTATAAAATCAGGGTCATCTCAGGGTTTCCCCGAGCTGGCTCCCTGTGTTCCCGACCAGTAGGCTGCCGAGGTATGAAGGCGGACGTTCTGCGCGGTCATCTCGACGCGCTGCTCCTCGCGGTGCTCGACGGCAGGAAGCTGCACGGGTACGCGATCATCGAGGCGTTGCAGCTGCGCACCGACGGTGTGCTCGACCTGCCGACCGGCACCGTCTACCCGGCGCTGCGCAGACTCGAGCGGGCCGGGTTCCTCGCCAGCGAATGGGACGTCGTGTCCGGGCGCAAGCGCCGGACCTACCGCCTCACCAGAGCCGGTCAGCGCGAACTCGCCGCGGAGCGCGCCGGCTGGCGGGAGTTCACCACGGTCATCGGCGGCGTGCTGGGGGAACGGCCATGAGCACCGACGACGTGCTCTTTCCAACGGAGGAGTCATGAGCACCGACGACGTGCTCTTCTCAA